>NZ_JBEYUV010000031.1:0-67466 GCF_040643685.1 Nocardioides sp. NPDC047086
ACTATGGGGTTGATAGGCCGGAGGTGTACAGCAGTGATGCCCAGCCGACCGGTACTAATAGGCCGAGGGCTTATCTTTCATAAACCCTCAACAAAGACAACAAACGAAGACCGTCAAGTCTCGCGTCCACAACCAACTGTTGTAACACAGGTTTGGTCACCTCCCCGGATGGGGAAGCGTGATCTCTAGAGTTACGGCGGCCATAGCGAAGGGGAAATACCCGGTCCCATCCCGAACCCGGAAGTCAAGCCCTTCAGCGCCGATGGTACTGCAACCGAGAGGCTGTGGGAGAGTAGGACGCCGCCGGACATAACTTTGCGCAGGGCCACCTCTTCGGAGGTGGCCCTGCTGCCATTTGTACCCGTTTTCGAGCTTGTCGAGATGCGTTGTATCGAGCTTGTCGAGATGATTGTGGCGGTCACTTCGCGCCACGCCCGGTTGACGTAGGCAGCCTCGCGAGGTCCAATGTCATAGTTGCAGTCCGTACCAAACCTCTCGAATTAGGAGTTCCCATGGTCAAGAAGCTGCTCATCGCCGCCGTCGTTGCCGTGGGTCTCGGCGTGGCCATCAAGCTGGTCACCAGCCGCTGATCCAGAGCTTCTCCAGCTGCCCGGTGCCCTCGAGGTGCCGGGCAGCTGTCATTTGGTGCCCTGAGAGGGTTCCTCGTCCGGCGTGATCGAGGCAGCAGGAACGACGGGCTGTTCCTTGGGGACGTCGACCTCGGTCAATGACCGGCGAGCGCCAGGGATGGCGAGGATGCCGGCGACCATGAGGAAGAGCAGCAGGCCGGCGAGCACGAGCAGCGACTCGACCGAGAACTGATCTGCGAGCGGACCGAAGACCACCATCGAGAGTGGCATGGCAACCGACATGACGATGCCGACGATGCCGAAGACCCGTCCCTGCATCTCCGGCTCGACGCGCTCTTGGAGGATCGTCATCGCGGGAGCGCTCAGCGCTGAGAAGGCGAACCCGATGAGCAGACCGAAGACGAAGAAGACCCACATGTTCGTGGAGACTCCGAGGCCGACGACGAACAGTCCGATGAGGACGACAGAACCGACCATCAAGCGCATGCGGTGGATGATCTTGGGCCCGAAGGTGGCCATGGCCGCACCGCCGGCCAGCATGCCGAAGCCCCAGAACAGCTCGTTCGCGGTGAGCTTCCAGACCTCGTCGCCGAAGGTGCGCGTGACCATGAGCGGGGTGAGGTACGAAGGGGCTCCGACCATCACCATGACCAGCGTGAACAGGACGAGGATCCAACGCACGTGCGCGTGGGTGGAGACGTACTTCAGGCCGGCGCGGAGGTCACCGAAGTAGGAGACCTTGCCCTGATCGGGGCGTACGAGACGGGCGACCGGGACGAGGGCCAGCAGACCGACGCCGATGAGGGCCGTGATGGCATCGATGAAGAAGACGGCGACGATGTCCATGCTGGCGTAGATGACCGCGGCGAGTGCCGGGGCGAGGAGCGCCATCGCGGACTGGATGGTCTGGAACGCTCCATTGATCCGGAGCAGTTGGGACTCCGGCGCGATCTGCGGGATCATCGCGGTGACCGCAGGCATCTGGATCCCGGCGAAGATCGAACGGATGGCCAGCGCGAGATAGATGATCCACAGGTCGTCGATCCCGCTGGCCATCAGGCCGGCCAGGATCAGCGTGGCGACCGCGATCGTGGCGTCGGAGCCCATGATGAGGAACTTGCGGTGATGCCGGTCGGCCCAGACGCCGCCGAAGATCGACATGAACGCCTGCGGGAGCATCCCGAAGACGAGGCTCAGCATCAGCACCGACCCGGAGCGGGTCTCGATGGTGAGATGCCACATCACGGCGTACATCACCAGCATCGAGCCGAGCAGGGAGACAGTTTGGCCGGCGAGGAAGATCGCTGCGTTGCGTTTCCAGCCGGAAAGCTCGACGGCGGGCATGCCGAACAGCCTTGACCTGGACGCTGAACGCGTCAACCGACTTTGGTCTCGCGGACCCGCTTGGCAGCGTAGGTAAGGTAAGCCTTACTTAAGAGGATGGAGCTGGCATGGGATTCGACGACGGCCGAAAGCTGAAGGGCGTGTACGCGGCCGAGGTGCTGCACAACAAGCAGGTCACGCCGCACATGGTGCGGCTCACTCTGGGAGGTGATGACCTGAGACGCTTCCCGCAGCGCGGCTTCGACCAGTGGTTCCGGCTCTTCCTGCCGCGGCCCGGTGGGGAGTCCACCAACTTCGATGTGGTGCCCGAGAAGCTTGGGACGATCGACTACTTCAAGTACATGAGGCATGGCGACCGGCCGCCGCTGCGCAACTACACCGTGCGTGAGCACCGGCCCGAGCTGGGTGAGATCGACGTCGACTTCGTCGTGCACGGGGATCTCGGGATCGCGGGCCCGTGGGCGCGTACCGCACAGGCCGGCGAACGGGTCGTGCTCATGGACCAGGGCACGGGCTTCGACTTCGCTCCGGACGCATCGTTCCATCTGCTCGTCGGGGACGAGTCCGCGCTTCCGGCGATCGTCGGGATCCTCCGAGACATGCCCCGCGACGCGCGCGGCCTGGCGATCATCGAGATTCCGGACATGGCCGACGTCCAGGACGTCTCCGGGCCTGAGGGGGTCGAGGTGCGCTGGCTCGCTCGAGCTGATTCCACCGAGCAGCCTGGGACGCTGGCGATCGCCGAGGTGAAGGCGTACATCCCCGAGGCGCCGGCCACGCTCTCGGCCTACCTCGTCGGTGAGCGGACGATCCCGGCCGAGGGCAGGCGCCATCTGGTGTCGCTCGGCGTGCCCAAGTCGCGGATCACGTTCGTCGGCTACTGGCGGATCGGCAAGGCGCAGGCGTAACCGTCCAGAAGCCGAGTCGGCTCATCCTGACAAGAAAAGGCGCCGAGTCGGCTCGTCATGACGAGCCGACTCGGCGGGGTTTTCGGTCAGTTCGAGCCGACTCGGCGTCAGCCGAGCAGGTCGGTGATGGTCGTGCGGATCTGGTCGAAGGCGAGCCAGGCGAAGAGCAGGGCGCAGATGATGAGGCCGATGTTGGAGACCCACTTGTTGCGCCACTCCGCCGGGGTGTGGCCGGTGTTGAGGAGCCAGAGCAGGGTGACGGCGAGGAACGGCATGAAGAACGCGCCGAGGACTCCGTAGATGAGGATCAGCCAGGTCGGCTCGTCGGCCAGCAGGAGCCAGATCATCGGCGGGAAGGTGAGCCACAGGATGTAGGAGCGGTACCAGAGGCCGCCACTCTTGGCCTCGGGCTCGTCCGCACGTCCGCGGATGGTGCCCATGAAGTCCGCGAACATCAGGCTGACGCCGTTCCAGACGCCGACCAGGGACGACATCGCCGCGGCCCAGAAGCCGATCAGGAAGAGCTTGCCGAACCAGTTGCCGTAGCGGTCGGAGAGCACCCGGGACAGGTCGAGCATGCCCTGGTCACCGGTGCCGATGGCGATGTTGGCCGAGTAGAGCAGCTCGGCGCCGACGATGAGGGTCGCGACGACGAAGATGCCGGTCACGACGTACGCCGTGGTGTTGTCGATCCGCATCACGCGCATGAACTGCGGGGTGCTCCAGCCCTTCTCCCGCAGCCAGTAGCCGTAGGCGGCCAGGGTGATCGTGCCGCCGACACCGCCGGCGACCGAGAGGATGTTGACCAGCGAGCCCTCCGGGATGGTGGGGGCCAGGCCGGTGAGGAGCTCGGGAAGGTTGGGCAGGGTCACCAGAGCGGCGCCGACCATGGTCACGAACATGATCCCCACGAGGACCGCGAGGAACTTCTCGAAGAGGCCGTATCGGCCCGCCCACACGATGGCGAGACCGATCAGGCCGGAGAGGATGCCCCAGAACTTCACCGAGGCGAACGAGAACAGCGCCGCCAGCGAGAGGCCGGTGCCGGCCATGGCCGCGGCGCCGTAGATGAAGCCCCAGATCACGATGTAGGGGCCGAAGTAGATCGTCGTCCAGATGCCCAGGCGGCGCCATCCCTGGAAGATCGTCTCGCCGGTGGCCAGGCTGTAGCGCCCGGCGCCCTCGACCAGGACCACCTTCAGGACACAGCCGACGATCACGGCCCAGAGCAGGGCGTAGCCGTACTTGCTGCCGGCGATCAGGGTGGCGACCAGGTCGGCGGCGCCGACACCGGTGGCGGCCACCACGAGACCGGGCCCCAGGATCCGCCAGCGCGGGGTTTCGGACGTCTCGGTCCTCGCTGCTTGTGACATGAGCGTCAGGTATACCCCGTTTTAGGTAAGATCAGCGACTTTCTGCTGCAGGACCGCACGCTCTCGCTCGTTCGTACACATCCCTGCCGCACGCTCCAGCTCCTCGCGCGCCTCGACGGTTCGGCCCAGTCGGCGCAGCAGCTCTCCGCGTACGGTCGGAAGGAGATGGGTGTGGTCGAGCCACCCTGCCCCTGTGATCGGGTCGGCGAGCCGGTCGACGATCTCCAGGCCCCGCAGCGGTCCGTGGGCCATCGCGACCGCCACGGCGCGGTTGAGGTCGACGATCGGGTTGGGCGCGATCCGGCCGAGGGCCTCGTAGAGGAGGATGATCCGCTCCCAGTCGGTGGTCTCTACCGAGTCGGCGGCCGCGTGGGTGGCCGCGATCGCGCCCTGGAGGCCATAGGGACCGAGCCCTCGTGGGGTCGCCTGCTCGAGGGCGGCCAGGCCGCGGCGTACGGCTCCTTGGTCCCACCGGGTTCGGTCCTGGTCCTCGAGGAGGACCGGGTCACCGTCGGCATCGGTGCGGGCGGGGAAGCGGGAGGCGGTCAGCTCCATGAGCGCAAGCAGGCCGTACGCCTCCGGCTCGTCAGGCAGTACGCCGATCAGCACCCGGGTCAGTCTCCGCGCCTCGCGGGCGAGGTCGGTGCGGATCAGGTCCTCGCCGGACGTGGCGGTGGAGCCCTCGGTGAAGATCAGGTAGAGGACGTTGAGCACGCCGGCGAGCCGCTGGCGGCGCTCGTCTGGCGAGGGCACCTCGAAGGGGACCTTCGCGGCCGCGATCGTCTTCTTCGCGCGGGTGATCCGAGCCTGGATCGTCGGCACCGGGACCAGGAACGCCCGGGCGATCTCCTCGCTGCTGAGGCCGCCGACGACCCGGAGCGTGAGCGCCACCCGGGCCTCCTTGGACAGCACCGGGTGGCAGGAGACGAACATCAGCGCGAGGACGTCGTCGTCGATCCGCTCGACGTCCAGGTCGTCGGCGTACGCCTCGTCCTGGTCATGGGCGATCGCCTCGTACTTCTCGCGCTGGACCCCGGCGCGCCTGATCGTGTCGATCGCCCGCCGCTTGGCGGTGGTCATCAGCCAGCCGACCGGGTTGGCCGGCTGGCCGTCGCGTGGCCAGGAGACCAGCGCCTCGGCGAGGGCCTCCTGGGCCGCGTCCTCGGCGAGGGCGAAGTCGCCGGTGTAGCGCGCGAGCGCGCCGACGATGCGGGCGGACTCGATGCGCCAGATCGCCTCGACGGCACGCGTCGCGTCACTCATCGGTGTCTTCTCCGGCAGTCTCGGCCGTCAGAGCTGCCCGTTCTTGGTCCGCCAGTCGAGCTCCTTCTGGATCCACGGGTTGTCCTGCGGAAACTCGTCGATCGTGGGCACCCGGCGGACCTCGACGGCGGAACCGGGGAAGCCACCGACCCGCTTGGCCCACTCGACCGCCTCCTCCTTCGAACCGACCGAGATCAGGTAGAAGCCCCCGAAGAGCTCCTTGGTCTCGCCGTAGGGACCGTCGGTGACCACCGGTGCCTCCTCGGCGTCGGTGTAGGTGACGACGGTGTGCTCCTCCGGGTCCAGCCCCTCCATCGCGAGCAGCACGCCCGACTTGATGAGCTCGTCGTTGAGCTTCCCCATCTTCTCGAGCATCTGCTCGAAGGGGATGGCGGCCATCGCGGCGTTCTGCTTGTCCTCGTCGATGGTGCGCCAGATCAGCATGTACTTCGGCATCTCGGATTCTCCTGTGTCGGTGGGGCCGTCTTGCCGGCCCGTTCATCCCTTGGTCGAACGAGGTCTACGCGGGATCGACAACCCTGCCAAGAATCCCGCTCGAATATTTTGGCGAAGGGGAGTTTCGCTCGTGGGTAGGTTGGGGTCGTGAAGATCTCGCTGTGGCCCAGTCCTGCCGTTCCCACTGCTGACATCCTTGCCGAGGCGCAGGCGGCTGACCAGGCAGGGTGGTACGGCGTCTGGTTCGCCGACCACTACATGCCCAACACCGGCTCCGAGGCCATCGACGACGGGCCGATGCACGAGGTGTGGGGGGTTCTCCCGGCGCTGGCCGCGACCACCGAGAACGTACGCATCGGTCCCCTCGTCTCCCCGACGACGATCCATCATCCGGCGCTGCTCGCGAACAGGTCCGCGACGATCGACCACATCGCCGGCGGGCGGTTCGTGCTCGGCATGGGTGCCGGCTGGCAGATCAACGAGCACAAGGTGTACGGCATCGACCTGCCGGGCGCGAAGGTGCTGGTCGACCGGTTCGAGGAGGCGATCGAGGTCACCCGGTCGCTGCTCGACAAGCCGCGTACGACCTTCGAGGGGACACACTTCCAGCTCACCGACGCTCCGTGCGAGCCGAAGCCGGTGGCCTCGCCCCTGCCGATCCTGGTCGGCGCCAAGGGCCCGCGGATGCTGCGCGTCGTCGCCCGGCACGCCGACGAGTGGAACACCTGGGGCACCCCCGAGAGTGCCGGCGCGGTGCGGGCCAAGCTCCTGGAGGCGTGCGAGCAGGTGGGTCGCGACCCCGCGACGATCAAGACGACCACCAACTTCATGCTCGACCTCGACGGTGCGAATCCGGGCTTCGCCAGAACGCAGACCGGTTCGGCCGGTGAGCTGCAGGACCTGATCGGCCGCTATGTCGCGGCGGGGTTCGACGAGTTCATCCTGCCGACCTGGAATCTCGGCGAGACCGGTGCCGAGCGGATCGAGCGGGCGGCACAGCTGAAGGCCGAGGTCCTCGACCCCGTGCTCTAGGGGCGCGCGAGGATCGCGCTGTTGATCACGTCGGTTCCCGGGGCGTCGACCTCGGGGTCGGCCTCGGCGACCACGTCCAGGCCGGCCAGAGCCTGCGGACCGACCTTCGGGTAGAGCAGCGTACGCAGCCCGCGGGCGCTCCGCGCCAGGACGAGGCCGCCCGGGGCGAGAGCGGTGACTGCCTTGTCGAGCACCGCGGCCTTCGCAGCATCGTCGGAGCCGACCAGGCCGGCGAGAAGTACGACGTCGGCGGGGCGCGGTGGCGTGGCGGCGGCGGCTTCGGCGTGCTCGAACGTCACACCGACGGCCCCCAGGCGGCCGAACGCGGCGGAGGAGAGCCGGATCGCCTCGGCGTCGTGGTCGACGCAGTGCACCGCGACGCCCTGCTCGGCCAGGCAGAGCGCGGTGAGGGGGAGCGGCCCCGAGCCGAGGAGCAGGACGTGCCGCGGGACGGTGCCCTGGCGGCGTACGGCCTCCAGCTCCATCTCCACGAGGAGCCGATAGTTCTCGCGGTAGGGGAAGTGGGCGAACGCCGCGGCGGGGTCGGGGGAGTGCGCGATCCGGTCGGCCCAGACCCGCTCGAGCGCGTGCTCGCCCGCGGACGCGACCGATCGGAAGACGGCCGGTGACCGCGAGGGCGGCAGCGCGGCCAGCACGGTCTCGGCCTCCGACTCGGGCACGCTCAGCACGGCGGTCACCAACCGGTTGAAGAGCGCGTTGACGACGATCCCGGGCTCCAGCGTCGGCTGGTCGAGCAGGTCGTCGAGGGTGGAGACAAGACGTTCGTCGATGGCTTCGAACGTTCCCGGATTCACAACCGGTCACCCTTCCACATCGGTGACGGTCGCTGCAGGCTGTTCCGCCTCAGGAGCCCGCTCCGCGGCACGGAAGTTGCGATGGGCAGGTCGTGGCGCCGCACCCCTATTCGCACACGTCGACGGCTCGCTTCTGGGACCATGTAGAACTACGCCGATCGGCTCCGACGTATCCCCGTAAGCACGCCTACGGAAGGCGCCGACGAAAGGGAAGAGCATGAAGTACGTCATCCTGATCCATTCCAACCCGCAGCCGTGGGGCCACCCGACCGGTGACTTCATCCCCGAGCTCCAGTCGCTGCCGCAGGCGGCCAGGGAAAAGCTCAACGCGGCCTTCGAGGGGATCATGGAGGAGCTCTCGGCCAACGGTGAGCTCCTCGGCGGGCAGCCGCTCGCGGATCCGGCCTCGGCCAAGCTCTACCGGTGGGAGGCTGGCGAGCCGATCGCCACCGACGGTCCCTACTCGGAGGCCAAGGAGCATCTGGCCGGCTTCTTCCTGATCGACGTGGAGTCTCAGGAGAGAGCCGAAGAGGTCGTACGCAGCTTCAGCGGCCCCGGTGAGACCGTCGAGCTGCGGCCGGTGGCAACCTACTGACATGACGGTCACGGGAGTCGAGGACGTGTGGCGGCAGGAGTCCGCCCACGTCCTCGGCGCCCTGCTGCGGGTCCATCCCGACCTCCCCGACTGCGAGGACGCGGCCCAGGAGGCGCTGATCGCCGCCAGCCAGAGATGGCCGCGCGACGGCCTGCCGGTCGACCCGCGGGCGTGGCTGATCCGGGTGGCTCATCGACGCCTGATCGACCAGCTGCGCGCGGACACGGCGCGGACCCGGCGAGAGGTCGCCGACGGGATCGCCCGGCGGCTCGACGACCCGGACCCCGCGGCCGTGGAGATCGGCTCGGCCTACGACGACTCCCTGCGGCTGATGATGATGTGCGCCCATCCCGCGCTGCGCCGCCCCTCCCAGGTGGCGATCACGCTGCGGTGTGTGGGCGGTCTGACGACGTCGGAGATCGCGGCTGCGTACCTGGTTCCGGATGCGACCATGGGGCAGCGGCTCAGCCGGGCGCGGGCGACGCTGAAGGACGAGAAGTTCTGCTCGCCGGCGCCCGACGAGTTGCCCGAGCGGATCGCGTGCGTTCTCGACGTCTGCCACCTGATCTTCAACGAGGGCCACACCCGCACCAGTGGCCCTGAGCTGCAGGGCATCGAGCTCACCGACGAAGCGATCCGGTTGACCCGGATCGTGCGCGGCGTGCTCCCGGAGCACGACGAGGCCACCGGCCTGCTCGCGCTGATGCTGCTGACCCAGGCCCGCTCGTGCGGTCGCGTCGACCACCTCGGCGACCTGATCCCGCTCAAGGACCAGGACCGCTCGCAGTGGGACCAGGAGCTGATCCGTGAGGGTGTCGAGCTGCTGGAGGACGTACTCCCTGAAGGGCCGGTGGGCCGCTACCAGCTCCAGGCCGCGATCGCCGCGGTCCATGCCGAGGCAGAGTCGTACGAGGCCACCGACTGGCTCCAGATCAACCTGCTCTACGGGATGCTCGCGCAGGTCGCGCCCTCGCCGGCGGTCACGCTCAACCGGGCCGTCGCCGTGGCGATGAGTCTCGGCCCCGAGCACGGGATCGAGATCGTACGCGACCTGCTGGAGCACCCGGCGATGCAGCGACACCATCGCGCCCATGCCGTGCTGGCGCACCTGCTCGAGCAGTCCGGCGACGTCGCGACTGCCCGGGAGCACTACGTGCTGGCGGCCCGGCTGACGCAGAGCGTGCCGGAGCAGCGCTACCTGAACCGCCGGATCAAGTCGCTCGACCAGTCCTGAGGCCTAGCGCGCCATTAGAGATTCACGACGCCATCGATGACGAGGATGATCCCGAAGATCGCGAACAGCGCGGCGGCGCCGTACTTGATCACGTTCTCGGGGAGCTTGCGGCCCAGGAGCGCGCCCACCCCGATGGCGAGCGCGTCGGCCGCGACCATCCCGACGGTGGAGCCGATCCAGGTGCCGAGCCAGCCCTCCTGGGTGGCCAGGGTGATCGTCGCGAGCATCGTCTTGTCACCGAGCTCGGCCAGGAAGAACGCGATCCCGACGGCGATGATCGCCATGCCCCGGCTGTTGCGGGCCTTCTTGGCCTCGTCCTCGGTGAGCTCGTCGCCCCGCAGGGTCCATCCCGCGAAGAACAGGAAGGCGATCCCGGCGACGATGGTGATGTAGTGCTGGTGCTCGGCGAAGGCGTCACCGATGAGGGCGCCGATGCCGACCGAAGCCAGGTGGACGATCGCGGTGGCGGCGGTGATCCCGATGATCACGTCTCGAGCCCGGTAGCGGGTGGCGAAGGTCATCGCCATGAGCTGGCTCTTGTCGCCGAGCTCGGCGACGAAGATGACCGCGGTGGAAAGCAGGAAGGCGTACACAGGGTTCCTCTCCGGCGCCGGCCGGAGGCATCCGCACGTGGGGTGGAGATCCTTCGACCAGCACCGTCACGTAGATACACGGGTGCTTGGTCGAAGGTCTCGTCCGCCACTTTCGTGGCCGATCGCGCCGGGCTCTGAGGCCAGTATGTCGACGCGACTGTTGAGGACTACTCCCCTTCGTGGCTCCAGTCTAGGCCAGAGACCTCACGCGGCCCCACTCGGGTGGGTCGGCGGTCCCTTGGCTGAATTCCCGCAGTCGAGATCCGATCGTGGTTAGGCTGAATTCATGGACGAGGCCGGGGTGCGCGCGGTCCTCTTCGGTTTGCACGACACCCTCGTCCCGAGCGGTCATCCCGCCGAGCGCGACGCGGTGGCCAGGGGGATGGGCGCGGATCTCTGCGTCGACCCCGATGCGTTCGCGGCCGCGGTCGCGGACACCTTCGACGAGCGCGTACGCGGTCTGATGGCCGATGTACACCACACCGTGCGCTACCTCGCCCGACGGGTCGGCGGGTCGCCGACCGAGTCCCAGGTGGAGCGCGCGATCTCGCGGCGACTGAACTACGCGCTCTCCCTGCATGCCGCGACCTGGGCCCTGCCTGCGCTCGAGTCGCTGCGCAGGCGAGGGTTCAAGCTCGGCCTCGTCGCCGACTGTGGGGCCGAGACGGTCGCGATTTGGCAGCAGAGCCCGCTCGCGGCCCACCTGGACGCTGTCTCGTTCTCCTGCCAGACCGGCGTACGCAAGCCGGACTCGGGCGCCTACCTCGTCGCCGCGGCGGCTCTGGAGGTGCATACCGATGAGTGCGTCTACGTCGGCGCCGGCGCCGACCACGAGCTCAGCGGGGCCGAGGCGGTCGGGATGCGGACGGTGCGGTTCCGTGCTGGCGCGCTCGAGGAACTCGACGAGGCGGTGTATCGAGCTTGTCGAGATGACGTCGCCTTCGCCCCGGATCCCGAGTGGAGCGGACCGACGATCAGCGACCTGAACGAGCTCGTCGGGATGATCGGGATCCCGATGCCGCGCGAAGGGTCCGAATCGCGGACGTTCGTCTCCGGCAATGTGGTGCCGTGGGGTTCGAAGAGATCGTCCCGCTGATCTCGGGCTGAGCCCGGCACCGGCCTGTCGAGCGTCTCGAGGTGACTGTCCGTTGTGGGTCAGGGTCCCACTCCTGGGGGTCGATGTCAGCCGAACCAGCGATCCGCCCCGCAATTCGGTCCGCTCCTCGGCACGGCGCCGGAGTGCCATCGGAACGGTGTCTGAAATCACACCGGGCCTGTTACCTGTCGTTTGACAGTTTTCTCGTCCGTAGGGCTGGTCACCTCTTCGAGGAGTTCGCTCCATCAGGCGGCACCGCACGCGGGAAATCGGCAGCAAATGCTCCGCCCCCCTAGCCAGTGCCGACTGAAAACGGTAAGAATCGATCGACCGACAGGGAAGAATTTTTCCGACTCCGACCCCACATTTCGGACTCAGGTTTCCAACAGTCTTGGTTTGCCCCCGACGCCCTTGACCTACATGCTTACCTGTCAGTCGACAGGTTAATCATGCTTCAAGGAGGACCCGGGTGGCGCTAGCTGCAGACCACAGCACGGACACGGTGCTGAACGCACGGGCAGACGCTCGCGCGCAAGGGGGGCAGGTCAGCGACTGGATGCCGTACCTACCGGCGTCGGCGAGCCCGTTCTGTCCGGAGGACGTCGACCCGGACGCTCTGACCTGGGCCGAGACGGTCGCCCCCGGCGGATACACCCACAAGGTGCTCGCGCGAGGCACGCGGTTCCGGCTCGAGGACCCGACGGGCGAGGCCTGTGCCCACACCCTCGTCTACAACGCGCTCGAGCCGACCGAGCGGCTCAACGTCGCGGACACCCAGAAGATCCCGTGGCAGGCCTACCTCGGTGCCGGCCACCCGCTGCTCTCCGGTGACGGCCGGGTGCTCGCCACGATCGTCGCCGACACCTCGGGCCGGCACGACGCGTTCTGCGGCACGAGCACCGCCGCGTGGAACGTGCTGCGTTACGGCACCGCGCTGCCCGAGGGGCCTGCGCCCGCGGGCCGTGATCTGTTCGTGAAGGCGGCCGCCAAGCACGGACTCGGGCCGGCCGACGTACCTCCCTCGGTCTCGTTCTTCCAAGGAGTCCGGGTCGCCTCGGACGGGAGCTTCGAGTGGTTCGGCTCGTCAGGTGCCGGGACGTCGGTCGAGCTCGTGGCCGAGCTGCCCCTGATCGTGCTGATCGCCAACGTGCCGCACCCGCGCGACCCCCGTCCGGGCTACGTCGTCGGGCCGCTGCGCGTGCACGCCTGGCGTACGCCGGAAAGCACTCCCACCACCCCGGCGGACGAGCGTTTCGACGCCTCTCCCGAGGTTCGGCGGGCTTATCTGAACACGATCGACTATGCGGAGGCTCGGGGACTGTGACAACCACGATCGACAACCCGGTGATGAGGCCTGTGACGACCATTCCCGTCCCTGTGACCACCTATCTGACGCCCGACGGGCAGCTGGTCTCCAGCGTCCCGGTCGGGGCGTCGTACGCCGACGGCACTCACCTGGAGTGGGGTGATCCGCTGGTGCCGGGTGCCGTCGTGCTGGACGAGCAGGTGGCTCCGCGGGCCTCGTGGTCGGGTGTCGTACGTGCCGGGCAGGTGTTGACGATCGTCGATGTCGGCGGCAACCAGTCGGGTGACTGCCTGCTCTACAACGCGCACCACACCGACGAGCGTTACAGCGCTCCGGACACGCTCGCGTGGCAGGACAACGCCTACATCCGCACCGGGACCGTGCTGCGCAGCAACCTCGGTCGTGCCCTGATGACCGTCGTCGACAACGAGATCGACCGCCAGGACACCATCGGCGGCGCCTGCTCGCGCGAGTCCAACACGCTGCGCTACGGCCACCACGTGATGTATCACCACGGCTGTCGGGAGAACTTCCTGACCGAGGGTGCCAAGCACGGGCTCGGCATGCGCGACATCGTCTCCAACATCAACTGGTTCATGAACGTGCCCGTGGAGGAGGACGGCTCCCTCGGCATCGTCGACGGCATGTCGGCGCCGGGGAAGAGGGTCGCGCTGCGC
Source organism: Nocardioides sp. NPDC047086 (assembly GCF_040643685.1). Taxonomy (NCBI): domain Bacteria; kingdom Bacillati; phylum Actinomycetota; class Actinomycetes; order Propionibacteriales; family Nocardioidaceae; genus Nocardioides; species Nocardioides sp. NPDC047086. The sequence continues at coordinate 13,283 of NZ_JBEYUV010000031.1, forward strand.
GCGGAGATCGACACGCTCGTGCTGATCTCCAACTGCCCGCAGATGAACAACCCCTGCAACGACTTCAACCCGACTCCGCTGCGGATGATCGTCACCGAGCCCGACGTCGACTACGAGGTCGGCCAGTGAGCGGTGGGCCATCCGTCGACACCGTTCTGGTCGCCAACCGAGGGGAGATCGCCCGCCGGGTGATGCGCACCGCGCGCGAGCTCGGCATGCGTACGGTCGCGGTCTTCTCCGAGGCCGACCGGGCGGCACCACACGTGCGGGAGGCCGACGAGGCCGTCTGTCTGGGCTCCGCGCCCGCACGGGACTCCTACCTCCGTGGCGACCTGATCATCGCAGCAGCCCTGCGCACCGGCGCGGGGCTGCTCCATCCCGGCTACGGCTTCCTGTCCGAGAGCGCCGCGTTCGCCCGTGAGGTGGAAGCGGCGGGGTTGCGGTTCGTCGGCCCGACGCCCGAGCAGATCAGCGCCTTCGGCGAGAAGCACTCGGCCCGGCGGCTCGCCGAGAACGCCGGGGTGCCGATGCTGGCAGGCACGGGATTGCTCTCCGGTCCGGACGAGGCGGCCGAGGAGGCCGCCCGGATCGGGCTGCCGGTGATGGTCAAGGCGACCGGCGGCGGTGGCGGCATCGGGATGACCGCATGCAGCTCGGAATCCGACGTGAGGGTTGCGTTCGAGCGTGTCGCGCGGCTCGCCCAGACCAGCTTCGGGACCGCCGGGGTGTTCCTGGAGCGCCTGGTGCGGCCGGCCCGCCACGTCGAGGTGCAGATCTTCGGTGACGGCGAGGGCCAGGTCGCTGTCCTCGGTGACCGCGACTGCTCGCTGCAGCGCCGCAACCAGAAGGTGATCGAGGAGGCGCCCGCGCCTTCCCTTCCTGAGCACGTACGAACGGTCCTGCACGACTCCGCACGCCAGCTCGCCAAGTCGGTCTCCTACCGCTCGGCGGGGACCGTGGAGTTCGTCTACGACCCGGGCCGGGAGCAGATCTCCTTCCTGGAGATGAACACCCGCCTCCAGGTCGAGCACGCGGTCACCGAGCAGGTGATGGGCATCGACATCGTCGAGCTCATGCTGCGCCTGGCTCGCGACGGCGTCACCGCCCTGCCCGACGAGCTCTTCCGCAAGTGCCCAGCACCCCAGGCGTACGCCGTGGAGGCACGGGTCTACGCCGAAGACCCGGCCAAGGACTCGATGCCGTCGTCCGGCCTGGTCACGCGGGCTCTCCTGCCGGAGCCGAGCGACGGCGTCAGGGTGGACTCCTGGATCGAGACCGGGCTCGAGGTCTCGCCCCACTACGACCCGCTCCTCGCCAAGGTGATCGCCACCGGCGCGACCCGCGACGAGGCGCTGGACAGGCTGGGCGACGCGCTCGCGCAGACTCGGATCGACGGGATCGTCACCAACGTCTCGGCGCTGCGCGCGATGACGACGTACGCCGAGCTCCGCTCGGCCACGCACTCGACCTCGACGCTGGCCGAATGTGCCAAGGAGGGCCGCGGTGGGGACCCCGATCCGCGGATCGACGTGCTCGACCCGGGCGTGCTCACCACCGTCCAGGACCTCCCCGGCCGGGTGGGCTACTGGCAGGTCGGCGTGCCTCCCTCAGGTCCGTTCGACCCGGTCTCCTTCGCCGAGGCCAACCTGGCCGTCGGCAACCACCGGGGTGCCCCGGGTCTCGAGGTCACGGTGCCGCTGGCGACGGGCCGCGCGACGGCCAACGGACCGACGCTGGTCTTCTCCGATCCCGCCGTCGTCTGCGTGACCGGTGCCCCCATGCCGGTCAGCGTCGACGGCGTCCCTGCCCCGCAGTGGGAGCCGATCGAGCTCCCCGCGGGGTCGACGTTGACGCTGGGTCGCACCGACGGGCCCGGGCTGCGGACCTACATCGCGGTCCGGGGTGGCCTGGACGTACCTGAGTATCTGGGCAGTGCCTCGACGTTCACGCTGGGCGGGTTCGGCGGGCACGCCGGGCGTACGCTCCAGCGCGGCGACGTGCTCCGTCCCGGAACCGCGGTCGACCCGCAGGCGCAGCCGGCGGCGACCCCGGTGTCGCGGCGGCCGGCGCTGACCAACACCTGGGAGATCGGCGTCACCGAGGGCCCGCACGGCGCCCCGGAGTTCTTCACGCGTGCGGACCTGGACCAGCTCTACTCCGCGAGCTACCGGGTGCACCACAACTCGGCTCGCACCGGCGTACGCCTGATCGGTCCCAAGCCGACCTGGGCCCGTGCCGACGGTGGCGAGGCCGGGCTGCATCCCTCGAACATCCACGACACCCCGTACACGGTGGGATCGCTCGACTTCACAGGCGACACCCCGATCATCCTCGGCCCCGACGGCCCGTCGCTGGGCGGCTTCGTGTGCCCGGCGGTGGTCGCCAGCGGCGAGCTGTGGAAGATCGGCCAGTTGCGCCCCGGCGACACGGTGCGGTTCGTGCCGGTGTGGGAGGGCAAGGCGGCCGGCCTGGTCAACCATCGTTCCTCCTTCACGGTGGAGTCGACGGGTGGTGACGGAGACGACGGCGTCCTCGGCCGGCTGCCGGAGACACCGGCGCGGCCGGAGGTCACCTACCGCCGCAGCGGGGACAACTCCCTGCTGGTGGAGTACGGGCCGATGACGCTCGACCTGGGACTTCGGATGCGGGTGCATGCGCTGCAGTCGGCCCTGGCCGAGCACGCGCCCGCCGGGATCATCGACGTCACGCCGGGGATCCGGTCGCTCCAGGTGCACACCGACTCCTCGGTCCTGCGCGCCGGCCAGGTCGCGGGGCTCCTGCGTGAGCTGGAGGAGGATCTCCCGGCCACCTCGGAGCTGACCGTGCCCTCGCGGCGGGTGCGGCTGCCGCTGTCCTGGGACGACCCGGCGACCCGGGAGGCGATCGAGCGCTACACCGCAGGCGTACGCGACGACGCACCGTGGGCGCCGTGGAACATCGAGTTCATCCGCCGGATCAACGGGCTCGCCTCGGTCGAGGAGGTCCATCGGACCGTCTTCGACGCGACGTACCTGGTGCTCGGCCTGGGGGACGTCTATCTGGGGGCGCCGGTCGCGACGCCGCTGGACCCGCGGCACCGGCTGGTGACGACGAAGTACAACCCGGCGCGCACCTGGACGGCGGAGAACTCTGTCGGGATCGGCGGGGCGTACATGTGCATCTACGGCATGGAGGGGCCGGGCGGCTACCAGCTGGTCGGCCGGACGACGCAAGTGTTCAACCGCTTTCGGCGCTCCACCTCTGCCGGGGGACTCTTCCATGACGACCCCTGGGCGCTGCGATTCTTCGACCGGATCGAGTGGTACCCGGTCTCCGCCGACGAGCTCCTGGAGCTGCGGGCGGAGGTCGATGCCGGACGCGGCGAGTTCGAGACAGAGGAGGGCACCTTCTCGATCATGGAGTACGACCGCTTCCTGAGCGCCAACGCGGACTCGATCGCGGCCTTCCGTGACCAGCAGTCCACCGCCTTCGACGAGGAGCGCGAGCGCTGGAAGGAGGCGGGGGAGTTCGACATCTGCGATCGCATCGACGCGCGCGGCGAACCGTCGGAGATCGAGGTGCCGGAGGGGTGCGTGCAGGTGACCGCGCCGTTCACCTCGACCGTCTGGAAGGTCGTCGCGAGCCGTGGGTCGAAGCTGGCCCTGGACGCGCCGCTGATGGTCGTCGAGGCGATGAAGATGGAGGCGAGCGTCCCCAATCCGGTCGCCGGCGAGGTCGTCGAGATCTACGTGAAGCCGGGCGAGCAGATCGTCCCGGGGCAGGTCATCGCCGCGGTGCGGCCGGTCGACGGGGCGTCGTCTTGATCCACGCGCTTCCCGGTGGCGCGCTCGCCCGTGCCACCGAGGCCCTCGACCGGATCGACGCATCGGACCGGCCGGAGATCTGGATCTCGCTGCGTACGCGTGCCGACCTGCTCGAGGAGGCGGCCGCGATCGACGCGAAGGTGGCCGGCGGCGAAGTGCTGCCACTGGCCGGGCGCCTGCTGGCGGTCAAGGACAACATCGACGTACGTGGCCTGCCGACGACCGCGGGCGCGCCCTCGTTCGCGCACCAGCCTTCCGCCGACGCCACTGCCGTCGCCCGGCTGCGGGCGGCCGGGGCGCTGGTCGTCGGAAAGACCAACCTGGACCAGTTCGCGACCGGCCTGGTCGGCACCCGCAGCCCGTACGGAGCGGTCCGCAACGCCTGGGATCCGAGCCGGATCTCGGGCGGCTCCTCGTCGGGCTCGGCGGTCGCCGTCGCCCTAGGCCTGGTCGACCTCGCGCTGGGGACCGACACCGCGGGCTCCGGACGGGTGCCGGCGGCGCTCAACGGCATCGTCGGGGTCAAGCCGTCACGTGGGCTGGTTCCCGTCACCGGTGTGGTGCCCGCCTGCTACACGCTCGACTGCGTCACCGTCTTCGCCCGGGATCTGGCGTCCGCGCGGGCGGCCGCGGAGCTGATGGCCGGCCCTGACGCCTCGGATCCGCTGTCGCGTACGTTGCCGGCGGACGCCGGGCTGCCACCGGTTCCGCGGGTGGCGGTGCCGACCGGCGAGCACCTCGACGGGCTCGCCCCGGGGTGGGCTGCCGCCTTCCGGGCCGTGGTCGCGCGGCTGGCCGCCGCCGGGACCGAGATCGTCTAGGCCGACATCTCGCCGCTGCTCGAGGCCGCCCGGCTGCTCTACGACGGGGCCTTCGTCGCCGAGAGGTACGCCGCGGTGGGCGCCCACCTCGAAGCCAACCGGGACCTCATCGGCACCGAGCTGGACCCGACGGTCGCCGCGATCGTGCTCGCGGGGGCGTCGGCCAGCGCAGCCGACTGGGCGCGCGACGTCGCTCTTCTCGCGCGCCTGGGGGCCGAGGGACGAGAGGCCCTCGCGGGTTGCGCGGCGTTGCTGACGCCGACGACGACATGGCATCCGACGCTGGCCGAGGTGGCCGCGGATCCGGTCGGCGCGAACGCGCGTCTGGGGCGCTACACCAACTTCGCGAACCTGCTCGACATGGCCTCGCTCGCGCTCCCGGCCGGCCAGGTCGGTGGGCTGCCCTTCGGGGTGATGCTGACCGGGGCGGCCGGCAGCGACCGCACCCTGGCCGCGCTCGGCCACGCGCTGCTCAGTCCCTGTATCGATCTCTTCGTGGTGGGCGCGCACCTGTCCCGGCAGCCGCTCAACCACCAGCTGGTCGAGGCCGGGGCGACCCTGCTGCGCCCGGTGTCGACCTCGGCCGACTACCGGTTGTTCGCGCTGGAGACGGTGCCGCCCAAGCCCGGGCTCGTCCGGGCGGGTGGCTCCGGGGACGGGGCGCGGATCGAGGGCGAGCTGTGGCGCGTCCCGGCCGCGGGCTTCGGGACGTTCGTGGGTGGCGTACCTGCTCCGATGGTCATCGGAAAGGTCACGTTGGGGGACGGCTCCTCGGTTTCGGGATTTCTCGTCGAGCCGTGTGCCGTCGAAGAGGCCGTCGATATCTCGACGCACGGAGGTTGGCGCCGTTACCGATCTGAGCAGGGCCTTTAACGTTCAGCATGGATATCGGTTACGGGACCGGGGTCATTCCTCCAGGTGGCACACGCCTCTGTTCAGGGGCCTGACCCCCAGTCACACTGGGCAGAATCCGCCAGCATTATCGCCCCGGGAGGATGCTGTGCCACGTCTATCGGTTCGTCGTGTCATACACTTTGTTGACAGGGAATTCAACCCTCCCGTGGGACTTTCGACTCTGTTCTTTAGGGGAAGAAGACTCTTTCGAATCTTCCCCGAAACTCGGGAGGCCGCTTAGATGGCGTACATGACAACTAGGCGTTCTCGGCCCGGCCGCCCCAGGCATGTGCCCGATTCGGGTACCGCCTCACCACGTGACCAGATCCTCGATGCTGCTGCGCGACTCTTCGTCTCCCAGGGTTTCGCGGCGACGTCCACCCGCGAGATCGCCGACCAGGTCGGCATCCGTCAGGCCTCCCTCTACTACCACTTCGCAGGCAAGGACGAGATCCTTGTCGAACTGCTCCGTAAGTCGGTTCGACCGACCACGGACAAGGTCGACAAGATCCGCAACCAGGTGCCGCCGCTCGATTATGAGACCGCTCTTTATCTGCTGGTTCTCGTCGACGTACGAACGCTTGCCGATGTGCCGCATAACGTCGGCATGCTCTACATGCTGCCGGATGTGACCAACGGCGAGGTCTACGACGAGTTCCGTAAGGAACACGACGAGCTGGCAGCCGCCTACGCCGATCTCGCCAGCAAGGTGGCCTCGGAGAAGGTGCTGGAGGGCGTCAGCCTGAAGCAGCTGGGCAACATGCTCATCCAGCAGGTCGAAGGCGTCATCAACATGCGCACCGAGATGCTCACCGAAGGCGAGGTCCGGAGAATCTCGTGCCCGGAGGCGTGGGCGATCGCCTCCTCGTGCCTACGGATCTGCGGGGTCGGCCAGGACAAGATCCAAGCCGCGAACGCGGTCGCCGTCGACATGCTCGACGACTTCCTCGAGGACAGGGTCCGCGAGCTCGCCTGACAAGGCAGGCTGACAAGACGGTAACTGGTGGGTAGGGCTTGCGCGTGTGAGTTGCCCCGTTGAGGCTTGAACGACAAACTTTCCGAGCCCGTTGCCCGCTTCCCCACCGCGAGGACCCCCACACGTGTGCATTGACCCTTCCGGAGGCCGCTGATGGCCCGGAAGCAGACAGCCATCCTCTCCGTCACCCGCGGGGTCACGACGCTCAACGGCCTGGTGGTGGATCGTCCGTGGGGAGAGGACCCGCACCAGGCGGGTATCCGTGCCGTGCGGGAACAGCTCGCCGGCCCGAGTCGCAAGCCCGTCCAGGTCGTCGCAACCGACGACGAGGCTCGTGTCCGGATGGTCGTCCATCCCGACGGACACGTCACCGACGTCGAGACCCTCGAGGTCTTCGGGAGCTACGGCTCGCCCGATGACGTTCCCGGCGCGGCCTGGCTCCCTGCCGGTGCCGGGCCGGTGGTCGTCCAGGGCATCGTCGAGCCGGACCCCGAGCCTGAGCCGGAGCCGTACGTGCCGCCGGTTCTGGCCGTTCCGGCGCCTGCTGTCGAGCCACCGGAGCCGGTTGCTGAGCCGGTTGCTGAGCCCGAGCCGGAACCTGAGCCGGAACCCGAACCCGAACCTGCACCGCCGCCGGCACCTGCGCCGCCTCCACCACCTGCGCCGCCTCCAGCACCTGCGCCGGTGCCTGAGCCGGAACCCGAGCCGGAAGCGGCACCCGACCCAGAGCCCGAACCGGAGCGTGGACCCCCCGCCCGGCGGGCCGTCGCCGGGCCGTTGGTGCCGCTGCACCACCTGGAGTCGGGCCCCTACCGGCGGACGCGGATGACGCGTCGCGGCTGGGTGGTCCTGGTCGTCCTCGCCGTCCTCCTGCTGCTCCTGATCTACGTGGTCGTACGCGGCGTCGTGGCCGGTTCGGACCCGGGCTCCGCCGACAAGAACGAGCCGCAGGGCCGGCAGTCGGCGCCGAGTGCGAGGGCCAGCGACGAGGTCACCGAGTCGCCGTCACCGAGCGCATCGGCGTCCTCGGTGCGCGTCGACCCGACGCCCACTCCGACGCCCACTCCGACGCCGAAGCCCAAGCCGACCAAGAAGCCTGCGCCCGAGCCGACCAGGACGCTGTCGGTGAAGGCGATCGCGATGACCGAGGCCATCGGTCTGCGGATCGACACCAGCAGGCTGCCGGTGACGGCCACGATCGCGATGGATCCGTGGGGTGCGCCGGAGCGGTTCACGCGTACGGTCACGATCACCGAGCCCGACCAGCTCGTCGTGGTCAAGCCGGTCGCCTCCGGGCACGCGAAGTGGAGCGTCCGGGTCGACGGCGCCGCGAAGGTCACCGGTTACACGCACTCGTGGCCCAAGGGCGATCGCGAGTTCGTCAAGCGCTGATTTCCGGGCCTAGGCGGTTCGATACAGGACTGAATTGCTACCACGGTCGGATGTGTGGGACTCCCGTCCGGCGTACGCTGCATGGGAACGTGTTCCTGCGCCTCGGAGGTCTCGCATGCCGCTCAAGATCACGCCGCCCGCCGGCACCCGCACGATTGCGGGTCGAACGCTGGGCCGGACGTTGGGGACGGTGGAGCACACCGCCAAGCAGGGCGTGCGCTGGGCGCTGGGGCACGGGTTGCCGCGTACGGCCATCGTCCGGTCCGCCCGGAAGGGTGACCTTCAGGGCGACCTGATCCTGAGCGGGCCCGGGTCGCACACCTTCGACCTGGTCGACCTGTTCGAGGAGTTCCGTGCGCGTGGGCCGCTGTACCAGGGCGGATTCAGCCACCTCGCGGTCGACCACGAGGTCATCAAGGAGGTGCTGACCAGCAACGACTTCATCACCGGGTTCTTCGCGCCCGACGAGTCGGGCACCGGTCTGCTGGCGAGGGCGGCGAGCTGGTCGGCGAGCGACGTCTTCGCCCCGCTCCAGCCGCCGTCGCTGCTGGCGACCGAGCCGCCGGAGCACACCCGCTACCGCAAGCTGGTCACTCGTGTCTTCACGGTGCGTGCGGTCGAGAAGCTGCGTGCTCGCACCGAGGAGATCGCCCGAGAGCTGCTCGACGACCTGGAGAAGGAAGCCTCCTCAGGTGCCGACGTCGACCTCGTCACCCGCTACTGCGGGCTGCTGCCGATCACAGTCATCTCCGAGGTGCTCGGTGTCCCCGTCGATCTGCGCGAACGCATGCTCGAGCTGGGCAAGGGCGCCGCGCTGAGCCTCGACATCGGGCTGGGCTGGCGCACGTTCCGGGACATGGAGGCCTCCCTGGAGGAGTTCGACACCTGGCTCCGCGGCCACCTGGAGTATCTCGCCGAGCACCCCGGTGACGACCTGCTCAGCCAGCTCGTCGCCCTCCGCGACGACGGTGACCGGCTCAGCGAACGGGAGCTGCGTGCCATCGCCGGGCTGGTCTTCGCGGCGGGCTTCGAGACCACCGTGAACCTGATCGGCAACGGCATCGCGCTGCTCCACGACAACCCCGCTCAGCTCGAGGTGCTCGAGGAACGGCCCGACCTGTGGTCGAACGCCTCCGACGAGATCCTGAGGCTCGATCCGCCGGTGCTGCTCACCGGCCGGGTCGCCCGGCGTGACTCCACCATCGCCGGCCAGGCGATCCCGCGCGGCACGATCATCAACACCGTGCTGGCCGCCGCCAACCGCGACCCCGCCGTCTTCACCGACCCGCACACCTTCGACGTCACCCGGGAGAACGCCCGCGACCACCTCTCCTTCTCCAGCGGCCGCCACTTCTGCCTCGGCGCCGCCCTGGCCCGGATGGAGGGAGAGATCGGCCTCCGGCTCCTCTTCGAGCGCTTCCCGGACCTGAAGCTCAGCGACGACCGCGAGCGCCACCCCACCCGCATCCTCCGCGGCTATTCACACCTCCCCGCCCGCCTCAACTGACCCCTACCGGTCGAGCGGCCGGAGCCACTAGGCGCTCGGTCGCAGGCGGCCTCGCGGCTCGACCAGCAAGGGTCAGCGGCGCTGGGCGGCGTCGAGGAGTCGCTGACCGAGGACGGCTACGCAGCGGCGTACCTCATCGCCTTCGACGACCCGGAAGGGGACGGCGCGGCGGGCGAGCTCCTGGGCGTACCACTCCGGGCTGTTGGTGCTTCCGACGAGACGGCAGTGGCCGTCGTCGACGGGCTCCAGGCGGCCCAGGACGCGCGGAAGGTAGCGGTCGACCTGCGCGAACGGGGCGTCGAAGACGACCTCGACCGAATAGGCCCAGCCCTCGCCGAGGTGTTCCTCGACCTCGGTGACGGGGTCGATCTCGGGACGTACGAAGCTGGTCTCCTCGATGTCGACGGCGCCCATCCGGTCGACCCGGAGAACCCGCCGCGCGTCGGCGGTGTGCGACCAGCAGAGCAGGTACCAGCGGGCATGACGCACGACCACCGCCCAGGGATCGACGACCATCTTGCGCTCGTTGCCGTTCTCGGTCGTGTACGCGATGGTGGTGCGCCGCCGGGAGTCGCAGGCCTGGACCAGGCTGGTGGTGATGTCCGGGTCGGGCGAGACGGCGCTCTGGTCGGGGACGGCCGAGATCGTACGCCGCACCGCAGCCACCGTCTGGGACAGCGACTCCGGTAGCACTCGGCCGATCTTGCCGACCGCGCTCCCGACCGGGCCGGTGGCGTCGGCGATGTCGTGGTGGCCGTCGAGCAGGGCCATCACCAGGCCGAGCGCCTCCGCGGTGGTGAAGATGAGCGGCGTACGCATCCCTCGGCCGAGCCGGTAGCCGCCGTAGGGACCGCGCTCGGACTCGACCGGGATCCCGGCCTCCCGCAGGATCGCGACATAGCGCCGGGCGGCTCGCTCGGTGACTCGCAGCCGCTCGCCCAGCCGCTCGGCGGTGATGCCGGGGGAGGACTGCAGCAGCTCGAGGGTGAGCAGCGCCCGAGCGGTCGGGCTCTCGTCATGTCCCATCGTGGCGGCTCCCGGAAGTAGTTCGTCCGGATTCAGATTAGTCCGTGCCTGCCAGCGGGGTGGGTCCCGTACCCTTACCGGCATATGAGACTCCTGCTGATCAGACACGGCCAGACCCCGAACAACGTCTCGGGGGCGCTCGACACCGCCTTTCCTGGGGCCGGCCTGACCGAGCTCGGACTGTCCCAGGCCGCGGCGGTGCCGGATGCCCTGGTCGGGGAGAGGATCGCGGGGCTGTACGCCTCCCGGCTGGTGCGTACGCAGCTGACCGCCGAGCCGCTCGCGAACCGGCTCGGGTTGCCGGTCGTCGTGCAGGAGGGGTTCGAGGAGATCAGCGCCGGCCACCTGGAGATGGCCACCGACACGGAGTCCGTGACGGCCTATCTCGAGGCGCTCGGCGACTGGATCGCCGGCACGCTCGAGACCCCGGTGCCGGGCGGTGAGGCGGGCCACGAGTTCTTGGCGCGCTACGACGCCGCGGTGCAGGCCGTGGTCAAGCAGCACGAGCCCGATGACACCGTCGCGATCGTCTCGCACGGTGCGGCGATCCGGATGTGGACCGGGCTGCGCACCACACAGTCACCCGCCTTCGGCGACGACAACCGGATCCGCAACACCGGCCTCGCGGTCGTCGAGGGCAGCCTGGAGGAGGGCTGGACGACGATCTCCTGGAACAACGACCCGCTGGGCGGTGCGCACCTGATCGGCGACGGCTTTTGATCCTCCGCTCGCTCCTGCTCTTCGTGCTCGCCGCGATCGCCGAGATCGGTGGCGCCTGGTTGGTCTGGCAGGGGCTCCGGGAGCATCGCGGCTGGCTCTGGGTGGGCGCCGGATTCATCGCGCTCGGCCTCTACGGCGTCATCGCCACCCTGCAGCCCGACGCCCACTTCGGGCGGATCCTGGCTGCGTACGGCGGTGTCTTCGTCGTCGGCTCGATCGCCTGGGGGATGGCGATGGACGGTTACCGGCCCGACCGCTGGGACATCGCCGGTGCGGCGCTGTGCCTGGCCGGGATGGGCATGATCATGTACGCGCCGCGTGGGTGAGGATGGCGCCATGGCCTCACCGGAAGAATCCCCACGCACCTTCGTCCCGGTCGCGCCGGAACAGCGCCCGCGCCGCACCCGTAGCACGGTCCGCGTGCTCCTGATCGACGACCGCGACCGGATTCTGCTCTTCGCCGACTCCGACCCGGGCATCCCCGGAGCGCGTTGGTGGATCACTCCCGGCGGCGGCATCGATCCGGGCGAGAGCGAGCGGGGCGCCGCGGTGCGCGAGCTCGAGGAGGAGACCGGTCTCCGGGTCACCGGGGCCGACCTGCTCGGGCCGACGATGCGGCGGACCGTGGTGCACGGCTACAGCGACGTGGTCATCGACCAGGACGACGTCTTCTACGCCTGCTGGGTGCCCGCCTTCGAGGTCTCCACGGCGGGCCACACCGAGGAGGAGCAGCTCACCATGGCCGAGCACCGCTGGTGGACGCGGGCGGAACTCGCGGCGACCGATGAGGAGATCTGGCCGGCGGCGCTCCTCGACCTGTGGAAGGACGCCGACGTACGCCGCGACGCGGCCGTCTCCGCACCTGCCGATGGCGGATGGGTGGAGGAGTCCTCGGTCCCCGCCTGACGTCCGGGCTCTGGAAGTGCCGCAGCCGACCATCCCCCTCGATGGTCGGCTGCGGTCTTGCGAGATCTGTCCGTATCCCTCGATGAGACGAGATCTCTCGCGTGTGTCGGCCGCTCGAGCGTGAATCCCCCGATCCGCTCGTGCGGCGACACTCAGTCCGTGGTGCGGCCCCCCGACCGCGCTCTGGTCCTCCCCCTCAGCAGGACCAGAGCGTCCACCCACAGCAACAGGCTGTGTACGACGGACCGAAGATGTAGGCGCATGGTCAGGTCAGCGCACGGCGCCGAGTGCGACGATGCCGGTGGCTGCCAGGGCGGCGACACCGAACATCGTGGTGCCGACGGCAGGCGGCATCCCGCCGCGGTGCTTGTGCTCGGACGGGTCGGTCTTGCGGAGGCTGCGAACGGCGTCGAGGACGTTGTTGCGGATCGACTCGACGGCGGTCAGGTCACTGCGGTGACGTGCGGTGATCGTGGTGGTAGCCATGGCGTTTCCTCTTCTCGGCGGACGGCGCTGGCCGTCCGTTGACCGGCGGCCTTCACGTGAGAGAAACGGGGTCGTGACCGGGTCATGACGCAGGTTTTCGCCACGTTGGGGCTACAGAAGATCCACAATCGGGACACATCACCACGGCTCCGTGGTGCAGCCGCCGTTGCCGGCGGGTCGCTGCCCTAGAGGTAGAGCCCGCCGGAGGAGTCGCCGTGGTCGTGCTGGCCACCCTGCTGCGGCCCGCCCTGGCCGGGGGCCGGCTGACCCTCGGGGGAGAGGCTGACGCCCGGCGGCAGACCCTTGCGGATCTGCTCGAACTGGGCGCGGGCGGCGACCTGCTGGGCGTAGATGGCGGTCTGGATGCCGTGGAAGAGGCCCTCGAGCCAGCCGACCAGCTGCGCCTGCGCGATCCTCAGCTCACCCTCGGACGGGGTCTGCTGCTCGGCGAAGGGCAGCGAGAGGCGCTCCAGCTCCTCGACCAGCTCGGGTGCGAGCCCGGACTCGAGCTCCTTTATCGAGGCCTGGTGGATCTCACGCAGACGGTTGCGGGAGGCCTCGTCGAGCGGGGCGGCCTTCACCTCCTCGAGCAGCTGGCGGATCATCGATCCGATCCGCATCACCTTCGCGGGCTGCTCCACGAGGTCGGTCACGTCGCGCTCTTCGTCCTCGTCGGTCTCCCGCGCGGTGGCGTCCTTGAGTACGTCGGCGGGCACCGCGATCGGCTGACCGTCGGGCCCGATGACCACGACTTCCCCGGTCTGCTCCTGAGTCATGCACCCAACCCTACCTAGGGTGCGGTGGTCAGCAGGATCTTGCCGGTGTGCGTGCCGGACTCCATGAGCCGGTGCGCCTCGGCGGCCTCCGCCAGCGGAAGTACGTCCTGGACGACCGCCTTCACCTCGCCGGCCTCCACCATCGGCCAGATGCGCTCGACGACCTCGGCGCAGATCGTCGCCTTCTGCTCGACCGGGCGGCCACGCAGATTGGTGGCGATCACCGCGGCCCGCTTGCGGAGCAGGGCGTTGATGTCGAGCTCGGCCTTGGTGCCGCCCTGCATGCCGATGATGACGAGGCGGCCCTCCGGGTTGAGGGCCTCGATGTTGCGGGCGAGGTATTTCGCGCCCATGTTGTCGAGGATGACGTCGGCGCCGCCGAAGACCTTGGCGACCTCGACGAAGTCCTGGTCCTTGTAGTTGATCGCCACCTCGGCGCCGAGCGACTTCGCGAGCTCGGCCTTCTCGGCCGAGCCGACCGTGGTGAGCACCCGGGCACCGATCTGGCTGGCGAGCTGGATCGCCATGGTGCCGATCCCGCCGGCACCGCCGTGGACCAGGAACGTCTCGTCGGGGGTCAGCCCGCCGACCATGAACACGTTGGACCAGACCGTCGTGGTGACCTCGGGGAGCGCCGCGGCGGTGACCAGGTCGACCCCCTCGGGCACCGGCATCACCTGTCCGGCCGGGACGGCGACCTTCGTGGCGTACCCGCCGCCGGCCAGGAGCGCGCACACCTCGTCGCCCACCTGCCACTCCTCGACGCCCTCGCCGACCGCGGAGACCACGCCGCTGCACTCCATCCCGATGATGTCGCTCGCGCCCTTCGGGGGCGGGTAGAAGCCCTGGCGCTGCAGCAGGTCGGCCCGGTTGAGCCCCGCGGCGGCGACGTCGATCACGACCTCGCCGGGTGCCGGCTCCGGGTCGGGAAGCTCGGTGACGGTGAGGACCTCGGGTCCTCCGGGCTGCTCGGCTACGACGGCTCGCATGCCCCCACCCTAGGAGCCTAGAGCGACTTCAGGTCGGTCCAGGTGTCGATGTCGCGGTGCTCGTCGCCCTCCGAGGGGACCTCGACGAGATCGAGGCCGGCCAGCAGCTTGCGTAGGGGCATGTTGTGCTGACCCTCGTGGTCCGGACGGACCTCGGCGAGCCGGGCGGTGGAGAGCACCAGAGCCAGCTGGCGGCGCTCGTCGGGTCCGACGAGCGCGGCGCCGTCGCGACCGAACGCCGCCTCGCGGAGCCGGGAGAGCGTCCGCGGACGCAGGAAGGGCATGTCGACGGCGATCACCCCGACGTACGCCCGTGGGGTCAGCAGCGCGTCCGCGCCGGTCAGCAGCGCGGCGACCGGGCCACCGAAGCGGGGGTCCTCGCGGACGAAGGTCACCGGGCGCTCGGTGTGCACCGGGTCGCCCACCACGACGACCTCCATCGCGTCGACGACGGCGTCGAGCGCCCAGGCAAGCATCGTGCGGCCGCCGAGCTCGATCCCGGACTTGTCGATCCCGTCGAGTCGCGAGCCACGTCCGCCGGCGAGCAGCACGGCTGCGTACGGCTCCCATTCGTCCCAAGCAGTCACACGGCAGACCCTAGTCTGGAGACGTGACCACCTGGAACAGCCTCCGGATCAGCCTCGTGCAGCACGCCTCGGGTCTCGAGCCCGACGACAACCGGGAGCTCCTGGCCGAGCTGACCCCGAGCGACAGCGACCTGGTCGTCTTCCCCGAGGTCTTCGCGCGCGACTTCGGCAAGCCCGGGTCCGACCTCGGCCCGTACGCCGAGAGCAAGGACGGGCCGTTCGGGACCGAGCTGGCCCGGGTGGCCGGGGAGCGTGGGGCGACGCTGGTGGCCGGGATGCTCGAGACCAGCGGCGATGCCGACGGCCGGCCGTTCAACACCTTGCTCGTGCGGGGTGGGGCGGAGGCGGCGTACCGGAAGATCCATCTCTACGACTCCTTCGGCTACAAGGAGTCGGATGCGCTGGTCGCGGGCGCGATCGAGCCGGTGGTGGTCGACATCCCTTCGACAAGCTCAGGACATCGCGATGGGGTGCCGACGGGGCTGATGACCTGCTACGACCTACGCTTCCCCGAGCTCGCCCGGCGGCTGGTCGACGAGGGTGCCGAGCTGATCGTGCTGCCCGCGGCCTGGGTGGCCGGGCCGCGCAAGGTCGACCACTGGCGCACCCTCGTGCGCGCCCGCGCGATCGAGAACACCGTCTTCATCGCGGCGGCCGCCCAGTCGGCCCCTCGCTACTGCGGTCATTCGATGATCGTCGACCCTCTCGGGGACGTGCTGGTCGAGGCCGGCGACGGCGACGAGGTCGTCTCCGCGACGATCGATCGAGCCGTGCTCGAGGAGGCGCGTCGCACCAACCCCTCCCTGGTCAACCGCAGAATGTGACCCTGGTCAACAACTCCCCGTCACAGCGGTAAACGGATATCGATGACTCGTTAGGTTCACCCCTTCCCCGGTATCCTCGCCTGTTATGGACCGAGCCCCCCGCCGTCGCGCTGACAAGAGCAAGCGTGGCCGTCGTGCAGCCGGTCGCAGCGAGCCCACACCCGCTTACGTGGAGCCGACCTCGAGCGAGGCGCTGGCGTATGGCCAGTGGGCGGAGGACGATTGGGCCGGCTATCAGGACACCGGCCAGACCTTCGAAGGGCAGGGCAACAGCCAGGGCTGGAGCGAGAGCGGCTGGGCCGACGAGGCTTGGTACGACGAGCGGCAGCCGCCTCAGGAACCCCCTTCCACGGGCGGCGGGCGTCGGATCGCCGGCCGCGCCGAGCCCGAGCAGTTCGACGAGCCGAACGGCTACACGGGCAAGCGGGCGCGTAAGGCGCCGGAGGAGGCGCCCTACGGCAGCTACCCGGCGCCGGAGTTCCGGGCGCAGCCCGAACCGGCCCTGAGCGGGCCGACCGCTCCGCCGCCGAGCGCCTGGCAGGCGCCGGCCTACTCCACACCGGCTCCCTACCTCGGGACGACCGGTCTGGCGCAGGCGCCGCAGACGCCGGCCCACGTCCAGCAGCCCGGCTACCAGCCCGACCCCTACCAGTCCGGCCATCTCGAGCCGGTCCACGATCCCGCCGGGCCCTACGACACCGAGCAGTCCGGTCGGCCGAACACCGCCGCCAAGGTGACCTCGTTCCTGGCTCAGCCGCGAGTCCCCGGAGCGGGCGCCGCCCGCGCGGGCCTCGGCATCATCGAGAGCCTGACCGCCGGCACCATCCGGGCGATCTGGCTGGTCGCGCTCGCCGTCGGTGTGCTCGGCCTCGCGGTCAGTGCCTTCGACCTGGGCCCGGAGATCTTCGGCGGCCTCGGCGCCGCCGTGGTCGGCACGGCGTACACCTTCGCGCTGGCTCACCGCACCGGTGGCCGACCGCTGATCTTCGGTTCCCTCGCAGGGGCCGCCGGGCTCGTCGTGGTGCTCGTGGACAACGAGGCGCTGCGTACGGGGGCGGCGGTTCTGGTCGCATCGGTGGCGGCGGTCCTCGCGGTGATGGCCACCGTCCCGTCGCGTCGCTTCCCGAAGACGATCCGGGAGGCGTTCATCGCTGTCGGCATCGCTGCGCTGGGAAGCTTCGCAGCGCTCGGCTTCGAGCCGGTGGTGATGGTCTCCCGATTCGAGTACGCCACGCTGGCCTGCTCGCTCGCGATCGCCTTCTTCGCGGTCTACCGCCTCGGTGCCGGCCTGCACGGCCTGGGCCGGCGCGGCGCGATCATCGTCGGCATCGGTGGCCTGATGCTCGCGCTCACCCTCATCTACGCCGAGATGCTGCGCCGCTACGGCAGCACCGGCCTGCTGGACTCGGTCGACGACATGCAGCGCTGGTGCCGCATCCACATCGGTGGCTACCCGCACCCGATCCAGGCACTCTTCGGGGTCCCGGCGCTGGTCTGGGGCACCCACATGCGCTCCCGGCGCCGCCAGGGCTGGTGGGTCTGCCTCTTCGGTGTGGCGCTCACCGCGCCGGTCGCCAGCACCTTCCTCAACCCCGATGTCGGGCTCGCCGAGGCGGCCCTCTCGATCGTCTACAGCATCCTCATCGGCCTCGTGATCGCATTCATCATCATTCGGATCGACCTCGCGCTGACCGGCTCGCCGGCCGCCGGCAGTGGGCGCAGGGCGGCGCGTGAGGCCGACGAGGCCAGCGCCGTACGCCCCGAGCCCGGCCGCACCCACGCGCTGCTCTGAGACCGTCTCCAGCTAGGGCTACCAAGCGGTAACCCATAGGTTCTGGGGTATGAGCCGCAGAGCCCCCACGACGATCGCTGCCGAGATGGTCGCGAACGTCATGAGCATCGGAGTGCAGCCCGGGGACACGGTGGCCGTCGGTGACACCGTCATGCTCCTGGAGTCGATGAAGATGGAGATCCCGGTCCTCGCCGAGGCCCCGGGCACCGTGGTGGCCGTCAAGGTCGCCACGGGGGACGTCGTCCAGGAGGGCGATGTCCTCGTCGAGTTGAGCGCCTGACCTTCAGGCGCACTACACTCGGCCAAGCGCCCTCGGGCGCATGGAGGGATGCCGGAGTGGCCGATCGGAACCGCCTTGAAAGCGGTCGTAGGGAGACCTACCGCGGGTTCGAATCCCGCTCCCTCTGCCAGAGCTAGACCTCTTGCAGGTGCCGGTCCACGTCGATCATCACCCGCCGTAGCTCGAGGAGGAGATCCTCGAGGTCGGCGCGGTCGAGCACGTCGTCGGCGAGGACGGCGAGCCGGCTCAGCAGCGTGCCGCGGTCGCGGAGCGCGCTGACATCGGTGAGGGCATGCCACTCCTGACCGGTATCGAGGACCAGCAACGCGTCACGTACGCCTGCGAGGCGCTGGCGCACCGACCATCGCCACAGACCGACGTTGGCCCCAGGACGGGGAGCGGCGATTGCGGTATCCAGGGCCCGAAGAGCATCCGACATATTGGGAAGCACACCTGTCATGAGCCGATTGTGACCTAGGTCACGTAAAGGAGCAAGCCAATGCGGTCTCCGGCCCTCGTGTCGGCCACAATGGAGAGCGTGTCATCTGCTGAGCTCACCTACTACCGCCTCGCTCCCACTGTGCAGGCCCGCCTCCTCGGCGCCGCCGTGGTCGGCCTGGCACTCCTGGTCTTCGCCGGCACCGCCGTCGTGATCGCGGCCCGGATCGACTTCGCCTGGCTCTTCATCCCGCTCGTCGTCGGCGTCGCCGCAGTGGTCGGGTTCGGTTGGTGGCTTCGCAACAAGGCGTACGTCCTGCGCGCCAGCGCCCAGGGCTACCGGATCGCGTTCGTCCGGGGTGCCGGCGTCCGCGAGGCTCGCTGGGTCGACATCCAGGAGGCGGTGACGACCATGCCCCACGGCACGCCGTGCCTGGAGCTGCGGCTCAAGAAGGGCGGCGCCACCACGATCCCGGTGACCATCCTCAGCATCGACCGCGAGCAGTTCGTACGCGAGCTGCAGGTCTATCTGAAGGCCACCATCAAGCCCCTCGACCCGGCTTCGGGAACAACCGAAGGGCCCTGATTGGTCCCTGGAGCGTTGGTCTTGTAGCCTGTTCGCGCAGTATGGAGGCGTCGCCTAGTCCGGTCTATGGCGCTCGACTGCTAATCGAGTTTGGGGCTTAAACCCCATCGAGGGTTCAAATCCCTCCGCCTCCGCTGGTTTCTATGAGTTTGGCCCCCTTTGGTAAGGGGGCCAAACTCATTCTGACCTGCATCTTTGTGCCG
This sequence comes from Nocardioides sp. NPDC047086, assembly GCF_040643685.1. Taxonomy (NCBI): domain Bacteria; kingdom Bacillati; phylum Actinomycetota; class Actinomycetes; order Propionibacteriales; family Nocardioidaceae; genus Nocardioides; species Nocardioides sp. NPDC047086. The sequence goes on from NZ_JBEYUV010000031.1 coordinate 32,289, forward strand.
CGCAGAGGTTCGTACATCGGAACACAGGTTGTTCGTAACCTGCGGCTGGCACCATACTTAGATGCGTAGGCCTCTCGGCGACAACCGCGGCCTCGAGACCATGAAGGGAAATCTATGAAGCTCGTACGCTCTGCGGCGGCTCTTGCTCTGGCCTCCGCTGCAACGGTCGTCGTTAGCTTGTTCGCCACGGCCCCGGCTCAGGCCGACACCAGCTGGATCGTCAAGGCCGACACTAGCTGGATCGCTGCGAACAACGACACCAGTTGGTGATGTGCAGTACCCGATGCCGGTGATCAGTGGCCACACAGATCACCGGCGTCAGTCGCGCGGTAGAGGCGTGTTGCCGTCGAGTGCGGCGTTCTCGGCATCGCTTCGGCCGATCTCGTAGCCCAACTGGAACCGAGTGTCCGCTCCGAACTCGTCCTTGAGGTCGGATACGTAGCCGGCGTACGTCCGTGGGCTCACGCCCAGGCGTTTCGAGGCAGCGGGGTCTGAATGCCCTTCGATCAGCATCCGCAGTGTCATGGACCGCTGCTCACCAGCCACTTCCTTCATCGTCGATGTGTCGGCCGCGGAGAACGGGCGGGCTCGTTCCCAGGATCGCTCATAGACATCGACCAGGTAGGCCACGATGGCAGGCTCACGCACGGCTAGGGCCGTCTCGATCCCTTCGGGTCCCGGGATGATCGCAACCCGACGGTCGAAGATGAGGATCTTGTTGAAGAACTCGTCCAGTGTTCGGACTTCGCCTCCCGCTTGTGAGACCGCGGCTACGTAGTCCCGAGTCGCAGCGTGGCGGCGGGCTGCATGCTGGTAGAGCGTCCGCATCTTCACGCCGCGCCTGAGGAGCGCAGCGTCCTTACGGGCGGTTTCCGCCAGCACGCTGGGATCACGCGTCGCCTGTGGCTGCGCGGTGAGCGCCTCGAACTCGCATTCCGCAACCAGGGAGTCGATGAACGGCTGGATCTGCGGCCGGTGGATGTTGGTCATTCCGCCGCGTTGGTCGGCCGGCGCCGAGCGCCGCCAGGCACTGTGCAGGGCGGTGAAGTCGTTGGCCCACTCAGCCGACTCCTGGAGGAGCCTGATCCCCTCCTGAGTCATGGGTGTGACGACCTGCGCCTGAACCGTCGCCGGGTCGACGGTCACCCAGGTGCCCGGTGCTTCGTCGGGGTTGCGAACGAGCCCCAGCTCCGCAAGAGCCGCCAACGCGCCCGCGTACTCCCCGTCCTCGCTGATCTGTGGGTCCGACACGGGGATCCCGCCCCGGTTCGCGATGAGCTCGAACAGCTCGATGCCCTTGGCCTCGAGCAGTGCACGCGTCCTGGGCGTGCGTCCTTCGTCGGTCACGTTCTTCTCCTCGCCGGACGGCGTGGTTTGACGCTTGCTCACGCTCCACCTCCCCGATGCTGTGGCTGGCGCAAGATCCTCTCACACGTGGCGATTTCTGGTCACCGACCATCTTCCGCTAATGTTCTACACGTTGCTTCGGTAACACTGCGCCTGTAGCTCAACGGATAGAGCATCTGACTACGGATCAGAAGGTTTGGGGTTCGAATCCCTACAGGCGCGCAGAACATGCGCAAGTGAGAGGTTGGCCCCTGACCAGGCAGAACGCCATGGTGAGGGGCTTTCTTCATTTCCCCCGTGGGTTCCGAGTGCGAGGCGCTTGCTAACGCTTCTGCTAACAGGGTCACGGTTTCAGCGGCCTTCTTCGGTCTCGTCGCCATGCTCGTCGGCGCCCTCATGGTCTTCGTCGACCAGGTTGGCGAAGCGGTCCGCAACCTCGGCAGCCTGCTCCGGAATCACGTGGGCGTAGACACGCAGAGTGACCGACGGGTCAGCGTGGCCCAGGCGAGCAGCCACCACGTGCACCGGCACCCCAGCCTTGAGGAGCAAGGTCGCATGAACGTGCCGGAGGTCGTGAAACCGGATGTGGGGGAGTGAGGGGCCACGGGTGGCCTTCGGCTTGGCGTCGTTGGCCTCGGTGTACTCCTCGATCGTCTTGGCGAGCCGCTGAGTCGGTGCGGTCGGGTAGATGGGCTTGCCGAGTCCGTTGACGAAGACGAGCCCCGTGTCCTCCCACGCATCCCCGGCAACAGCCTGGTTCTTCATCTGCTCTTTGCGGTGAGCCTTGAGAGCGGCAAGGGTCACGTCGTCGAGCGACACTCGGCGCTCCCGGCCGCTCTTGGTGGATCCCTCGAGGCGCTGGTTCTCCACAAGACCGGCAGATGCACGGATGCGGATGGACTTGCCCGTCCAGTCGACGTCAGACCATCGCAGCGCCAGGAGTTCGCCTCGACGAGCACCGGAGTACGCCGCCAGCCGGTAGAGCGGGAACCACTGGTGATCCTTGACCAGGCCGAGGAACAGCCGGAGCTGCGCCGCATCCCACACGTCCGGGGCTTGGCTGTGGCCCTTGCTCTTGGGCTTCTTGGCTCGCAGCGCGGGGTTGCTCGGAAGGATGCCCTCGACTTGGACCGCGTCGTTGAGCGCCTTCCGGAGAGTGGCGTGAACGTAGTTCACAGTCCGGCGTGAGAGCGGCTTGCCGTCCTTGCCGCCATGGTCGAGCAGGTCGACGTACAACTTCGTCAGCGTCATCGGCCGGATCTGCTGCAGGCGCATGTTGCCGATGTTCGGGATGACGTAGTTCTCGATCATCTGGCGATATCCCGACAGAGTCGCGGGCCGGACCTCGAGGGCATGCGCACCGAGCCAGTCCGCCAGGTACAGCGCCACCGAGATGTCCGAGCGGTCGACGAACTCACCGCGCCGAGCAGCCACACGGGCCTCATCCCGTTGTTCTTCGGCCTCATCCTTGGTTGCGAAGCCACCGACCCACTTGGGCTTGCTCTTGCCCGTGAGCGGGTCCTTGACGCGGATGACGAAGTACCAGAGGTTGCCGCGCTTGATGATGCCGTCCTTCATGCCAGCCATCTAGGCCGCCTCCCCGATGCCCTCGACGTACGCCAGGAGAGCCGACGCCTTCACCCGGCGGCAGCCGTCGATCTTGACGGAGGGGATCACCCCATCGCGCACCATCTCGTAGACCTTGGAGCGACCCATGCTCAGCGCCTGGGCGGCCTCGGTCACGGTGTAGAGCAACTTGCCTTCCATCTCTCTTGTCCTCTCATCGGTTGGTGTTGTTGGTCTGGGCACGCCATTGGTCGTACTCCCGCGCTCGAGCTGCAGCGGCGAGGGCGAGGGTTTCGTCTCCGGGTGAGGGCCACCCGATGCCGTCGAAGGTCCAGTTGCCGATGACGAGGGTCGTTTCCTCGTCGGCTAACAGCCAGGCCTCAAGTTCGCCGAGGTCGAGCAGGGTCGCGCGGGCTTGCTCGTTGTGCTCGGCAGCAGCGCGGATCTCGGCGTACCGGGCACGGGCACGGCGCAGGCGTCCGAGGCTGATGGAGTAGCGGCGTGACTTGGTGGAGAAGTGGCCACGGAACCCGAGCATGTGAGCCCACTTGCCGAGCAGGTCATACGGGTTGACCGGGTCCGACTTCTTGGCGTCGGCCTTCCGGGCACCGTTCTTGATGCCGTAGTGCTTCATGGCCCGCATCGCGAGTGAGTGACAGCGAGCGTTCATCGCGGCCAGGTGGGGGCGTTGCGACTCGGCGGAGCGGATCGAGTTGGCGTCTTTGGTGGCGTACTTGGCCAGGTAGCCCGCGACCTGCTCAGGCACCAGGGGACTGTCAGGGTCGTCAGTGCGGTGCCCGTCACGGACCACCCGAACATCGAGCTGCTTTCCCCAGCGCAGCAGCCGCGCCACGTCGTCATGGTCAACCGGCGGAGCGGTGTAGGTGACAGCGCCGGCGGCGTGCTTGACGAGGCCGGCCAGGGCGTGGCCGTCGAGCGGGGCGGGTGAGCCGGGGCCGTCCGGGCCGTCGAGCCGGATCAGGGCGTGGAAGTGAACCAGGCCGCGGGCTTGGTATTCGGCGACCTTGGCGAACTGCACCGCGGCGTGCTTCTTCAAAGCAGACTCTGTGACACCGAGTGCCCGAGCAACAGCGCGGCGCAGCTCGATGGTCAGGCGTCGCCATAATTCGGGGGCGTGCCACTGCCAGATGATCGCGGAATCGGTGTCGTGACACTCCGAGCAGAACGGCGCACCCACGATGGAGTCGTCCTCGGCGTGACGTGCCATGCACGAGATCGGGCGGCCGTGTTCGCAGCGGGCACCCCGGTCACGGTTACGCGGATGGCAGCGAGAGCCGTTCTTGAAGTGGGTGTGGACCGGTCCGAACGAGGGTGCGGTGAAGGTGGCGAACAACAGCGGGTTGTCTGCCACGGTGGCGGGGATGGTCTTTCCGCCGACGAGGCCAGCGTTGATCATGGCGAAGGTGTCGCGGGCATAGGTCCGCGAGCAGGCGGGGCAGACCTCGGCGCGGCGGTTGCCGCAGGGCCGGAACAGGACCCCGAGCGGGGCATTCGCGGACGCGTAGGTGCCGACGAGATCCCCGCTAGCGAGGTCGTAGGTTTCCGAGGACCCGGTTAGCCGGATGGGATGAGCGCAGTTGTTCACGCTGGCGAGGGTTTCGGCGAAGGCGTCGAAGGTGCCGTCACGCCAGCGGGCGAGCATCGAGGTTGCTTGGTCGGGGGTGAGTCCGGGCAGATCCAGCGGCGCACCCTCCCCGTACCCCGGGAATCCCGAGGCGGAGGGTCCGTCACTGTGGATGCCCGGTGCATCCATGGTCGAGATGGTCACGCGGCAACACCCCTTATGGCAGCGGCGTGGCCGGGGCGAGCAGTTCGGAGGGCTGCGGCAGCAGCGTGGATGTTGGGGTAGATGTTGGCGTTGAAGCCGCCCCAGCCGGGGCAGCCTGGCGCGCAGCGTCGCCAGTAGTGGCCGCAGGCCAGAATCAGCGGGCAGCCGTACTCGTCGAGCACGCAGACCGGCACGGTGTTGGTCTTCATGCCGCACCACCCAGCACGGAAACCGCGGGGAGAACGTCGAGCAGGTCTAGGAGGTCGGCCGGCTCAGGGGCACGGTCGACCCCGGCCCACCAACCACCCGTGGCCTTGGACGAACGAGCGTAGGACTCGCAAGCGAGCCGTACCGGGCACCCGTCACAGGTCTCGCGCATCAGGTCGACCAAGACCGAGGGCGTCTCGACAGCGTCGGTCGTCCATGGCAGCCCGCGAGTCTCTCGAGTCGCGCACGCGGCGTGTTCCATCCAGGCGGGAGCACTCATCGCGCACCCCCATCGGTCAGGGAGAGCTGCATCCCGGGAAGGTCCCCAGGAGCGGCATCCGAGATCGTCACCAGATCCGGTGTCGCGGGGTAGAGCGAGGCAATCCGGCGGATCAGTTCATCGGACCAGTAATCGGCCCGTACACGGTCGGTCGAGCCGTCCTCGTCGATGATCCAGGCCGTGCCCTGCGCACCTTTCAAGATCCGGTGTGCCGGGGCGAACGGGGCCATGCCGTCACCCAGGACCATGTTGGTTTCCATGGCCGAGCGCAGCCGCAGCGCGATTGTCTGGGTGAACAGGCCGCGCATGTCGATGACCTCTTTACGGGGGTCCTGCACGAAAGCCACGACCACGACCCCGACCGCGCGACCGATGGAGAGCAGCCGCTTGAGCAGCCGCTCGGCCTCCTTCTTCACGTTCTGGTCGGCGTATGCGGTGAGCGAGGCCAGTTCGTCGATGACGAGCAGGTAGAGCGGGTCACCGGGGCCGGGCTTGTGATTGCGTGAGACACCCCGCAGTTCCTCGGTGCGTGCATCCGCGATGGAGACGAACTCCTCCAGCATCGCTACGGCCTGCTCGCCTTTGACGGCGATCTTGGTGAACAGCGGGGCACCCATGGTCAGTTCCATGCCGCCTTTGAGGTCGATCCCGTAGGCACGGACCGCGTCGACAGCAATAGCGGGGGCCAGCGAGCCGACCATGCCCCACAGGAAGGAGCCCTTGCCCGCGCCGGAGGCACCGACGACGAGGGTGTGCCGTTGCTCGATCTGGAGGTCGAAGGGCTTGCCGGACTGGCGCCGGCCGAGGCGGACGGATTCGGTCTGCATCCGGGGCTCCGGCATCGCGGCCGTGGTGGGGGTCTTGATGAGGTCGCGCATCACCAGCTCGAACATCACCGTTGACCCGGTACGGCGCTTGGGCGGGTAGACCCGGTACGCGTCAGCGGAGTAGGTCGCGGCGAGTTTGGGGGCGAAGGCTTCCAGGTCGGCTAGAGCCTGGCCCCGGCGAGTCTTGACCCGCAGCGTGACCGAGTGTGCCGAGGTCGTGACCCTCTTGAGGCGGGGGTCGCGCCACTTCTCGATGGACTCCTCCCCGACGCCCATCTTCTTCACGCGCTTGGTGCGGCGCTTGGACAGGCCTGCCTCACGGGCTACGCCCTTCCAGGTGATCCGGAACCGCAGCCACCACCAGACCCGGCGGGCGATCGAGGCCAGCCAGGCAAGAGCCGTCAGGGTGGCGGGGCGGGTCGGCTTGATCACGACCAGGACCGCTATCGCCAGGGCGAGCAGGCCGCCGATGCTTACGTAGATCGTTTCGTTCATGACGTGCTCCGTTCGGTGTGTTCCTTCGAGGTGAGTTGGAGACCCGCCAGCCGCCACGGCTTCCCTTCCGCGACGACCGGCGGGCGAATGTGGGGCGTGCTCACTGCTCGGCCGCCTTGCCGCGACAGATCGAGCACACCGGGGTTGAGAGATCGGGGTAGTCCCAGGTCCAGGCGGTCCCGGCGTTGGGTTGCCCACAGAGGGTGTGGTCGGCGTTGAGTCCGGCGTAGTGCGCCGGCTCGGACCCGTCGCCGATCCACACCAGGTAGAGGCTCACGCCGCCACCGTGTCTTCGGCAGGGATCTGCTCGGCTGCGGTGACCTCGACCCAGCAGGCTGCCTGTCGCGAGCCTTCGTGGGCCCAGCCGGTCCAGGTGTGCCAGACCCGCTCAGGGTCGTTGGCGTGGACCGGGCCGAGGTCGTCATGGGCGACCTTCGCCAGGTGAAGAGCCGAGGCCAGGGCCTCCGCGTCGATCAGCGTGCGGGCGTGCACGTCGAGCGTGACCACCGGCACTGTGTCGGACCCGAAGTACATCCGGTCATAGCTGACACGCACGCTCAGGATCTCGACCTCGGGCAGCAGGATCAGCAGTTCGGCCACCCATGAGGCCTCGTGCGAGTTGAGGCGCTCCATCACGCGGCCTTCGTCGAGGCAGCAGCGCCACCGGTAGCGGGCTTACGCGCCGAGGGAGCGTCCATCCCGGTAGCGGTCAGGGACCACTGCAGCTTGGGGCGGTTGCCGGAGTCGTCGATCCACGGGACACCGACCAGGCCGGTGAACTCGACCGGGACGAACGGCAGCCCGGTGTCGTTGGTCGGGGGCACCGGCTGGTGCTTGGCAACGATCTTGACGTTGACCGTCTTCTCGTTCTTCCCCGCCTCAGGGTCGGGGTCGAGGACCGGCACGGTCCAGGTCGGGAGGCCGGTCTCCTTGTCGATCTTCTGCGGCCGGGTACCGTCCGGCAGGGGTGCCTGCTCCCAGTCCTGCACCGGCTCGACCGCACCCACGATGAACGCGCCTGCCGGGAAGACCTGCTCGATGGTGAGGTTCATCCTCCGCTGAATCGCCATTGCTCTCGCTCCTTCGGTTTAGGGCCCTAAACAGTCCGGGCCAAGAAAAGTCCCCGTTCGGTTTAGGGGCCTAAACAAGAAGGTACGGGATGTGCCCGAGCGAGTCAAGGGGTCTAAACTCGTCGGCGTGCCAGAGTCAGATTCAGACGAGTTCGAAGCCGTACGCCGAGACCCCGACCCGTTGCGTCGTGGGCGGCGTGCGACCGAGCTCCTGACGCTCTACCAGCAGCGCTCCACAGAACTTGCGCGACTGCGGAAGGCGGCAATCGAGGAAGCGCACCGCGAGCGCGAGATGACCTACACCGAGATCGCGAACGCCCTTGGGATCACCAAGGGCCGGATCACTCAGATCCGGGGGAGTGCCCCGAGCGCCGAGCGGGGCTTCTTCGGCGTCGGACCTGTCGCTGTGGGTGTGCCGTGGCGTTGGCAGACGACCGATCGAGAGCGACCGCTCATCGCCGCCGAGGATGCGAAGTCCGGCGACCTGATGGGCAAGCTTCTGGCGGACCTCGGCTTCACCGTCTCCACCTTCCAGGTTGGACCTGAGACCGAGGCACTGCCCGAGGGTGACGTTGTTCTGATCTGCGGCCCGATCTCGTCCCCGATCGCCTCCACCTACCTGGCCGACGATCCACGCCTTGCATTCGTCGCCCCCGACAACCGTTGGTACATCGAGGAGACCGGAGGCGTACGCCATGGCTCACCCAGCGATGACGACCAGCCGACCAAGTCAGACATCGCCTACCTCGCCCGCCACCGGATCGGAAGCCGCACCGTCGTTCACATTGCAGGCATCCACACGATGGGATCCCTCGGCGCGGTCCACTACCTGACGAACCACCTTGGCGACCTCTACGCGAAGACCAAGGACCAAGAGTTCTCATGTGTCATCCGGTGCGACTACGACCTCGCAAACGTCGAAGTCACCGACAGCACCCTCCTCGCCGGTCCGTTCATCTGGTAGCCGGCCATGCACGTCACGCTTGCCCAACACCCCGAACCACCCAGCGGCGATGACCGCGCCTTCGTCACCTCAAACGCTGTCATCGTGCTCGATGGAGCCTCCGCGTTCTCCGAACGAGACGTTCCCGCGTCGACGTACGCCGATCAACTGGGCGCGGCGCTGGCTCGGCTCATCGAAGGCAGCGACGAGCCACTTCCGCACCTCTTGGCCGAGGCGATCTCGGAGACCGTGACTGCCCTTGGCATTACTCCCGGCGGCCGCGCACCGTCGAGCACGGTAGCCATCGCCCGCCGCCGCCATGACGCGTCGCTTGATTTGCTGGTGCTCGGCGACAGCCAGATCGCCATTCCCGGCCGAGTCATCCGGGACGATCGACTCGGCGTCATTGCCAACGATGTACGTGTCGCCTACCGTGCGCGACTGGAGGCTGGATACGGGTATGACGACGAACACCGACGGCTCCTCGCCGCCCTCCAGGACGAGCAGTTGCGGCACCGCAATCGCCCAGGCGGATACTGGATCGCCGAAGCAGACCCGATCGCGGCGGAGCATGCCATCACTTGCCGAGTCATGCAGGACCCGAATCTCTGGTGCGTGCTCGCAACTGACGGGGCGTACCGCCCGATGGAGCACTTAAGAATCGACAATTGGCCGACGATCGCGACAGCGGACTCTCGGGAACTGGAAAGCGTCCTTCAGCGCTGTCAAGACTGGGAATCGACTGACCCCCATGGGCGCCAGCTGCCGCGCGCAAAGCGTCATGACGATAAGACGCTCATGATCGCAAGTATGCGGAGCGATGCGCCCGTCTGACTTTCCATGGGCGCTCCAATTCACGAACCGAATATATCGTCCTTGAGTTGGTCATATGTTGCCATGCCGGGCGAAATCAGCGGAACGAGTACCGACTTCGCGAATGCTCGCCCGTTGCTTCCGGGGTTAACAATCGAGAACTCTTTCCGAGCTTTGTTGTAGAATTCGCCGAGAATCTGCTTGAAGTCATCTCGATCATGTCCGCGCGCGACGGATTTGTCTATAAGGTCGTCCCGCCACTTGATGACGTCGTCTACCCTGTCGAGCTCTTCCAGCTCTTCGCACAGCTTCTTCAGCACGTCGTCCGCTAGCAGATATGACTCAATGTTTCGGTAACTAAGAACTCTGATTCCGGCCGCCTTCAGTTCGGTGACCTCCTCCTCGCTGAGCAAGTCCCGATCAATCACTCGAATTAGCGTCGTCCCAGCCATGATCGTTTGAATTGCCCGTCCTGCTTCAAGGCGGTCTTGTGAGACGTCCTTGCTGTTGCCTGCTGACAGGAAGTCTGTGTCGGGAAACTCTTCGGCGAATATCTGGCGATAGCAGAATGCGTCGAACTCACTATTTCCGGTGTCGTTCCCGTGAGGCACGCGACCCTCACACAGAACGACTCGCTCTGGTGCCATAAGGTGTGCTAGGTCGCCAAGGGCGACCTCCAAGGTCTTCGACCAGAAGTCACGCGACGGCTTAACTGGCCGAATTGATGCAGGCTGATCAAAATCCTTTCCCTGCATGTCAACAAAGCAGACCTCGCCAGGGCTTTCCTTGGCCAATTCCCATGCCTTTCGCATGAACCCGATGCTGTGGCTGGCGAGCAAGAGTTGAGAGTTCTCGGGAATGAGTGAAACCAATGTTTCCAGAAGTGCGCTCTGAATTCGCGTATTCAGGTGAGTCTCTGGCTCGTCAATGCACCAGATCGAGTTGTCGAAGTACTCACTCTTTACTACGGCGTCGAGTATTAGGTCGAAGCATGCCTTTTCTCCAGCGGACAAATTCTTGTACAGGAAGCCTTTGGATGAGCCCTTCGAAAAGTAGAAGGTTCCGACGGCATCTGAGCCGGCAGTTACCCCGCCGACGCCGTCGAGTTGCAGGTCGGTGAATATCCTGGCCAACGATTCACGGGCCCGTCCGATGATCCGATCTCGCAGTTCCAGGCGCGTCATATCCGCGGGCAACTCATCGCTGTAGACGCCGTCTAGAGTCTGGAGAATGAGACGCTGATAATTGTCGGACACGCTCATGTCTGCGTCGATTAGTCGAGAAACGCGCGGGGTGTCCAAGGGTGACTTAAGCCTCGAAATACCCGATACGTTAAAGTCCGCCTCGTTTCGGAAGGCGCTGCGGATGTATACAAGTTTCTTTCGCTCGATCTCACCAGCGGGGACGGGTTCGTGAAACTCGACCTGAACGCGTGCGGGCCACCCAATGGACTCGGATCCCACCTTGGCTCCGTACGTCTCATCCCAGCTGTTGCCAGCCCCGCCATTGACCCAGTGCCAAGTCTTGAGCCCATCGAAGATGGAGGACTTGCCCGAGCCATTCGGGCCAGCGATCACGATCAGCTTGGCAGCCTCAGGCAGTTCCGAGATTGCCAGGTCGGTGAATCGCTTGAACCCCTTAAAGTGGATGCTCTTCAGGTGCATCAGACCTCCGTCCATTCGTGGGTCCGTGAGTGCATCCTCCCGACGCCACTCAAGCCCGCCATCGAAGTCGATGCCCGGTATCACGTGGTGGCGATCCCGACTGACGTACCCAAGATGCGGGACCGTACGCCTGAAGCACTTCGCGGCACGTGGACTCGCAGCCGTCCCAGCGTCTGTCCGGGAGGCTGCGTCAATTCAGGACTCGTGAGAACTTTCTCTACTGACTCAAGGCGGCCTTCGGCCGCGTGCGCGGCCTCCGGGGGCGTGCGGCCTGGCGGCCGGTCCCCCTACGTGCCGCGCAAATGAAGAAGAGCGCCCAGTCCGTAGACCAAGCGCTCACTCTCCAGCCACAGCAGCTCAACGGATCAGCCGAACCCGTCCCATCCGCCACGTGCCACAGCTACCGTGCCGCCCGTGCTTCTGACCGTCACCGCCGTCGTCCTGGTTCTCGTCCTCGTCCTCGTCATGCGCTGGTGCATCCGACGGATACGCACGCTGCTCCACGAGGCAACCGGACCGTGGCGATGGGTCGGCATCATCCTGCTCGGATCAGTCGTGCTCGCCATCGGCGCGTACCTGGCCGTCGGTGCCATCAGCTTCCTTAGCTTCGCGATCGAGTAGCAGATGCCACTCACCACCCATACGGAGCCAGTTGTTTGGCTGATGACGAGGGGAGGGGGCGCTGCTGACCGGCAGGAACACTCCCCGCGACGCTTCTAGGATCTGTGATGTTGGGCAGCGTGGGGGCAAGCCCCCAGACCCCCGCCAAGGGGGCCAGGTGCCGGAACGGGTGACGCTCCGCCCCCGCGACACAGACTCCCAGCGTGTGGGGGAGGTTGCTAACGCTTCTGCTAACAGGGTCCCCGGATGATCCCGGACGATTCCGGAAAATCGAGCCCGCCAGGGAGTGGCGCTGAGCGTGGACCGGACCCCGGCGGACGGGGCTCAAGTGCCTACGGATCAGAAGGTTTGGGGTTCGAATCCCTACAGGCGCGCAGAACATGCAGGTCAGGCAGGATGCGCCAGATCCTCTCGGAGGAGACGGACATGCAGGCTGACCACAAACTAGCCAGTTCGGATCACCACTCGGGCTGGCTTTGCATCTCGGAGGCCCTCGGCGGGGCTCGTGCACCTGAGGTGCATGGATACGAACCACGCTCGAATCACTCATTTCTTGCACTCTCCTACGGAGGTGCTGACGCTGTCGCAGTTGGCCCACTACCTGGGGGTTCCTGCGCAGACGCTGTACGACCTGCGGTCTCAGGGCCGTGCAACCGGAGGCCTGCGCCGCGCACATCGCCGCACGAGATCGTCAGCAACGCCTGATGGACGACATCATCCTCGCCGGTGCCGAACAGCACGTGTTCACGACGCCGTTCCCGCGAAAGTCGAGTCGCGCCGTGGTGACCATGTGCACGGGTGTCGCCCAGTGGTATCACCCCGGCGGGGCTCTCTCGCCTCCCGAGCTTGCCGCGCAGTACGTGGCGATGTCCCGCATGACTGTCGGTGCTTCCGGCCGGTGAGTCGCCGGACAGGCGGAGACGAAGAGTGGGCTCACGGCCGTCTCAGACCGCGCGCGAGAGGCCGGCTCGGTTCGTGAACGTGGGTCAGGACGCCCCACCGGTAGCGGTGTGCCGAGCGGCGATGAGGTGGGTGCGCATGACGGACTTGGCCCACTCGGGATCGCCCTCTCGGGCGGCTGCGACGATCTCCTGGTGGTGAGCCATGCTGCGGGCGAGTGCCTCGGGGGAGTACTGGTGGAAGGTGCGGTGTACGACGGCCGGACGTACAACGGCGCGCACTGCGGCGATCAGCGCCCGATTGCCGCTGGCCTCGAGCAACCGCTCGTGGAACGCGCGGTTGAGCTCGCCGACGCTCTGCAGGTCGCGCTCGCCGCGGACCAGCGCCGCCATCCGGTCGGCAAGCTCGGTGAGTTCGGCGAGGCCATCGGCATCCAGCCGTGGAACGGCCAGGGCGGATGCTTGGGGCTCGAGGGTGACGCGGACCGAGAACATGTCCGCGATCTCCTGCGGCGTGTACGACACCAGTTGGGCGCCGCGGTTCGGGTGCATCTCCACCAGCCCGTCGGCGGCGAGCCGCCGGAGGGCCTCCCGAACCGGAGTCCGGCTCACGCCGAGCAGGTCGGCGAGCGCCGATTCCTTGAGCCGGGCACCAGGCTCGAACTCGCCCCCGGCGATCAGCTCTGAGAGCTGGCTGTAGGCCTGTCCCGTGGCGTCGGACCGCCTTGCGCCGTTGAGGGTCATGACTGCTCCGGCCAGGCGGCCGACGCGAGCTCGTCGCGAGTGCCGCCTCGACATACGAAGGAGACCGAAGGACGCCCGGTGAGTCGTGCTACGAAGTCCACCACCTCACGATAGCGAGCCAGGTCGATGCCGGTGTCGACCCCGACCGTGTCGCACAGGTGCACAAGGTCCTCGGTCGGCGCGTTGCCCAGCACATCGGGGTGACCGGGGAACCACATGTCACCGCCGAGGCCGCCGAAGGACGTCTCGAGCCAGTCGACGCCCGCGCTCATCGCCGCCAGCGCGTTGGCCATCGCGAAGCCGTTGCGGTTGTGGAGATGGCTGCCGAGCCGCAGGTGTGGATGCCGCTCGCGGACCCGGACCAGCCCCTCGGCGAGCTCGTAGGGGTGTTCCATGCCCGAGGTGGCCGCGAGGTAGAGGCCGGCTGCGCCCACGTCGACGGCTGCGTCGACCACGCGCAGCGTCTCTGCCCACGGAACCGGTCCCCGGGCCGGGGCGAAGAAGGCGCAGGCCACGCCGACCAGCAGGTCAGACTCGCTGTGCTCGACGAGGCGGCTGACACCCTCGAGCTCGACCAGCATGTCGGAGACCGTGCGGCCCTGGTTGCGCACGCTCACCTCATCGTCGGCAGAGACGACGAGGACGATCTCGTCGAGGCCGGTCTCGACGGCCCGGCGGGCTCCGATCTCGTTGGGGACGAGTCCGCGGTAGCGGACGCCGGGCACGCGGGGGACCGCGGCCATCAGCGCCTCCGCGTCGGCGAGCTGCGGCAGCACCTTGGGGTGGGCGAAGGAGACCGCCTCGATCTCCCGGACGCCGGCGTCGATGAGGAGGCGGACGACCTCCACCTTGTCCGTGGTGCTCAGGACGGGGTCGAGGACCGCCTGCAGTCCGTCACGCAGGCCGACCTCCACGACCCGGATGCTGGCAGGCGGCGGAGGCAGCCTGCTCATGCCGCACCCTCCTGCTGCAGGCGAGTGATCTCGTCGAGCGTGAGGCCGAGCTCCTGGCGGAGCACCTCGACCGTGTGCTGACCGAGTTCCGGTCCGGGCCATCGCACAGAGCCGGGAGTCTGGCTGAACCGCGGGAAGGTGTTTTGCATGGCCACGGTGCCGAGCTTGGCGTGCGGCACCTCCACGATCGCGTCGCGCTCGCGGTAGTGCTCATCGGCGAGCATGTCCGGCGCCCGGAAGATCTTGCCGACCGGCACGGCGTGGCCCTCGAGGATCTTCTCCAGCTCGGCCGTGTCGATGGTCGCCGTCCACTGGGCCACCAGGTCGTCGAGCTCGGCCTGCCGCTCGCCGCGTGCGGTGTGCGTGGCGAACCGCTCGTCTTCCCCGAGCTCCGGTGAACCCATGGCCCGGGCCAGGCGTCGGAAGACGGTGTCCTGGTTGGCGGCGATCAGGATCCAGCCCCCGTCGGCCGTCGGGTAGACGTTGCTGGGCGCGACGTTGGGCAGGATCGGGCCGGTGCGCTCCCGCACGTAGCCGGTCTGCTGGTATTCCGGCACGGTCGACTCCATCAGCGCGAGGACCGCCTCGTAGATCGCGGAGTCGACCACCTGTCCACGGCCGGTGCGCTGCCGCTCCTGGAGTGCCGCCAGCGCGCCGAGCGCACCGAAGGTCGCGGCGAGCGAATCGCCGATCGAAATGCCGGTGCGGCTCGGCGGGGTCGAGGGGTCGCCGACGACGTAGCGCAGGCCGCCCATGGCCTCGCCGATGGAGCCGTACCCCGCACGCTGGGAGTACGGACCGGTCTGCCCGTAACCGGACACGCGAACCATGATGAGTCGCGGGTTGACGGCCGCCAGGTCGTCGTAGCCGAGGCCCCAGCGCTCGAGTGTTCCGGGCCGGAAGTTCTCGATCAGGATGTCAGCGCGCTCGGCAAGGCGCCGGGCGATGTCCTGGCCTTCGCGGGTGCGAAGATTGCAGGTGACCGACCGCTTGTTGCGGCCGACCACCGACCACCACAGCGACTGACCCTGTGGGCGCTCGCGGCCCCACTGCCGCATCGGGTCGCCGCTGGTGGGGTCCTCGAGCTTGATCACGTCAGCGCCGAGGTCGCCGAGCAGCTGGCCGCAGAACGGGCCGGCGATGAGCTGGCCCATCTCGAGCGCGCGCAGGCCGGCCAGGGGCCCGGTGGACGTGGATCGGTCGGTCATGGAGTTCTCCTCGAGATCGGGCGCGGCCTCGGCCGGGCTCATCGGATGCCCATCCGGGCACGAATACGTCGTTCGATGGCGAGCATCGTCAGGACCGGTCCCAGCGCGATCAGCGCGATGAGGACGATCTGCCCTGCGATGCGGTCGACCCGGACCTGGGCGACGTTGTTGACCAGCTCCCGGCCCAGACCGACGTTCGCGCTGAACATCTCGGCGAGCACGAGGCCGAGGAAGGTCAGACCGAAGCTGATGCGCAGCGCCATCAGCACGGTGGGCAGGAGCGCGGGCAGGATGACCATGCGCACGCGCTGCGTCCGGCTGAGCTGCAGCGCGTCGGCGAGCCGTACCAGCCGGCGGTCGAGACCAGCGGTCGCCCCCATCACCAGCAGTGCCATCGGGAAGACACCGTGGAAGAACGCGAAGGCGATCCGGCTCGGCTCGCCGAGTCCGATCAGGAGCAGGAAGACGGGGTAGAGGGTCACCTTCGGGATGCTGTAGAACGCGAACAGGGGGGTCTGGAACACCTGCGACCAGAACGGGGACTGGCCGAGCACGAAGCCGAGGAGGCCGCCCATCACCGCCGCCCCGAGCCAGGCGACCACCAGCAGCCGGACCGACGTTCCGACGCCGGCCAGGAACTCCGGGCGCTCCAGGTCGGCCAACAGTCCGCGCGCGGACTCGACCGGTCCGGGAAACACCAGGCTCTGCAGCGAGGCCGCGACGACGGCCCACAGCACGAGGATGATCGCGGGAACCACGAGGAGTGTGCCGAAACCGCCCAGGACCCGGCCGATCCTCCCGCTGGGTGCGCCGCGCTGGGCGTGCGTGTTGAGGGAGGTGGTGACGGTCATCGTGTCACTCCGGCTTCTCCGCTGCCCAACGTGGCGAACAACGCGTTGACGGCGCCTGCCAGGAGCAGGACCAGCAGCACGCCGGCGTACATGTCAGCGAAGGCGAAGTCGTTGTAGGCGCGCGAGATGAAATGCCCCAACCCGGTGGTGGACAGCACGAACTCACTGGCCAGCACGCCGATGAGGGCATAGGAGAGGGCGAGCCGCGACCCGGTGATGATGTACGGCCGCGCGGCCGGCACCAGCACCTTGGTGGCCCGCTGGTAGGTGCTCAGCTGGAGCGAGTCGGCGAGCCGGATCACGGTGGCTGGGACGGCATCGAGACCCGCAAGAGTGGATGTGATCACGGCGACGATGGCGAACATCGTGCCCAGCAGCACGATCGGCCCCAGGCCGACGCCCATGACGGCGACCACGAGCGGGTAGAGGGCGAAGGTCGGGATCGCGTAGTAGACGGTCAACCACGGCTCCACCACCCGTCGCGCGGCGGGGATCTCCCACAGGGCGATGCCGGTCGCCACGCCGAGCACCACGGCGAACCCGAACGAGAGCGCGACAGCGCTCAGCGAGGGCGCCAGGGCGGAGGCCCAGAACTCACTCGTCTGCAGTAGCGCGGTCAACTCGATGGCCATCTCGCTGATCGGCACGACGGAGAACGGGTCGACGATCCCGACCCGCGGCGCAAGCTCCAGGAGGGCCGCGACCGCGACCCCGAGTACGACGGTCCAGCCCCGGACAGACAGGCCGGCGCGGCGCTCGACGACTGCGGTGGTCATCGCGCCCCCTGCTCTGCGAGCGCCCGTTCGGCCTCGCCCCGGATCCGGTGCCAGATCCGCTCGATCAGCTGCGCCGCCTCGGGGGCTCCGAGGAGGTCCGGGGACCGCTCTGCGGGCAGGTCCACGGTCATGTCGTCGATCAGGGTGCCTGGACGCGCGCTCATGACCAGGATCCGGTCTGCCAGCAGCACCGCCTCGGAGATCGAGTGGGTCACGAAGAGCACCGTCGTGCCGGCCTCCCGGACCACGCGTAGGAGCTCCAACCCGAGAACGGTGCGGGTCTGCTCGTCGAGCGCGCCGAACGGCTCGTCGGCCAGGATCAGGTCAGGCTCGGTCGACAGCACACGGGCGATGGCCGTCCGCTGACGCATGCCGCCGGAGAGCTGGTGGGGGTAGTGGCCGGCGAAATTGGACAGGCCGACCCGCCGCAGCGTGTCGAAGGCGATCCGGCGGCGCTCGGCCTTGGCCACCCTCTGGGTCTCGAGCGCGAAGGCGGCATTGTCGAGCACCGTCCGCCAGGGCAGCACCGCAGCCTCCTGGAAGATGATGCCGGACTGTCGGCGCGGTCCACGCTGGGGAACACCGTCGATGCGGAGCTCACCGGTCGAGGGCGTCTGCAGACCACCGATGATGTCCAGCAGCGTCGACTTGCCGCAGCCGGAGGGACCCACCAGTGCGGTGAAGGAGCCGGCCTCGACGGTCAAGTCCGTCGGGGACAGGGCCTCCAGGTCGCCGAAGCGCCGTCCGGCGCCCCGCACGGTGACCTCAGCCCCAGCTTTCGTGCTGGTGCTGGCGTTCACGGGAGCTGCCCCCTCTTGTCCTCGGAGAGGAACTCGTCCGTGGCCATCTCCGACCAGTTCACGCTCTCGATGTCGTCGGTCAGGGCGAGGCCGTCCTCGGCGGCCTGGAGTGCGTCGGCGTTGAAGGCCGGGCTCCAGTGATCCGCCTCCACGGCGGCCTGGACGAGCTGCTCGGCGACGGTCGGGTCGATCTCCCTATCCGCGGCCCACATCTGCGCTGCCTCGGCCGGGTTCGCGGTGATCCAGTCGACCGCATCGCCGTACCCCTCGAGAAGTGCGCGGGCCTCCTCGGGGTGCTCGTCGGCGTAGTCGCGGCCGGTCACGATGACGGTCTGCTGGTAGACGGGGACGTAGTCGGAGCTCCGCACGACTTCGCCCAGGGCGCCGCCCTGTTCGGCGACCACGCGCGGCGGGGCGTAGGCCAGGTCGATGTCGCCGGCCTCCAGGAGCGCGATGCCGGCGCCGATGCCGCCGGTGGACTTGGTCTCGACGTCCTTGATCCCGGCGGCCTGCGGCACCATCAGGCTCATCGCCTCGGTCACCGAGCCGGGGTTGGTGTAGCCCCATGTGGTGCCGGCCGTGTCCTTGGCGTCCTTGAGGTTGCTGGAAGTCTCGGCGACCCAGAGGACGTCCGAGACCGACTGGACACCTCCGCCGATCACCTGGATCGGCGCACCCTCTTCGAAGCCGTTGACCACGGCTCCGGTGGCGACCTCGCCGAAAGGCAGCCTGCCGGCGACGACGTTCTGGAGCGTCGTGCCGCCGCCCTCGGCGGGGACGATCTTGGAGATGGTGACGCCCGCGTCCTCGAAGAAGCCGCGCTCGCGGCCAACGAGCCACGGGACCCCATAGAGGTCCTCGGGGTGCGTCACCGAGATCTCGATGCCACCTTCGCCGGAGCCTGGCGAGGCAGAGCCGCCGCACCCGGCGAAGACGGTGGCTGCGGCGATTGCGATGACCGCGCTGCTGGCAGTGGTTCGTCTACGCACAGGTTCCTCCTGGTGTGATGGGATTCACACCAGATTGTATGCAATATGGCCGGACGTCAAGGGTCGCGGGGCTCCAGGTTGGAAATTTGTACACATCTAGGGCCGCGGGGCTCTCCGGGTCCCGACCGGCACGGCGCTCTCGTGACGGCCGATCTGGCGGTGGCGGCGCGGCCTCTCGGGGGCGGGTGTGAGTGTCGAGGCGTCGGGCTGGACGTTCGCCAGTTCGACGCGTAGCGCCGGCGGCTGATGAGCGGAAGGTTGGCCAGGTGTGCAAACGAGAACGGCGTCCCCACGGCGCCCCGCAGGATCGTGAGGTCCTGACGCGGGGCTGTCCGATTTTCTGTGTAAACGGTCATCGGCTAGTTCAGACCTAGACGGTCGCCGTAGGTCATCGATAGTACGTTGAGGATGGGCTGCCAGCCATTGACTCGGCCGGCGGGGTTGTTGCCCTTGTTCTTCTCGCGGTGTCGGATCGCGAGGTAGAGGACCTTGAGTGCGGACTGTTCGTCGGGGAAGTGTCCACGTCATTTGGTCGCGACTCGGAACCTTGCGTTGAGGGACTCGATCGCGTTGGTGGTGTAGATCAGCTTGCGGACCTCGGGCGGGAACTCCAGGAACGGGGCGAACTCGTCCCAGGCGTCGCGCCACGTGTTGATCATCGCGGGATAGCGCTCTTCCCAGCGTTCGGTGAAGTCGGCGAACTCGGCCTCGGCGGCGGTGACGGTGGGCGCGGTGTAGATCCGCCGCAGCCCGGTGGTCACCTTCTGTCAGTCCTTACGCGAAGAGAGCCGCAGGCTGTTGCGGACCAGGTGGACCACGCAGGTCTGCACGGTCGCGTCGGGCCAGATCGCCCGGATCGAGTCCGGCAGGCCCTTGAGTCCGTCACAGCACACGATGCACACATCGGCCACGCCCCGGTTCTTCAGGTCCGACACCATGGATCAGCGTGTCCATGATCCGGAGGTAAGCCCCAAGCGCAATCATTGCGCGTCCTGCCAGGTCAGCAGCCAATACTGCGTCGAGAGATCCCGAGGTTCCACGAACTTCGGGTGTTGGGTCGCGAAGGCCCGTCGGGATCAGAAGGTTTGGGGTTCGAATCCCTACAGGCGCGCAGAACGTGTGAGGGAGAGATAGGTCCCTGGCCAGGCGAGAAGCCCGGTGAGGTGCCTTCTTCATGCCCACATAGAGCCTCCAGTCCAAGGCGCGTGCTAACTCTTCTGCTAGCAGGGTCGTGGTTTCAGCGGCCTTCTTCGGTTTCGTCGCGTGCTCGTCGGTGCTCTCGTCGACCAGGGCCGGGTGAACGTGGCGGAAGTCGTGGAAGCGAGCTGGAGGGAGCACAGCGCCACGCTCGTCATCAGCCACGCCACGCCGCCGAGAAGGTATCGATTCGGATTCAGTCGCGGGCTTCGGGGCCAGGCGTCGGCGGTTGGGGCAGATGGACAGGCTGGTAGTACAAGTCGAGGCAGAACATCACCTCGGTGTCGGCGATGCCGTCCAGGTTCCTGACCTCCTGGTCCAGCAGCTGCATGACGTCCGCCGTGGTCCGGCACACCGCTTCGGCCATGAGGTCGAACCTCCCCGCGGTGATGGCGACGTAGGTGATCGAGGGGATGCGGGTGAGTTCGTCGGCCAGCTCTGAGAGAGCACGCTCGCTCTTGACCTTGATGGCGACCCACACCACGGTGTCGAAGCTGAGTCGGCGTGGATTGACGATCGCGGTGATGCGCATCGCCTGCCCGTCGACCAGTCGCGCGACTCGCTTGCGGACTTGGGACTCTGAGAGACCTACTTGCTGACCCACCAGGGCGAAGGGCGCTCGACCGTTGCCGTGAAGGGCGCGCATGATCTCGTGATCGACCGCGTCCATTGGGCACGGCTCCGACCTTGCTGCGCTCTTGGGTTTTGCCTGGGCGGCATCCCAGGCGGGCTCTTGGTAGTACAGGTCCAGGTACGGAAGGACCTCGGCCGATCGGACACCGGCACTGCGCGGGATCTCTTCGTTGACGAAACGGAGCAACTCGTCGCGGTCGCGGCAGAGGACCTCGATGAGCGCGTGATAGCGGCCGGTCGTGATCACCGCGTAGTCGACTGCCTGAAGTTCGGCGAAAGAGCTCACCACGTCCTTGACTTGCGCGGTCGGGTCCACGGTGATCCCCACCATGGCGATCATCCCGAAGCCGAGCAGGCTCGGATAGGAGACCGTGGTGATGTGGATGACGCCGTCCTCAACCAGATCATGAACACGCCTGCGCGCGGTCTTCTCGGGAATGTCGAGGTCTCTGGCGATAGCCGCGAACGATCTGCGGCCGTCCTGCTGGAGGATCTGCACCAGCCGACGGTCGAGCTCGGACAGGTGGATCCCGGAGTCTCCGAGGTCCGCGTGCAAGGCAGGCAGCGTCGGCGGGAAGGTGAAGGCGTGCGGACCGCGCATGCCGTCGAACAGCGGCTCGCTGTTTCTACCCACAGGTCCCTCAACTTTCGTCGCGAGCGGCGGAGCCTGCACGCGAGTACACGCTCCTGCCGGCGAGGAACACCTCGTCCACGGAGATGTCGAGCAGCTCGTCGACTGCAACGGCGTACGGATCACGATCGAGGATGATCATGTCCGCATGCTTGCCCACCTCGAGCGAACCATACAGGTGTGACTCGCCAAGAATCTGTGCCCCGTTGAGGGTATGCATCCGCAGGGCCTCGGTCAGCGTGATGGCTTGGTCAGCGTCGATCAGCTCGCCGAAGAAGGTGCGGCGCGCCAAGGTGCACCAGATGCTGAAGAACGGGTTCGTGGCCTGTTGCTCCGACCCGATCCACACGTCGGAGCTCCCCGTCAGCGGCCAACCCTGGTCCAGGAGGTCCCGGAAGGGGAACCGGCCGTGCGCACCGTAGTCCCCGAGATAGGTGGGGAAGAAGTCGCCGAACGTGTACAGGAAGACCGGCTGCGGGACCGGGTGGATCCCGGCATCTGCCCACAACTTCGTGGTCACGTCCGGTTCCGGTAGGAAGTTGCCGGCATGCTCGATGCGGGGGGTCGGGGCTCCGTCGGGGACCCCGCCGGCGGCAATGATCGCCTCGCACACCGCCTCCTGCGCCCGGTCGCCATTGGCGTGGACGGCGAGCTGTAGACCTGCTGCGGCGGTCCGCTGCAGCGCCTCGGCAATCTGCTCCGGGGTCAGCGCTACGTCACCGCATGAGCCGTGCTCATGGACGTAGGGCCGCTTGACCGCGGCGCTCGCGGCAGAGTAGCCGCCGTCGGCGAACATCTTGACGCCGTGGATCTTGAGCAGCGCCAGCGGCGATGACAAGGGTGGCTCGGCAGCCATGGCGCAAGCCGAGTCCAAGGTCGTGGTGCCCGGCACCCACATGTAGAGGCGGATCCGCGTCGCCAGGTCCCCCTGCAAGTGAAGCCGGTCCATCGCGGCGAGACCCTCGAGACTCTCGGAGATCTCACCGATGGTGGTGACCCCGAACCGGCTGAACTGGTCACGGACGCCGTCGCGGATCGCCGACTGCAGGTCCTCCCGAGCCAGCTGAGGCAAGGGCAGAAGGTTGTCCATCTCCTTGATCACGCCGGTCGGCTCGCCGTTGTCGTCCCTGATGACCGCGGGCAGACCCGTGATGCTGTGATCGACGGCTTGGTAGTTGGAGTCGATCCCGGAGAGCTCGAGCGCGCGGCTGTTGAGCACACTGATGTGGCCGCCCGCTCGCAGGACGATCGCAACCTCGGTGCTCACGCTGTCCAGCTCCTGGCGCGTAGGCAGGCGCTTCTCGGCCAACTTCTGGTCGAAGAACAGGTTGGCCTGCCCGACCAGCCAGCCGCCGACGGCGTCATCCAGGTGCGCCCGCAGCTCCGCCAGCACCTGCTGGATCGTGCCGCACCGGGGCGCACGGCAGTCGACGGTCTGATAGCGCATCCGCGAGGCAACCTCCATGTGCGCGTGCACGTCTACGAAGCCGGGGGCCAGCGGACGGGGCCCCAGATCCCGAACCATGGTGGCGCCTCCGATGAACCGCGCGGCCTCCTCGCGGGTTCCCGCCCCGCAGATCAGTCCGTCCCGGACGGCGACGAAACCTGGTCCACCCGGGGCGCCCTCCTTCAACCACAGGACCTTGTCGGAGAGAAGGACCAGGTCGGCCGCATCTTGACTGGACATACGCACGTTCTCCTCGAATCTCGGGGGTGATGGCACGTCACGGTAGTCGCAGGAAACCAAGGACGCAATGACGATATCTGTCCATTGATCTCGACCTCGCGACGAAATAGACCCTTGACAGGTGTGATCTGCGCCTGAATAGTCTTCTCAAGTCATCTTGGGCCGGTGATCTCGGATCCGGAACCACTTCGTTTTCTCTAGGAGGTCCTGTGTCTTCAATCCGCCATGCCGAGGTCGCTGGGGGCGGTCTGGCCGGCTTGACCGTTGCTACGTCTCTTGCCCAGCAAGGCTGGTCGGTGCGCCTGCACGAACGTGGAAGTCAGCTGCGCGAGATCGGTGCCGGGATCTTTCTCTGGGAGAACGCGCTTCGTGTGCTGGAGCAGATCGGCGCCTTCGAGGAAGCAGCCGGCCTCGGGGATCGAATCGACAGTTGGCGTCTGTTCGACGAGCGCGGCCGCCCGATCCAGAACGACTGGATGAAGGACGGGTCCACGCGGCTCGTCACCGTCAAGCGGACGGAGTTGCACCAGGCCCTTGCCCAAGCAGCTCGCCGCGCCGGCGTCGATATCGTGACCGGCTCGTCCGTGGCGGGCGCCACCCCCGACGGGGAACTACTACTCGAGACGGGCGAGGCGTTGAAGGCAGACCTCGTCGTGGGCGCAGATGGGGTCTACTCCGCGGTAAGACGCGCACTCGGCCTCGATCTCGTCGTGCGCGATCTCGAGGACGGCTGCATGCGCCACCTGGTGCCGCGAGGACCCGATGACGTCGCCGGGGAGGCGCTCGAGTACTGGAACGGTGGCCGTCGCGTCGGCATCGTCCCGGTCACCCCGGAGGAGGTCTACATCTACACCTGCTGTCCGGCCAAGGACCTCGAGGGTCGCCAGCAGCCGTTCAACCACAAGTCCTGGGGCGACTCGTTCCCAGATGTCCGCCACTACCTCGACCGGATCCCGGACCAGTCTCGATGGGCGGCCTTCCACGACGTGCGGACTCACAGCTGGGTCCACGGCCGGGGTGCGATCGTCGGCGACGCCGCTACGGCGATGGCTCCGAACCTCGGCCAAGCTGCGTGCGTCGCGATGGTGAACGGCTTTTCCATGGCAACCGTTCTCTCCCAGCACGACGACGTTCGTACCGGTCTGCGGGCCTGGGAGCGGCGTCAGCGAGGTGTCTCGGATGCCACCCAGAGGTACTCGCGTCTCTACGGGAAGGTCGGCACCCGCTGGCCGCGTCCACTGACGGACGTACGGTCCGCCCTCGTCTGGCTCGCCGGTCGCTCCGAGACATGGCAGCACCAGGTCAATGTCGCTGCGCACTCGGGTGCAGACCTCGTCGGTCCACGGAATTCATGAAGGAGACGCCATGCATGCCAAGACATTGAGGGGAGCCGCCGCGCTCGTTCTCTCGGCGCTGGCACTCGCCGGGTGCAGCGCCGATGGTGACCGTCACCGCGCTGTGCCGGAGTTCGACTCGAGCAAGCCCATCGAGGGTGCGGGCCAGGGCACGTTCGACGCAGCACCTCAGGAGATTCGCGCGGGGCTGAACGCCGACCCGTGGTGGGCGCCGTCATTGTTCGTCGACTGTCGGGGCACCGAGGACTCAGCCTGCGAGGGCGAGGCGATCAGCGGTGTCTACAACGCCATTCCGAGCGACCTGGTGACCGAGGACTGGCGAATCTGTGCCGTCGTTCCCCATCTGAGCGACTCCTACTGGGTAGCCGTCAACTACGGGATGGTCGAGGAGGCACGCCGCCTGGGCGTCGCTCTCGACTTCTATGAGGCCGGCGGTTACACCGAGCTGTCCACCCAGATGAGCCAGATCGACGACTGCGTTGCAGGCGGGGCGGACGCTGTGGTCATCGGCGCCATCAGCTCAGACGGCCTCGATGCCAAGGTGGACGAGCTCATCGGACAAGGCATCGTGGTCATCGATGCCCTCAACGGCATAGCGAACAAGGATGTCACCGCTCGCTCCGTCCTCAGCTGGCGTCGTATCGGCACGACAGTTGGCAAGTACCTCGCGCACCACAGCGGCGAGCGGGTCGTCTGGTTCCCCGGTCCGCCAGGAGCCGGCTGGGCTGAGGACGCCAACGACGGGTTCGCTGGCGCCGTCAAGGATGCCGATGTGGAGGTCGTCGAGACCAAGTACGGCGACACCGACAAGAACACACAACTGCGCCTGATCGAGGATGCCTTGCAGGCGAACGACGGAGTGTCGGTCATCGCGGGCAACGCGGTCGCTGCCGACGCCGCGGCGGCCGCGGGTCTGGGCGAGAACGCCCAGATCATCGGCAGCTACATGATGCCGGAGACGCTGGCGAACATCGAGAAGGGCAAGGCGGCCTGCGCTGCGACAGACCAGCCGGCCGTCCAGGCAAGGGTCGCGATCGATATGACCGTCCGACTGCTCCAGGGCATCCCGCTCGATGAGGACAAGCAGCGCGCCTACCCCGCGCCGTACCTGGTGTGCGGCAAGGAGACCGAGGGTGCGCAGCCGGTCAGCGATTTCGTTCCGGAGACCACTTTCGCGCCCGAGGGCTGGAAGCCGGTCTTCACCGTTGAAGCCGACTGAGGCGAGGACAAAGGAAACCACGATGGTTACTACAGAGTCCCCAGCGCTTCTTGAAGCGCGGCGGCTGTCCAAGACCTACGGGGGCGCTCGCGCCCTGAGTGGAGTCTCCTTCGAGCTCGACCGCGGCGAGATCCATGCGTTGCTGGGAGAGAACGGTGCGGGCAAGTCCACCCTTATCAAGATCATCTCCGGGTCTGTTCGCGCGGACGAGGGAACCGTGCGACTCGACGGGCGGGAGCTTGTCGGCCTCACGCCGACCAACGCCCTTGCCGAGGGCATCGGCACCGTTCACCAGGAGCTCAGCCTGATCCCCCCACTGTCTGTCGCGGACAACATCCACCTGGGCCAGGAGCGGGTGCGTGCCGGCCGCATCTTGGACAAGAAGGTCATGCTCCGCGAGGCCCGCGAGGCGCTCGAACGGGTGGGGTTGCGGATCGACCCCCGACGTAAGGTGGCGGGCCTGTCGCGTGCGGAGATGCAGCTCATCGAAATCGCTCGAGTGCTCTACCACCGCTCGCCCGTCCTGATTCTCGACGAGCCGACTGCCTCCCTGAGCCATGGCGAGGCCGAGGAGCTGTTTCGGATTCTCGTGGAGCTGCGGGCCCAAGGAATCGGCATCGTCTACATCTCGCACCGGCTCGCGGAGATTCGGGCCCTGGCCGACCGCGTCACGGTCCTTCGCGACGGTGAGCTGGTCGACACTCTGCGGCTGGCCGACGTCTCCGACCAGCGCTTGGTCGAGCTGATGGCCGGACGCAGTCTGGACAAGCTGTTCCCGCACATCGCCGCGCAGCCGGGGCCGACCCGACTGCGCGTGAAGGAAGCGACGAGCGACTGTCTCCAGGAGGCAAGCATCGAGGTCCGTGCTGGCGAGGTCGTCGGGATCGCGGGCCTCGTGGGCGGCGGCAAGTCCGAGCTCGGCCGCGCCTGCTTCGGGTTGGAGCGGCTCGACCGCGGGTCAATCGAGATCGACGGTGTCCGGCTCATGAAGCCCAGTCCCCGTAAGGCGATGGAGCAGGGCCTCATGTACTACCCGCCGGACCGTAAGAGCGAGGGCCTCGTGCCTACTGCGACTCTCGCCGAGTCTCTCGCGCTCGGTCCGGTCGTCACCGGCTCGGTGACTCGGTACGGCTTCCTGAGCAGGCGCAAGGTCGAGGAGTACAACGCCCAGGCGGTACAGGCGCTTCGCATCAAGCCCGCGAACCTGAAGCTGGGCATCCGCTGGTTCTCGGGCGGCAACCAGCAGAAGGCCCTTCTCGGCCGCTCGTTCGCCGCAGACTTCGGCGTCCACGTGTTCGATGAGCCGACGGTCGGTATCGACATCGGCGCCAAGGTCGATGTCTACGAGCATATGAAGAAGTTGGTCGAGGCCGGCAAGGCCGTGCTGCTGATCTCCTCGGACACCGAGGAGCTCTTAGGCGTCGCCCACCGAATCTACGTGGTAAGCGAGGGACGCATCGTCGCGGACCTCCGTGGTGAGGAACGAACCGAATCCAACGTCGTGAACGCATTTTTCGGAACTAGCCGGCCGCAGGAGGCCGCGGGAGGTGACTACGTTGACCGCTCAGCCTGACACGGTTACGCAGCAAGACGCATCGGCCATGGACGCCGTGCCGAAGAAGCAGGGGGCGCCACGGTCGCGGGCGACAGGAGGAATGCTGAAGGTCGGTCTGCTCCCGGTGCTCCTGGTCATCGCGGTGGCACTCTTCGCCATCGTGGAGCCGCGCTTTGTCTCCGGCGCGAACGGCATCAACCTCTCCCGGCAACTGTCGTTCCTGCTGCTCTTCGCGACAGCACAGATGCTGGTCCTGCTGACTGCCGAGATCGACATGTCGCTGGCGTCGAACATTGCTCTCACCAGTGTGGTGTCGGCGACGGTGATGACGAACGTCGGAGAAGGCGCGGTGGGCGCTCTCGCCGGTGTGCTCGCGGGCTTGGCCACCGGTCTGCTGATCGGTTTGATCAACGGCCTCGTCACCTCGGTCTTCAACGTGCCGTCTTTCATCGTCACGATCGCGACCGCGTCTTTGGCGTTCGGCTTGGCGCTCCTGCTATCTGACGGCAGTCCGATCAGCGGCCTACCAGAGGGCTTCACCAGCAGTCTGGGGTACTCATCGATCGGACCTGTCCCGGTCTCCTTCGCGATCGCGCTGCTCTTCGTCGGCGCGCTCCACGTGCTCCTGTACTGGACCAAGCTCGGTCGCTACATCTACTCCGTCGGCGGCAGTCAGAGTGCCTCGCGTCTGCTCGGCGTCCCGGTCGTCCGGACGAAGACGATCGCGTTCACCCTGGCCGGCGGGCTCGCGGCGGTGGGAGGCCTCCTGCTCACCGCGCGGGTGGCTTCCGGCGAACCGAACCTCGGGTCGGAGTATCTGATCATGTCAATCGCTGCGGCCGTTCTCGGAGGCACATCGTTCTTCGGTGGCGAGGGACGCCTCGCGTTCGTCAGCGTGGGTGCGCTGTTCCTGGTGCTGCTGTCCAACGGCATGAACCTGATCCGTGTGTCCAGCTACACGCAGCAGATCGTCGTCGGCCTGTTGCTGATCCTGGCTGTGGTGCTGGATCGGTGGCAGGCGAGGGCCGCCAGGGGTTCGTAGCCTGGTGGGCTCGGCCGCGCGCGGGACACGGTGAGTCCCTCACCAGGCACGATGCCTGGTGAGGGGTCTTGCTTACTCCTCGCGCAGGATCTTCGGCGGGCCGGCGGGGGTGGCCTCGCCGCGCTCGACGGCGGCGGTGTGACTGGCGAGGGCGCGCTCGAGGAGCTCCATGAGCGGGGTCTCCTCGCGGGCGATCTCCAGGTACTTCGGGCCGAGGGAGACGATGGTGTCGCGCTCGGCGAGGAGGGCGTTGTGGATGCGCTCGCGCTCGGCGGGATCGGCGGTGTACTCCGAGTCGAGGTAGGCGGCGGCGTGGCGGCGGGCGTTGGCGATGGCATTCTTCGCGCGGCCGCGCTTGCTGAAGAGCGAGGCGACGATGGTGACGACGAGTACGCCGAGGATGACGCCCAGGGACAGGCCGGTGCTGATCTCGACCACGTGCACCGGATCGCCGTCGTTGATGAACGGGATGTTGTTCTCGTGGAGGGCGTGCAGGATCAGCTTCACGCCGATGAAGGCGAGGATCGCGGCCAGCCCGTAGGACAGGTAGATGAGCCGGTCGAGCAGACCGTCGAGAAGGAAGTAGAGCTGGCGCAGGCCCAGCAGCGAGAACGCGGTCGCGGTGAACACGATGTAGACGTTCTGGGTGAGGCCGAAGATCGCCGGGATCGAGTCGAGGGCGAAGAGGATGTCGGTGCCGCCGATGGCCACCATGACCAGCAGCATCGGCGTGAGGATGCGCTTGCCGTCCTCCACCGTGAAGAGCTTGTCGCCGTCGTAGTGCTCACTGACGTGGAACATCCGCCGGGCCAGGCGGACGACGAAGTTCTCCCCGTGGGAGTTGTTGTCGGGCTTGAGCATGTTGCCGGCCGTCAACAGCAGGATCAGCCCGAACAGGTAGAACACCCAGGCGAAGGTGTTGATCAGCGCGGCGCCCACGAAGATGAACCCGGTGCGGGCGATCAGCGAGAAGGTGATCCCGAAGAGCAGCACCTTCTGCTGATCCTCGCGGGGCACCCGGAAGCTCGTCATGATGATCAGGAAGACGAACAGGTTGTCGACCGAGAGCGCCTTCTCGGTGATGTAGCCGGCGAAGTACTCCCCGCCCATCGCGCCGCCGCCGAAGATCAGCACGCCGACACCGAACAGCAGCGCGATCGCGACGTAGACCGCCGACCATATGGACGCTTCCCTCAGTGTGGGCGTGTGGGCCTTGCGTACGTGGAAGACGTAGTCGAACCCGAGCAGGCCGAGGATCGCGACGACGGTGACCAGCCACACCCATGTCGGTGCGCCCATAGTGACTACCCCCAAAGAGTCGGTCAGCGAGGCGGTCCGAGAGCCAGCCCCGGAATCAGACTAGATCACCTCTGACCGGTGGACCGGGGGACAGACACGCCGTCGAGGACCTGGGGGAGCGCTTCGTCGAGGAGCCGGTCGGCCCGAGGGTCCTCCGGATTGACCGTACGCAGCGCGAGGCTGTGCAGGAACACCCCCATCACGGTCTGGGCGAGGAGATCGACCGGCACGGTCGGGGTGCGGTCGATCCGGTCGAGGGCGAGCTCGACGACCTCGACGAGCTGGGCGTTGAGGGCGGCGAAGGTGGCGGCGCTGATCTCGCGGGCGTCGGGGTCGCGCAGGCTCTGCAGCATCACCTCGCTCTGCAGGATGAACCAGCGGTCCTGGGTCGGCCGCAATGCTTCGAGGGCGGCGGTGATCAGCAGGCCGCTGGACCCGGTGTCGGTGTGCTTGTCGACGGCGTCGCGTACGGCCTGGATCTGCTTCTCGGCCTCCTGCTTGAAGGCCGCCAGCAGCACCTCGTCGACGCTGTTGAAGTTGGAGTAGAAGGCGCCGCGGGTGTAGCCGGCGGCACTGACCAGGTCGTCGACGGTGACCCGGCGCGCGCCGCGCTCGACGAAGACGTCGACGGCGGCGGCCAGCAGTCGTGCGCGGGTGTTCGTACGTCGTCTGGGGGCCTTCACCTCGGTCATGTAGCAATCCTCACATACGCACGACGATACGTTTTTGTATTGGATGCGTTAATGTATCGAACTGTGTCCTCCTACCTCTATCGCCTCGGCCGGCTGGTCGCCCGCCGCGCCAAGACCGTGCTGGCGCTCTGGCTCCTGCTCGCCGTGCTGCTGGGTGCGTTGACCGTCTCGCTCGGCGGCAAGCTGCAGAACGACTTCACGATCCCCGGCACCGAGTCCCAGCAGGGGCTGGACGCGCTCACGCAGCGCTTCCCCGAGGTCTCCGGGACCTCGGCCCAGCTGGTCTTCGTCGCGCCCGAGGGGGACAAGATCGAGGATCACCGCAAGGAGATCCGGGCGGTGCTCGCCGACGTCGAGAAGGTCGACCACGTCGCGACGGTCACCGATCCCGTCGCGAAGGACAGCCGGACCGTCAGCGACAACGGGCGGGACGCGCTGGCGACGGTGCAGCTCAACGTCGGGCTCGACGAGCTCCCCGAGGGCGTGACCTCGGAGCTGGAGGAGGCCGCGCAGCTGCCCGAAGGGTCGTCGCTGGAGCTCCACATCGGCGGGGATGCGTACTCCGTCACCGGGGTGCATGTCAGTGCGACCGAGGCGATCGGGCTGCTCATCGCCCTGCTGGTCCTGGCGATCACCTTCGGGTCGCTGCTGGCGGCCGGGCTGCCGATCCTGACCGCCCTGCTCGGGGTGGCGGTCGCGATGGCGGGGATCTTCTCGGTCGCCGCGGTCACCACGATCTCGGCCACGACCCCGACCCTGGCGCTGATGATCGGTCTCGCGGTCGGGATCGACTACGCGCTGTTCGTGATCGCCCGGCACCGCAGCCAGCTCGCGACCGGGCTCGGGGTCGAGGAGTCGATCGCCCGGGCGGTCGCCACCGCCGGCAGCGCGGTCATCTTCGCGGGCGTCACGGTCATCATCGCGCTGTGCGGCCTCGTGGTCGCCGGCATCCCGTTCCTGGCGGTGATGGGGTACGCAGCCGCCTCGGCCGTCCTGGTCGCGGTGCTCGTCGCGCTCACCGCGGTGCCGGCGCTCCTCGCGGTCGCGGGCGAGCGGCTCCGGCCCAAGCCCGGGTCTCGGGTGGCCCGGCGTGAGGCTCCCGCGGAGGGGCAGCCTCAGGCGGTCACCCTCGGGGCCCGGTGGGTGCGGCTGGTGACCAGGGTCCCGGTCGTCACGATCGTGCTCTCGCTGCTGGTGATCGCCGTCCTGGCGATCCCGGCGCGCGACCTCGCGCTGGGGCTCAACGACAACGGCAGCGCCGAGCCGGGGACCGCTCCGCGGGAGACGTACGACCTGATCAGCCGTGACTTTGGGCCCGGCTACAACGCGCCGCTGTTCGTGACCGCGGACATCATCGACACCACCGACCCGATCGGGGTGATGGACTCTCTGGGCAAGACGCTCGGGGGTTATGACGGGGTGCAGAAGGTCGCGCTGGCCACGCCGAACCGCACCGCCGACCTCGGGCTCGTGGTGATCTATCCGACCACCGAGAAGAGCGATCCGGCGACTGCGGACCTGGTGAAGGAGATCCGCGCCGACTCGGGTGGTCTGGAGAAGCGGTTCGGGATCGAGGACGTCAGGGTCACCGGGCAGACCGCGGTCGCGATCGACGTCAGCGCGCGACTCTCCGGGGCGATCCTGCCCTTCGGGGCCGTCGTCGTCGGGCTGTCGCTGATCCTGCTGACCGTCGTGTTCCGCTCGATCGCGGTCCCGCTGAAGGCGACCCTGGGCTACGTGCTGTCGGTGGCGGCCTCGTTCGGGGTGGTCGCCGCGGTCTTCGAGTGGGGCTGGGGCGCCGATCTCCTGAACGTCGCCAAGGTCGGGCCGGTGATCGCGTTCTTCCCGATCATCCTGATGGGCGTTCTCTTCGGGCTCGCGATGGACTACGAGGTCTTCCTGGTCTCACGGATGCGGGAGGACTACGTCCACACCGGCGACGCGCGGCGATCCGTGGACACCGGGTTCGCCGCCAGCGCCCGCGTCGTCACCGCCGCGGCGATCATCATGATCGCCGTCTTCGCGGCCTTCGTCCCCAACGGCGACCCGATCGTGAAACCGATGGCGCTGGGCCTCACCGTCGGGGTGCTCGTGGACGCCTTCCTGGTGCGGATGACGCTGGTGCCGGCGGTGCTCGCCCTGCTCGGGCGGGGCGCCTGGTGGCTCCCGCGCTGGCTCGACCGGCGGATGCCGGTCCTCGACATCGAGGGTGAGGCGCTCGTCCACCACCTCGAGCACGCCGACCACGTCGCCGTTCACGGTGAGGTCGCGGTGCGGGCGCAGGACGTCGAGGTGCCGGGTGCGCTCGCGCCGCTCTCGCTCAGCCTTCGACCGGGTGGGCTCGGGATCCTCCACGGGTCCGACCCGGTCGCTCGATCGGCTGCGCTCGCGGCGATCACCGGGCGGCTCGGGTTCGCCGGACGGCTGGTCGTGCTCGACCGGCTGCTGCCGGAGGAGGCGGGCGCTGTGCGGGCGCGGGCCGCTCTCGTCGATGACGTCTCGGACGCCCTTGATCTCGCGGGCGCCCGTCGTGTCCCGGCGCTCGTCGCGATCGACAGCGCCACCTCGCTCGACCCCGGTCAGCTCGCGGCTCTGTCCGCGCTGACCTCCCGCGGCACGACGGTGCTCCTCGCGATGCCGTCGCTGCCTGCCGTACCGCAGGTCGTGGACGCGCTCGCTCATGCCGAGCCTGCCCGGACGTCACCTGCCCCGGCGCTCACCGACCCCGCGGCTTCGGTCGCTGACCTGGAGACAGTTCGATGACACGTACGAAATCTTGGTGGTCGGGCCGTCGCCTGGTGGCGGCCGCGATCCTGCTGCCCGTGGTCGTGACGGCGCTCGCGCTCGTCGCGCTCGGCGACCGTGGCGAGAATCTCGACAAGGTGCCCGCCGCGGTGGTCAACCTCGACGAGCCGGTGACGACGGGGAGCGGGAAGAACAAGCAGACCGTGTACGCCGGGCGCGCGCTCGCCGCGGACCTCGTCTCCTCCTCGGGCTCGTCCGCCGGCCCCACGCTCGGGTGGGAACTCACCGACGCGGAGGACGCGCGGGAAGGCTATGCCGATGGCAAGTACGCCGCGGTCATCACGATCCCGAAGGATCTGTCCGAGACGCTGTCCGGGGTGCAGGGGAGCGACCCGAGCGCCGGGCGGGTCAGCGTGGAGGCGTCCGACGCCTCCAGCGAGGTGACCGCCGAGATCGCCCGCCAGGTCGCACGGCAGTCCGCCTCGACCCTGGGGCGTACGGTCACGACGACCTACCTCGACGGGGTGCGGCACCAGACCCGGAAGCTCAAGACCAGCCTCGACTCGGCCGCCGATGGTGCCGACGAGCTCGCCGACGGCACCGCCGCCGCCGACTCCGGTGCCGGGAAGGTCGCCGACGGCGCCCTTGAGCTCAGTTCCGGTGCCTCCGGCGCCGCCGACGGCGCCTCGCAGGTCGCCGGTGGCCTCGACACGCTCGCCGGCGGGACGGCGCGGCTCGAGGCGGGCGCGGGCTCGTTGGCCGGCGGTGCGGGCAAGGCGTCCAAGGGTGCGTCCTCGCTGGCTGCCGGTGCGGGCGAGCTCAGCAGCGGGCTGGACCAGCTCGAGAGGTCGACCGCCGACCTCCCGTCGCAGACCTCCTCGCTCGCGAACGGGGCGTCGCAGGTGTCGCAGGGAGTGAACGGCTACACCCAGCTCGCCAAGGGTTGGGCGCAGGCGTGCGCGAGCGATCCGCTGCTCGCGGCCTCCAAGCCGCAGCTCTGTGGCGCCACCGCCACAGCGGTCGGCTCCGGTGGGGCTCAGGCCGACCAGCTCGCCGCCGGGGCGGCTCAAGTCTCCTCGGGTGCCTCCGCGCTGTCGCAGGCGGCTCCCGAGCTGGCCGGCGGGATCTCGTCGGCGGCGGACGGCGCCGGGAAGGTCGCCTCCGGTGCGTCCCAGGTCGCCGACGCCAACGCCCGGCTCGCCAAGGGCGCGCGTGAGCTCTCCGGCGGTCTCGGGGAG
Organism: Nocardioides sp. NPDC047086; assembly: GCF_040643685.1. Classification (NCBI taxonomy): domain Bacteria; kingdom Bacillati; phylum Actinomycetota; class Actinomycetes; order Propionibacteriales; family Nocardioidaceae; genus Nocardioides; species Nocardioides sp. NPDC047086. The sequence continues at coordinate 66,424 of NZ_JBEYUV010000031.1, forward strand.
GCGAACGACGGCGCCACCGAGCTGGCCTCCGGGGCGAATCGGCTCGCGTCCGGGACCGAGCAGCTCGAGAGCGGTTCGGCGGAGCTCGCGACCGGCGCCGACTCGCTGTCGTCCGGGACGTCCTCGCTGACCGAGGGCGCCGACTCGCTGGCCTCGGGTCTCGACGACGGCGCCTCGCAGATCGCGGTTCCCGGCGAGAAGCAGGCCGAGGTCGTCGCCGACCCCGTGCAGGTCTCGGTCGCCTCCGCGAGCTCCACCTCCGGGGCGACCCGGCTGGCACCGGCGGTGATCGCGCTGGCGCTGTGGCTCGGTGCGCTCGCGATCTACCTGCTCCGTCCGGCGTTCCCCGCCGGCCGGCTGCGGGACGCACTCACGGCGCGCCGGCTCACCGTCGCCGGTCTGTGGCCGGCGGCTCTCGTCGGGCTGGCACAGGCGGTGCTGCTCGTGGTCGCGGCCGGGGTTCTGGGTGCCGATCTCGCGCGGCCGCTCGGCTCGGTCGGGATCGCGGCGCTCGCCGCGGTGGCCTTCGTCGCGGTTCACCAGGCCGTGGTCGCGCTCGCCGGCCAGCGCCGTGGCTGGCTGATCTCGCTCGCCTTCCTCGTCCTGCAGCTGGTCTCCCTCGGAGGGCTGCTGCCCGTCGCCACCGCGTCCGCGCCCTTCGGTGCGCTCGCTGGCATCCTGCCGGTCCCGCTCGCAGCCGAGGCGCTTCGCGGCGTCGTCGTCGCGCAGAGCGGTGCTGCGGTCGCTGTCCCGGTCGGGGGCCTGGTCCTCTGGCTCCTGCTCGCGGTGGCGGTCAGCCTCTTCGCGGCGGGGCGGGCGCAGCGTACGTCTGTGGCGGAGATCCGCGGGGCGGCGACCGCCCGCTGAGCCGCTGGTCGAGCCGCGAGCGCTAGCGAGCGTGTCGAGACCAACACAGTCGAATCGAGAGCCGAGGGGACTGTGTTGGTCTCGACACGCCTCCGCCTAGCTGTACCCGGTCAACACGTTGGTCACAGGCGGCTGATCGGTGGGAGTCCGCCGAGTGAGCTGTGGCGACGTTGAGT
>NZ_JBEYUV010000032.1:0-66276 GCF_040643685.1 Nocardioides sp. NPDC047086
GCTGCGTAACGACGGCCGTATCTGGGTGCCCAAGAAGGGTCTCGACACGCCTCCGCCTAGCGGCTCCGGCGGCTCGACCAGCGGGGGGGTCAGGCCTTGACGGTGACCGACTCCTCGACGTGCGGCGGGACCTCGGCGGCCTCGGCCTCGGCCGACTCGTCCCGGGCCCGGCGCTTGGCGGCGCGTGCCTTGAACGGCCAGGTGAGGAGCTGGTCGAGGGTGATCCGGCCGGGGGCGACCATGCCGAGCACGAGGGCGGCGACGCCGAGCGCGGCGGGGAGCTCCCAGCCGCCCTGGTCGACGAAGACCTCGGTGGTGCGATGGGCGTACCAGATCGCGCCGGCCATCTGAGCGGCCAGCAGCACCCCGGCGATCGGGGCGAAGAGGCCGACGGCCAGCAGAGCGCCGCCGACGAGCTCGATGTAGGTCGCGACCTGGGCGGCGATCGCGGGCTCCGGGACACCCAGGCCGCCCAGGAACTGCTCGGTGCCGGCGAAACCCTGGTCGTACTTCTGCCAGCCGTGCGCGACGAAGATCCCACCGACCACCACGCGGGCGGCAAGCAGTACGACGTCGTTGAAAAGTCCGGTGTAGGCGTTGCGCCCCACTCGACGACTCATGTCCGGTTCTCCTCTGGTCAGGTCAGAAACTGGCCGCACACGGTAGCGATGTGGGGTTCCGAGCGGTACCGCCCGGGGCTTGTCTCAACCGAAGGGGAACTCTGCTATGACCTCGTGGACCGGATGCTTCCTCGGTCCCTCGCCGAGCCGCGAGTGCACCAGCGCGAACGACGAGACGGTCCAGGTCGGGCCACGGTAGGCATCGAGCAGCCGTACCCAGTTGCTGAGCTCGACCGGCGTACCGGTGCGGGCGAGTGTCAGGTGGGGACGGAACCGTCCGCCGTCCACCTCGGCGCCGGCCTTGACCAGCGCGTTCCTGGTCCCGGCGGCGACCCGGTCGAGCTCCTCGCCTGCGTCGGTCTCGACGCCGGCGTAGAGGACCTTGCCCTCGGCCACGTTGGGGAAGGCGCCGCCGCCGGTGACGGTCAACTCGAAGGGCGTACGCCGCCCCGCGGCCGTCTCCAGCCGCTCGATCGCGTCATCGAGGGACCTGTCGGGGACGTGCTCGGCGAAGGCGAGCGTCAGGTGGAGCTGGTCGGGCGCCGACCAGCGAAAGGCGGCCGCGGCGCGGCGTACGGACAAGAACTCGTCGAGATCCGCAGATACCGACTCCGGCGGGATCACCGCCACGAACATTCGATTCATCACTGTCCATTGTGCCCGGCGGTCGGGGCCGGGTCACCCGAGTTGTGTGCCGAGGAGGTCGCCGACGACGTAGGTCACCAGCATCGCGAGCAGGCCGCCGGCGACGTTGCGCAGCGCCGCCCGGACGGGTGGCGCGTAGCCGAGGCGCGCGCTGGTCCAGCCGGTGACCGCGAGCGCGACGGTGACCGTGAGGATCGTCGCCCAGATGCGGGCACTGTCGGGGAGGAGTGTGATCGCCAGCAGCGGCAGCAGCGCCCCGAGCGTGAACGAGATCATCGACGCCCCGGCCGCCGCCCAGGGCGAGGTGAGGTCGTCGACGTCGATCCCGAGCTCCAGGGCCGCATGGGCGCGCAGCGCGTCCCGCTCGGTGAGCTGACGGGCGACATCGACCGCGGTGTCGGGCTCGAGACCGCGGTCGCGCAGGAACCCCTCGAGCTCGCGGAGCTCCTCCTCGGGCGTCTCCCGCAGCTCGCGGCGCTCCTTGGCGATCAGCGACTCCTCGGTGTCGCGCTGGGTCGAGACGGAGACGTACTCCCCCGCCGCCATGCTGATCGCGCCGGCCACCAGGGCGGCGACGCCGGCGATGAGGATCGTGCTGTCATCGGTGGTCGCGCCCGCGACACCCATCACCACCCCGGCGGTGGAGACGATGCCGTCGTTGGCTCCGAGGACGCCTGCGCGCAGCCAGTTGAGCCGATTGTTCAGGCCCTCGGCCCGCTCCTCGGCGTCGCCGTGCCCCGCGTGGGCACCCTCACTGTGGAGCGTCACTGCTCGCCTCGCCGGGGACCGGCTCCTGCGGGTTCTCGCAGAAACGGACCGGGCCGCTCTCGCCGCCGTGATACTCGTAGGTCTTCCCCGCAGCCTCGAGCACCACGCGGACGCCGTCGGTCAGGACCATCGTGTACATCTTCCCGGGCTCGGGGCAGCCGAGGCTGCCGTCGCGCCAGGTCACTTGGTCGTGGGAGACGACGGTGATCTCCTCGCTCTTCACCCCCTGGCGCTTGGCCAGGTCGGCGATCGCAGCTGCGACCTGCGGGTCCTCGGCGGGCGTCGGACTGGACGATGTGGGCACATCAGACACGTTAGCGCCTGGGTCGGTCGCCTCGGAGCCACATCCGGCCAACGTCGGCGCCAGGGTCAGCGCCAGAACGGGAAGCAGGTACGCCGCGGGGCGGATCCTGCGCTTGTCGGTGCTGGTCTCGGTGGGGGTCATACCCATGGGTACGTCAGCGGTTCGAGGTTCGTTGCGCACGATCAGCTCCCGAACCGCGTCACACGCTCGCGCGTGCGCCCGCCTCCGCGCCCCGCATCGGCCTCGCTGTCCCAGGTGTAGACCTCGGTCCCGGTGATGAAGACGCGCTCGGCGCGGTGGTCGGTGTCGAGGGGGTCTCCGGACCAGATGACCACGTCGCCGTCGAGACCCGGCGCGATCGCGCCGACCCGGTCGTCGAGGCCGAGGAAGCTCGCCGGGTTCGTGGTGATCGCGGCCAAGGCGGTCTCGCGCGGCAGGCCGTCGCGTACGGCGAAGGAGGCCTGGTGGACCAGGAAGTTGATCGGGATGACCGGGTGGTCGGTGGTGATCGCCACCCGGACACCGGCGGCGGCCATGGCGGCGAGGTTGCGGTTGGCGCGGTTGCGCACCTCGACCTTCGAGCGGGACACGAACATCGGGCCGTAGATGACCGGGATGTCCTTCTCCGCGAGCACGTCGGCGAGCAGGTGGCCCTCGGTGCCGTGGTTGACCACGAGGCGGTAGCCGAACTCCTCGCTCAGCCGGATGGCGGTGGCGATGTCGTCGGCGCGGTGGGTGTGCTGGTCCCAGGCGAGCTCGCCGGCGAGCACGCGGGCCAGGGTCTCCTTGCCGAGGTCGCGATCGAAGGGCTCGCCCTTCTCCTCGGCGGCGGCCGCCTTGGCGGCGTAGTTCTGGGCGTCGACGAAGGCCTTCCTGATGACGTTGGCGACGCCGAGCCGGGTCGACGGGGTCTTCTTCTGGTCGCCGTAGACACGCTTGGGGTTCTCGCCGAGGGCGCTCTTGACCGAGACCGCGTCGGAGACGACCTGCTCGTCGATCGTCCGCCCGCCCCAGGTCTTGATCGCGACCGTCTGGCCGCCGATCGGGTTGCCCGACCCGGGCTTGATCACCGCCGTGGTCACCCCGCCCGCGAGGGCGTCGCGGAAGCCCTCGTCCTCGATGTTGATCGCGTCGATCGCCCGCAGGCCAGCGCCGTCGGGGTCGGTCATCTCGTTGGTGTCGTCACCGGCCCAGCCCTCGCCCTCTTCGTGGGTACCGATGTGGCCGTGTCCCTCGACGAATCCGGGGAGCAGCCACTTTCCCTGCGCGTCGATGGTGTCGATGCCGTCAGGGATGGCGACGTCTGCTCCCACCGCGGTGATCACCCCGTCCTCGATCACGACCGTGCCGTTCTCGATCGGCTCGCCCGAGACCGGGACGACGTACGCACGGGTGATGGCGACAGAGGAACGCTGAGTCATGGCGGTCATCATGCCGGTCTCCGGCAGTCTGTCGATGTCTTTACCGTGAGCGCGGCGCCGTCCGTCGACCGTGGTGCTGGAAGAGAGAGGCATAGACGCGTGCGGCAATGGCCAGCTCGGTGATCTCGACGCTCTCGTCGGGGCGGTGGGCCTGCTCGGCGACGGAGCCGGGACCGAGCACGACGACCGGGATGCCCACGCTCGCGATGAAGCCGCCGTCGCAGGCAGCCGTCCAGCCGGTGGGCTCAGCGGGCCGTGCTCCGGCTGCGGTCAGCGCTGCGGCGACTTCGTCGACAATCCGATCGTCGACAGGGGTCTCGAAACCGGGCATGTCCATGGTCATCCGCACGTCGAGGGTGAGACCGCGGGCGGCAAGGCCGAGGGCCTCCAGACGGCGCTCGACCTCCTTCCGTACGTCCCCTGCGAGCTCACCCGGGAGCAGGCGGCGGTCGGCGGTGATCCGGCAGCGTGCGGCGACCGTCGAGGTTGCCTGGCCGCCCTCGACGGTGCCGACGCTCCAGGTGGCCGGACCGCACAGCGGGTGCGGGCTCGCAGCCAGCTCGTCGTGCCAGCGCTCGATCTCCGCGATCACCTGGGCCATGCCGTGGATCGCGTTGTGGCCGTCGGACGGGTTCCCGGAGTGGGCGGCCAGGCCGGTGAGGGTGATCTCCAGGTAGGCGTCGCCGCGGGCGGCGATCACGGGCTGGAGACTGGTCGGCTCGACGACCACGCAGGCCGAGTGGCTATTTGTCGATAAATCACGGCGGACGAAGTGGCGGATGCCCAAGCCGAGCTCCTCCTCGTCGACGAGCACGGCGAGGGTGATGGCGGGCCGGTCCAGGGTTTTGTCGACTGTGGACAATGCGACGATCGCAGCCGCCAGGCCGCCCTTGGTGTCGGCGCTGCCGCGCCCGTGCAGCCGCCCGTCGCGTACGTCACCGGAGAACGGGTCGCCGCTCCAACCGTCGCCGGGCGGGACCACGTCGGAGTGGCTCACGACGAGCAGGCCCGGACCGGGCCCTCTCCCGACCCGCGCGATCAGGTTCGCGCGGCCGGGCGCGACCTCGTCGAGAACGACCTCGAACCCTCGCCGTCGACACTCCTCGGCGAGCACCGCGACGGTCGCGGCCTCCTCCCCCGGCGGGTTCTGGCAGCGGGCGCGTACCAGTCGCTGGGCGAGCGCGACCACCTCCTCGGGATCGACCGCCGTCACCGCGCCTCCCGGGCGAAACGGTCGACCGCCCGGCGCAGCCGGGCGATGCCCTCGGCGATCCGGGCAGGCGGGGTGGAGGCGAAGCAGAGGCGCATCGCGTGCGGGAAGAGCCCACCGGGCGAGAACGCGTTGCCGGGGATCAGCGCGACCCCCTCGGCGAGCGCGACCTCGAACAGCGCGGTGGTATAGACCGGCGGGTCGAAGGTGACCCAGAGGAAGAAGCCGCCGTCGGGGTCCGTCCAGGTGGCACGGTCCTCGAAGTGCTCGGTCAGCGCCGCGCGCATCGCCTCCTTCCGCTCCTTGTAGACAATCCGCTGATCGGCGACGTGGGCGTCGAACCCGCCGGAGTCGAGGAAACCGGCGAGCTGCCGCTGCGCCGGCAGGTTGGTGCAGGTGTCCATCGCCTGCTTGGCGTTGATCAGGAGCTGCCCCAGCGACGGGTCGGCGTCGACCCAGCCGACCCGCAGCCCGGGTGCGACGGTCTTGGAGAAGGTGCGCACCGAGAAGACCAGCGGGTCTCCCTCAGCCAGCTCGTGCAGCGTCGGGAGCGGATCACCGGCGAACCGCAGCAGACCGTAGGGGTCGTCGTCGATCAGGATCGAGCCCCACTCGCGGGCGAGCTCGATGAGCCGGACCCTCCGCTCCAGCGACAGGGTCGCCCCGGACGGGTTCTGGAAGGTGGGGATGGCATAGATCGACTTCGGGCGGCGGTCGGTGCGGCGTACCTCTGCCTCCAGCCGCTCCACGTCGAGGCCCTCCTCGTCGACCGGGATCTCGAGGAGGTCTGCGGAGTAGGAGAGCGCGGTCGCGGTGCCGTTGGTGTAGGTCGGCGCCTCGATGACGACCAGGTCGCCGGGGTCGGTGAAGAGCTTGTGGACGAGGTCGAGGCCCTGCATCCCGCCGGAGGTGATGGTGAGCCGGTCGGGTGTGGTCGCGTCGCTGGTGCCGGCCAGCTGGGCCAGCAGGGCCTCACGCAGCACCGGGTCGCCTTCCGTGGCGGCGTAGTCGAAGGCGTGCGGCTCCAGCGGGACCTCGGCCAGCGCGGCGGCCGGGATCGAGTCCTGGGCCGGGCTGCCCATCGCGAGGCGGACGATGTCGTGGGTCTGCTCGGCCAGCAGCGAGGTGCTCGAGTCGATCACCGACCCGACGAGCTGCTCGCTGCGTGCTGCCAGGGGCAGCCGGGCGTCCGTGCGGATTGCAGACAAGGTGACGCTCCTCAATCGTTGATGATCAGCTGACGCGGCATCGAGGTCAGCGGCTCGGGCAGGTGCTCGGTGACCAGGACCGACTCGGAGAGCTCGTAGGCCCAGCCGTCCATCCACATCCCGAGGATCACGTGGAAGGCCATCCCGGGCTCGAGAACCGTCTCCTCGCCGGCCCGGAGGCTCACCGTCCGCTCGCCCCAGTCGGGCGGGAAGCCGACCCCGATCGAGTAGCCGATCCGGGAGTCCTTGCTGAGCCCGTGGGCGGCGATCACCCGGGTGAAGGCGGCATGGACGTCGGCACCGGCAGCCCCCGGCTTCATCGAGCCGAGGGCTGCCTCCATGCCCTCGGCAGTCGCGGCGGCGCAGTCGAGGAGCTTGGCGGACGGTGGGCCGAGGCAGACGGTGCGGGCGAGCGGGGCGTGGTAGCGGTTGCGTACGCCGGCGAGCTCGACCGTGGTGGCCTCACCGCGCCGCAGCACCCTGTCGGTCCAGGTCAGATGGGGTGTGTCGGCGCTGTCGCCGGTCGGCAGCAGGGGCACCAGCGCCGGATAGTCACCGCCGACGCCGCCGACGCTGACCGTCTGGGCGGCCTGGATATCGGCGACGACGTCGCACTCCCGCCGCCCCGACCGCACCCCCGTCAGCGCCGCGGTCATCGCCCGCTGGGCGACCTCGCCGGCGGCCCGCAGCTCGTCCTGCTCGGCGGGCGACTTCACCAGGCGTACCCAGTTGACCAGCTCCTCGCTGTCGACGATCCGCGTGTGCGGAAGGGCCCGCTGCACCGCCAGGAAGCCGCGCACCGGCAGATAGTGGGCGTCCAGCTCCATCGCGACGACCGCATCAGGATTGTCGACAAATAGATTGAGCTCCCGCGCCTGTGCGGCGATGTGGTCGTAGGGATGGATGTCGGGCCGGTGGACCAGCTCCTCCGGATAGGCATGGATCCGCTCCTCCGGCAGCACCGCCGTATGCGTCGCGCCGTGCGCGTCCATCGCCCGCAGGAACAGGTGCGGCTCACCGCGAGCCGGCACCACCGCACACTGCGGTACGTAGAACGACCAGGCGTTGTAGCCGGTCAGGTAGTAGAGGTTGGCCGGGTCCGCGACCACCAGCGCCGACCAGCCCCGCTCCACCATCCGCTGCTGCACGTTCCCCAGCCGCTCCGCGAACTCCCCGGGGCCGAAGACGCTCACCACACCAACACCGTTCCCGCCACCAGATCATCGTGACCGAATGCGCTGATTGTTGACAATAGACAGCGCGAGATTTCAACAGGCCGTCGCAGCGTCGAAACACCCCGAAACACACCGACGGGCGCCCACCTCGAGGTGGACGCCCGTCAGCGACGTACGAAAGAGACGACTCAGAAGCCGAGGTCGCGGCCGATGAGCTCCTTCATGATCTCGTTGGAACCGGCCCAGATCTTGGTGACGCGGGCGTCGCGCCAAGCGCGAGCGACGCGGTACTCGTTCATGAAGCCGTAGCCGCCGTGGATCTGGACGCAGTGGTCGAGGACCTCGGACTGCGCCTGCGAGGACCACCACTTGGCCTTGGACGCCTCGACCGGGGTGAGCTCACCGCGGGCGTGGGCGGCGACGCACTTGTCGACGTACGCCTCGGCGACCTCGATCTGGGTGACCAGCTCGGCGAGCAGGAACTTGTTGTGCTGGAAGGCACCGATGGACTGGCCGAAGGCCTTGCGGTCCTTGGCGTACTGCACGGTCTCGAGCAGGATCTGCTTGGCCTGCGCGATGTTGGCGACCGCACACGAGACGCGCTCCTGCGGGAGCTCCTCCATCATGTGGATGAAGCCGCGGTTGAGCTCACCGATGATCTCGGCGTCGGTGACGCGGACGTTCTCGAAGAAGAGCTCGGCGGTGTCGGACTCCTCCATGCCGACCTTGTCGAGCTTGCGGCCGCGGGAGAAGCCCTCCTTGGTCGCCTCGATCGCGAAGAGGGTGATGCCCTTGGCGCCCTTCTCCGGGTCGGTGCGGACCGCGGTGATGACCAGGTCGCAGGAGTAGCCGTTGGTGATGAAGGTCTTGGAGCCGTTGATGACCCACTCGTCGCCGTCGCGGACCGCGGTGGTCTTCAGCGCGGCCAGGTCGGAGCCGCCGGAGGGCTCGGTCATGCCGATCGCGAGCAGGATCTCACCGGAGGCCACGCCCGGGAGCCAGCGCTGCTTCTGCTCCTCGGTGCCGAGGCGGACCAGGTAGGGAGCGGTGATGTCGGAGTGGATGCCGACGCAGGTCGGGTAGGCCGCGCCGATCTTGGCGAGCTCCTCGGCGAGGACCGCGTTGAAGCGGAAGTCCTCGGCGCCGGCGCCGCCGTACTCCTCCGGGATCGCGAGACCGAGGAAGCCGTTCTCGCCAGCCTCCAGCCAGAACTCGCGGGGCAGCGCCTTGTCGGCGATGTGCTTGTCGGTGTGGGGCTTGACCGAACGCTCCAGCCACTGCTGGACGGAGGCTCGGAAGTCCTCGTGGTCTTCCTCATAGTGGTCGCGCTTCAGCATGCCTCGGAGTCTACGACGCAGTGGTTACCCGGTGGTAACCACTGTTCATCTGGTGATCCGGACCGGCGTACGCCAGGCCACCAGCAGCAGCGGAAGCGAGACGACCAGACCGACGAGGAAGACGACATGCAGCGCCGGCGCGAGGACATCGGCCGGCAGGGCTTCGAGCGGCGGCACCTCTCCCCCGGCGTACTCATGCCTGACCAGCCCGTTCGCGACCGCACCGAAGAGCGCGACGCCCAGCGCCGAGCCGACCGAGCGGGCGAACATGTTGGACCCGGTCGCCACCCCGCGCACCTCCCAGTCGACCGCCGACCCGGCGGCGACGATGCCCGGGTTGACCGACCAGCCGAACCCGAGACCGAGCACGAAGCACGGGATCGCCAGGTGCCAGATCGACGAGTTCTCCCCGACCGTCGCCAGCACCGCCCCGCCCAGGAGGACGAGCAGCGCCCCGAGCCCGACGGCGGTCCGGAAGCCTCGGGACAGGTAGATCCGGCCGGCCGTGGCGGCGGCGATCGGCCAGCCGATGCTCATCCCGGCGAGCGCGAATCCGGCCACCAGCGCCGAGTGACCGAGCACGCTCTGGGCATAGAGCGGGACGTACGTCGTCAGCCCGAGCATCACCACGCCGACGATCAGGCTGGCGGCGTTGGCCGGCGCGAGGACGCGGTGGCCGAGGACCCACGGCGGCAGCACCGGGTCGGCGGCGCGGCGCTCGACGAACCCGAAGGCGACCAGGGCCGCGATGCCCACCGCGAAGATCGTGAGTGAGGCCGGCGAGGCCCACCCCCAGGCGTGCCCGCCCTCGAGCAGCCCGAGCAGCAGCGCGATCCCGCCGACCGTCAGCAGTCCCGCACCGGCCCAGTCGATGGCCCGAGGATCGGTGGCCGGCCGGCGGTCCTCGTGGAAGTGCCGCAGCAGCCACAGCGCGACCGCCCCGAGGGGCAGGTTGATCAGGAAGATCAGCCGCCAGTCGAGGTAGTCGGCGAAGACCCCACCGAGCGTCGGGCCGACGATGGCGGCGGTGGCCCAGACCGAGGCGACGTACGACGTCGCGACCGCCCGCTCCTCCAGCGTGTAGATGTCGGAGACGATCGTCATCGCCATCGGCTGGATCGCCCCGGCGCCGATCCCCTGGATCGCCCGGAAGATGATCAGCGCGGTCAGCGACCACGCCAGCCCACACAGCAGCGACCCGACCAGGAACGCGACGACCCCGGCGATCATCACCGGCTTGCGGCCGAGCCGGTCGGCGACCTTGGCGTACAGCGGCGTGGTCACCGCGGTCGCCAGCACGTAGATCGAGAAGAGCCACGGGAACTGCTCGAAGCCGCCGAGGTCCTTGACCACGCTCGGCACCGCGGTGGCCAGGATCGTCATGTCGATCGCGACCAGGCTCAGCGACACCATCACCGCGAGCAGGATCGGCCCGCGTTCGCTCCGAAGTCCTACAGAGCTGCGCGTGGGTCTGATCGAGGTAGGCACATTACTTAGCAATCCTCACGACCACGGATTCATTCCTAGGCAGTCACTTCTCCAGCTCGGCGAGGTCGAAGACCTCGTCGGCGGGGGGCTCCTCGACCTGGAACTCCTTGTCGAAGTCCGAGAAGGTGAGCTCGCCGGAGCTGCCCTGGGTCCACTTCACGATCCGGTGGGGCTCCGAGGCCAGGACGTACGTCCGGCTCTCGGTCTCGCCGTGGGTGACGTCGAGGCGGACGGAGGGGCCGTCGGCGGCCATCGCCGGACCGATCGCCTGGGCCTCGGCCTCGGCCGGGACCATCTGGGCGGTGAGGCTGTCGATGCTGCAGAAGGCGCGCAGGCTGGCCAGCTCGCCCTCGAGCTTCACCCACTTCTTTCCGACCCGCTCGGCGATGCGCTCGCCCTCGCCCTTGGCGGGCGCGATGGACTTCCAGAACTCCTTGTCTCCCTGGTACCAGGCCGAGCCGTCGATGGAGCGCAGCGAGATCTCGCCGTCGCCGATGCTGACCTTGCCGACGCAGGCGTCGTCGGCCGAGACGTCGAGGTCGACGGTGATCTTGGTGCTCTGCGAATCGAGCACGTCACCCTCGACGTGCACGGTCTTGATGTCGTGCATCGCGGTGCGGGCGTCCTCGGCGATCTGGTTGCCGGGCTCCTTGGCGTACTCACGCGCCTGGGACAGCGATCCCTCCTCGTCACCACAGCCGGCGAGAGCGCTGGTCAGCGCGACGATGAGGGCAGTCGTGAGCACGGCATGGCGAAACACGCGGCCTATCGTGACAGAGTTTACGAAGGGGTCAACGCGCGAGGGCCTGAACGTCGGCAACCCACTCGGGCACCAGCTTGCCGGCCGGCCCCTGACGGGCATCGTCGAAGAGGTGCGAGGTCTCGGACGAGTCCAGGTTGAGCTCGAGCGTCTTGGCCCCGGCGCGGGCGGCCATGCGTACGAAACCGGCGGCCGGGTAGACCGCGCCGCTGGTGCCGATCGCGACGAAGAGGTCGGCCTGGGCGAGTGCCCGCTCGATCAGGTCGAGGTCGTAGGGCATCTCGCCGAACCACACCACGTCGGGCCTCAGCGTGTCGTTGCCGCACCCCGGGCAGGCCGGGGCGTCGGCGAGGTCGTCATCCCAGGCGAACCGGCCCTGACAGGAGTCGCAGAGGGCCGAGAGCAGCTCGCCGTGCATGTGCACCACCCTGCGGGAGCCGGCGCGTTCATGCAGGTCGTCGACGTTCTGCGTGACCACCAGGAGCTCGTCGCCGAGGACCTGCTCGAGCCTGGCCAGCGCGATGTGGGCCGGATTGGGCACCACCGCGCGCAGCTCGCGGCGGCGGTCATCGTAGAACCGATGGACCGTCGCGGGATCGCGATGGAACGCCTCGGGCGTCGCCACACTGTCGACGTGGTGACCCTGCCAGAGCCCATCGGCATCGCGGAAGGTCGCGAGACCGCTCTCGGCGGAGATCCCGGCTCCGGTGAGCACGACAACTTTCACAAGCATTCAGGCTAGCGAGGTTGACGAAACATCCGCTGCCCCCGGAAGGCGGTTTTGGTCACGTGATCGGCATTTGTGATCGAACCGACGCCGTCCCGACGCCGCCGGCCAAGGGTATGGACTTTTACTGTAAAGGACCCTTACTGTAATTCGCGTTCCTACAGTTCCCCACTCGGGAGGTCCCATGCTGACCAGACGATCTGTACTCGCCGCCACCTCTGCCGCCGTCGCCGTGCCGCTCCTCGGCGGGACCGGATGGCAAGCCGCACAAGCCATGCGCCCGCAACGGCTCGGAGCCCAGGCCGGCATCCAGCTCCGCTTCGCCAACCGGACCGGCGCGTACGACAACGCCTCCATCCACTTCTACATCGTCGGCACCGACCTGGCGACGGGCGCGCAGTCCCGGGTCACGCCCGAGGGCACGCTCGTGCCCGTCTCTCTCGCCGACAACGGCGCCGACGGCTACGCGGACTACGCGATCCCGTTCGCGGGCAGCGGCGACACGCTCTCCCAGATCCCCGCCGACATGTCCGGCCGGATCTACTTCTCGCTCGGCGACAAGCTGAAGTTCAAGGTCAACGAGGGCAACGCACTCGCCTACCCGGCGGCGTGGGTCGAGTCCGACCCCAGCTACGGCGTGCTCCACGACTGCGTCGAGTTCACCTACAAGAGCGGCCGGATCTACTGCAACACCACCATGGTCGACATGTTCAGCGTCCCGCTCTCGATCGCGCTGACCGGTGAGCAGTCCCCGACCACCGGCACCCTCGTCGAGGGCGGCCGCGCGAAGATCTTCTCCGCCGTCTCGGCCTCCTCCGACTTCGGCTCGCTGGTGGTCGACGACCGCCGGATCATCGCGCCGGGACACGGGCTGGACGCCGGGAGGTTCTCCTCGACGTTCTTCGACTCCTACATCGACCAGGTGTGGTCGACGTACGCCGGCAAGGACCTGGTCGTCAACGCCAACAACACCACCTTCCGAGGCAGGGTCAGCGGCGACCAGTTCGTCTTCGACGGCGGGGTCAAGGCCTTCAGCCGGCCCTCGACCCGGGACGTGCTCTTCTGCGACGGAGCGCTGGCCGCACCCAACGACGGCATCACCGGTCCGGTCGCCGCCGTGCTCGGCGCCGGCTTCAACCGGACCACGCTGCTCGCCTCCGCCGACCAGCCCACCGGCGACCCGGGCGGGTTCTACCAGGGCCCGCCGGTCCATGCGTACTCCAAGGCGATGCACGACAACACGGTCGACGGGAAGGCCTACGGGTTCGCCTTCGACGACGTCGGCGGCTTCGCCTCCTACGTCGAGGACAACGCCTCCGAGATGGCGGTGACGCTCACCCCGTTCTGACGCTCCGATCCGACGGCGTCCCCTCTATCGGGGATGGCCCGCTCGGTCGGTCCGCCGCGCCTCGAGGGCCCGTACGGTCGCACCATGTCGTACGTCGTCCTCGTGGCGTGGCTCGTCCAGGCCACGGTCGGAGTCCTGCTGCTGACGGGCTGGTTCCGGCACGGTCGCGTCCGTCCACCGGTGGTGCTCACGCACGTCGGCCTCTCCGTCCTGGGGCTCGCCTCCTGGACCGCGTACGTCCTGGCCGGCCAGATCCTCTGGGCGTGGGCCGCCTTCGCGCTCATCACCGTCGGCAACGGCTTCGGCGACAACATGCTGCTGTGGCGTACGCGACGGATGGGTGGCAGCCACCTCTCGACGGTCAACACCTACAAGCTCGCCCTCCGCTCGATGTTCAAGGGCCGGCTGCCCTTCCGGGTCAGCTTCCACGCCGTGTTCGCCGGGGTCGTCTACTTCTCCACGCTGGCCCTCTGCATCGTCGAGACCGTCTCCTAGACGTTCGGCTCAGCGGCGGATTGGCGGTGCGATGCACCGCCGCTGTCGGGATACTGACCCCATGGGTGCGGGTGGCGCGGTTCTGATCATCGTCGAGGTCGGTCACCGACCAGCGCCACAGCTCCTCGTGGGCGGTCATCTCCAGGTCCCGCTCGCGGGCGAGCCAGGCCAGGAACTCACCGACGCGGGAGGTGGAGAGCACGTCCGCCGACGGGGTCCAGACGATGTCACCCTGCTCGATGCTCACTGGTCCGTCACCTTCCCGGCGCGTCCGGCGAGGAAGTCCTGCATCCGGCCCTTGGCATCGTCGGTCCCCTGGGCGATCGCGGCCATGAGCGACTCCATCAGGAAGCCGTCTCGGGGGTTGGCCTCGGCGATGCGCGGCAGCGCCTGCACGACGGCGAAGTTGGTCTGCGGCGCGTTCCGGGCGATCCGGCCGGCCAGCTCGAGGGCGGTCTTGCGGCCCAGACCATCGGCCACGGCGTACTGGCTCAGTCCCAGGGCCAGCCCCTCCTGCGCGTCATAGCGACGGCCGGTCAGCATCATGTCGGCCATCCGGGACACCCCGATGAGCCGCGGGACGCGTACCGAGGCTCCGCCGCCGACGAAGAGCCCGCGCTGCCCCTCGGGCAACGCGTAGAAGGTGGACTCCTCCGCGACCCGGACGTGCGCGGCAGCGGCCAGCTCCAGCCCGCCCCCGACCACCGCGCCCTTCAGCGCCGCCACGACCGGCACCGGCCCGAACTCGATCTTCTCGAAGACCCGGTGCCACATCCGCGAGTGGCTGACGCCGGCGAGGGTGTCGCGCTCGGTCATCTCGGACAGGTCGAGCCCGGCGCAGAAGTGGTCGCCGTCGGCGTCGATGACGACAGCGCGTACGTCCGGCTCGAGGCCATCGAAGAACCGCTCGACCCCGAGCGAGCTCGCGACCCGAGCCCGCCTCGACGCCGTCCTGAAGGAATCAGGGGTCACCGCCCTGCAGTACACCGCCCTCTCCGTACTCGAGCGCCGCCCCACGATGAGCGCGGCCGACCTGGCCCGCGCCTCGTTCGTACGCGCCCAGTCCGCCGCCGATCTCATCGGCGCCCTCGAGCGCCGCGGCCTCATCGAGCGCCGCACCGACCCCGACAACCGGCGCCGCATGCTGATCAGCCTCACCACCGAGGGCCGCGCCTTCCTCGACACCTACGACCCGCGCGTCGAAGAGCTGGAGGAGCAGATGCTGGCCGACCTCGGCCCCGAGGACCGCAAGGCCTTCCGTACGTTCCTCGACAGCTCCCGCCGGGCACTCTCCTAGACGACCGATCACCCCCAGGTGAGGCGAAATTAGGTTAGCCTCACCTCATGAGACCCCACCTCGTCGCCGCCACGGCAGCCGCCCTGGTCCTGGCACTGACTGCCTGTTCCTCCGACATCGCCGACGACGGTGGTGCGAAACCGGCGTCGGGGGCGTCCTCGGTTCCCGACGGTCCGTGGAGCTTCACCGACGGCTCGGGCGAGGTCGTGAAGTCGGACAAGACACCGACCCGGATAATCGCGCACGCCCCGGCGGCCGCCGCGCTGATCTCGTACGGCATCCGCCCGGTCGGCATCTACGGCGACGAGCCGGTCGAGACCGATCCGAACCTGGACGGCGTCGACCTGACCGACATCGAGGTGCTCGGCGAGGAGTGGGGCTCGATCGACGTCGCCAAGGCGTCGACGCTGAGCCCCGACCTGATCGTCGCCGACTGGTGGCCGGCCGAGAAGGCACACTCGGGGCTGGAGAACGGCACGAAGGCGAAGAGCAAGAAGCTGGCCGAGCTGGCGCCGGTCGTCGGCCCGTCCCAGGGCGGCTCCATCCTCAACCTGGCCGAGGGCTACGAGGACCTCGCCGCGAGCCTCGGCGCGGACATCGAGAGCTCCCCGGGCGCCCAGGACAAGGCGGCCTTCGAGAAGGCCCGTGACGGCTTCATCGCGGAGATGAAGAACAAGGACCTGACCGCGCTGGCGGTCTCCCCCGCCGACGACCTGCTCTACGCCGCCAACCCGGAGTACGCCCCGGAGCTGCTGGACTTCACCGAGTGGGGCCTGCAGGTGGTCACGCCCGACTCGCCGGACCCGGACTTCCCCTACTGGGAGAACCTGAGCTGGGAGAACGCCGACAAGTACCAGCCCGACGTGCTGCTGATCGACAGCCGCACCTTCGTGGACGCCACGAAGACGGCCGAGGGCCAGCCGACCTGGACGTCGATCCGCGCGGCGAAGGAAGGCCAGGTCATCGAGTGGCCGGCCTTCTGGCTGCACACCTACGCCGACTACGCCGAGGCCCTGACCAAGCTGACCGCCGATCTGGCCGACGTCGACGACACCATCGGCGACTGACCCCGGCGGTGACCACCTCTGTCGCCACCGCGGCACCCGCACCGGTACGACGGCGAGCCTCCGGGCTCGCCGTCGGCCTGCTGCTGCTCGTCGCCCTCGTGCCCGTCCTCGCCTTCCTCAGCGTGACCCTCGGGTCGCGCGACATCGCGCTGACCGAGGTCCTCGACGCCTTCCGGCCCGGAAATGCACACAGCGCCGGCTCTTCCTCGGTCGAGGACACCGTGACCGTTCGCATGCGGGTCCCCCGGACCGTGCTCGGACTCCTCGCCGGCGCGGCCCTCGGGCTCGCGGGCACCCTCCTGCAGGGCCTGACTCGCAACGCGATCGCCGACCCGGGGATCATGGGTGTCAACGCCGGGGCCGCCTTCGCGGTGGTCGCCTCGATCACCCTGCTCGGCATCGGCTCGCTGGGGTTCCACGTCGTCGCGGCGTTCTCCGGGGCGCTCGCAGCGACGGTCCTCGTCTACGCCGTCGGGTCGCTCGGCCGTGACGGTGCCACACCTGTGAAGATGGCCCTCGCCGGCGCCGCGATCACCGCCGGGCTGACCGCGGTGACGACCGGGCTGCTGCTCACCGACCTCGACGCCCAGCAGCAGTACCGCTTCTGGCAGGTCGGCTCGCTGGCCGGCCGGTACGCGCCGATCGTGACCGGTGTGGCTCCGTTCCTGCTGGTCGGCGTGGCCCTGGCGCTACTGTGCGGGCGCTGGCTCAACGCACTGGCCCTCGGCGACGACGCCGCCCGCGGGCTGGGCGTCTCCCTGACGCGTACGCGGATCCTGTCGTTCCTGGTCGTCGGGCTGCTCTGCGGGGCCGCGACCGCCGCGTGCGGTCCCGTCGTCTTCGTCGGTCTGGTGGTGCCGCACGTGGCGCGTTTCCTGTGCGGTCCCGATTACCGCTGGGTCCTCCCCTACTCGATGGTCCTGGGTACGCTGCTGCTGCTCGGGGCGGACATCCTGGGTCGCGTCCTGGGCGGCACCGGGGAGCTCCAGGTCGGCGTGGTCCTCGGCATCCTCGGCGCCCCGTTCTTCGTGATCCTCGTCCGCTACGCCCGGTTGGCGGACCTATGAGCGTCACGACCCAGACCGTCATGGCCCTACGGCGGACGCGTCGCCACCGCCGGATCCGGGCAGGCCTCGTACCTGCGGTCCTGCTGGTCGTCGCCGCCGTGCTGGCCCTGCTGACGCTCTGCTTCGGCTCGGTCCAGCTCAGCCTCGACCAGGTGCTGGCCTCGCTGCTCCATCTGCGCGACCATGCCGCGGTCGACTTCATCGTGCGCGACCTGACCGGGCCGCAGGTCAAGGCGGCCGTGTGTGTCGGGCTGGCCCTCGGCGCCGCCGGCACGATCTTCCAGCAGTTGCTGCGCAACCCGATGGCCTCGCCCGACTTCGTCGGCATCTCCGCGGGCGCGAGCGTCGCGGCGGTCGCGGGCATCGCGGTGCCGACGCTCGCCGGGGTGAGCCTTCCCCTGCTGGCCTTCGGCGGCGGGCTGCTGACCGCGATCGTGATGTACGTCCTGGCCTGGCGCGACGGCATCACCGGCTATCGCTTCGTGCTGATCGGGATCGGCACCGCGGCGTTCTGCACCGGGGTCACCGGCTATCTGCTCACCCGCACCTCGCTCACCGAGGCCCGGGCCGCGCTGCACTGGCTCACCGGCTCGATCGGGCAGGCCGGCGACGCGGAGAACAACGCGCTGCTGGTCGCCGTCGTCGTGCTCGTGCCGCTGGTGCCGCTGCTCCAGCGGATGCTCCGCGCCGTCGAGCTGGGCGACGACACCGCCCGCGGTCTGGGCGTACGCATCGAGGCGACCCGGCTCGCGCTGATCGCGACCGGCGTCCTGCTGGTCTCGCTGGCCACCGCGGTCGCCGGGCCGATCGCGTTCGTCGCCCTCGTGGCCGGGCCGGTCGCCGACCGGCTGCTCGGCAGCGCCCGCGGAGGCATCGTCGCCGCCGGTGCGGTCGGCGCGATCGTGTGCCTGGTCGCGGACTACATCGCCATGAACCTGCTGCCGGTCGAGGTCCCGACCGGTGTCGTCACCGGCGCCGTCGGCGCGCCGTACCTGCTGTGGCTCATCGCCACCACCAACCGGAGAGGGATGGGCGGATGAACCGGCCGCAGAGAACCCCGGCGCCGCGGCTCGCGGCGCGCGAGCTGTCGCTGGGCTACGACGACCGGGTGGTCGTCGACCGACTCGATCTCGACGTGCTCGACGGGCGGGTGACGGCGATCGTCGGTGCCAACGCCTGCGGCAAGTCGACGCTGATGCGGGGCCTCGCCCGGCTGCTGCGTCCGTCCGCCGGCGAGGTGCTGCTCGACGGGACCCCGATCCTCGACCGCGGCTCGCGCGAGGTCGCCCGGATCCTCGGCCTGCTCCCCCAGACCCCGGTCGCGCCCGACGGCATCACGGTCGGTGACCTGGTCTCCCGCGGACGCCACCCGCACCAGGGGTGGTTCCGGCACTGGAGCGCCCGGGACGAGGAGGCGGTCGCGGCGGCGCTCGAGGCAACCGACACCGGCGAGCTCGTCGACCGCCCGCTGCGCGAGCTGTCCGGAGGTCAGCGTCAGCGGGTCTGGATCGCGATGGCGCTCGCCCAGGAGACGGATCTGCTGCTGCTCGACGAGCCGACGACGTACCTCGACATCAGTCATCAGGTCGACCTGCTGCGGCTGCTGCGTACGCTCAACCGCGAGACCGGGCGCACGATCGTCACGGTGCTGCACGACCTCAACCTCGCCTGCCGCTACAGCGACCACCTCGTGGTCATGGCGGACGGCCGGATCCTCGCCGAGGGGCCGCCCGCCGAGGTGGTCACCGCGGAGGTCGTCGAGAAGGCGTTCGGGCTGCCCTGCGTCGTCGTGCCCGACCCGGTCGCCGGTACGCCGATGGTGGCTCCGGCGAGCGACTGAGCCGAGCACGACAGGACGAGGATCAGCCGATCGCGATCTCGTTCGGCTGCTTGTCGAGCTCGACCGAGGCGGTGATCTCACCGGAGGTGAGGTCAACGGCGTGAACCGTGTTGGCGGCCGGCTCGGTGACGTAGGCGAGGTCGCCGCTCACCTTGATCGCCGGGTGCGGGTCCTGCCACTCGGCGGGCCCCTCCCAGGGCTTCACGACCGGGAACTCGTCGGTGACCTTGCCGGTCGCCGGGTCCAGGACATGGATCGAGCCGTCGGTGGCGAGGATGTAGGCGAGGTCCTCCGGGCCGCGGGCGACATCGCGGAAGGTGTACTCGACGCCCTCGGGGAGCGCGACCGGCTTCAGGGTGCTCTTCTCGGTGTCGATGAGGGTGACCGTGTCGAGCAGGTAGCCCTCGGCGTCGGGGTCGGTGTTGTAGTCGCCGACGATGAGCGGGCTGGTCTCGGAGACGTACGCGTTGCCCATCCGGCCGTACTCGTCGGGCGCCTGGAGCTTCTCGAACGCACCGTCCCGGTAGAGGAGCGCGCCGTCCTCGCAGCCGAAGACGACTGCTTCGCCGGCCGCGGTGCCCTCGCCGTGGATGCCCGGGCAGGCGTCGTTGGCGGCGACCTGCTCGAAGCCGCCGCCCTTGGCCTCGAGGGCGATCGCTCCCGAGCGGCTCTCCTCGGTGCCGACCGTGGTCAGCAGAGTGCCGTCCTCGAGCACGATCGACACGCCGTGATGGGCCTCGGGAGCCGTCCAGGTGGTGGTCTCCGGGAGCTTGTCGGCGTCACCCAGCGCGCCGGTCTCGAAGATGGTCGTCTCGCCGCTGCCGTCGGCGAAGAGGACTGTCTTGTCGCCGTGGTGGACGACGTGGCCACCCGTGTCGGCCGGGAAGAGGAGGTCGGTCAGCTCGGGGGTCCGGGTGTCGAGCACCTGGAAGCCCTTGATGGTGGTGACGGTGAGGTTGCGGCCGTCGCCGATCGGGTTGAGACGTACGAACTCCTCGGTCTCGAACTCCTCGACGACCTCGAGGGACTCGGCGTCCAGCACGGCGATCCCGTTGGCGTAGGAGACCGCGAGGCGGCTGCTCTTGTCGGCCTCGGAGGTCGCCGACTCCTCGCCTTCGGCGGTGGATCCGCACGCCGAGAGCGCCAGCGATACGCCGGCCACCGCCGTGATGGCCCGGAGGGCACGGTTCTGTGGGGTGTGCATGATGTGCCTTTCAATCGGTGGGCCCTGATGAGAGCCCGCTGGTGATGCGCTCGGTGTTGGCGCGCATCATGGTGAGATAGGTGTCGGCGCCCTCGCCCTTCTCGGTCAGGGACTCCGTGAACAGCTCGCTGACCTCTATGTCGACGCCCGCCTCGTCGGCGAGCACCTGGATGAGTCGGTCCGGCTGGGAGGACTCGGCGAAGATCGTCGGTACGTCGGCCCGCTCGATCGCCTCGGTCAGGTCGCGCAGGTCGGCGGCGCTGGGCGCGGCCAGGGTCGTGCCACCCGGGATGACCGCGCCGACGACCCGGAACCCGAACCGGTCGGCCAGGTAGCCGAACACGTGGTGGTTGGTGACCAGGCTGCGCTGCTGCTCCGCGATGCTCGCGAAGGACTCGGTCATCTCCTGATCGAGCTCCTCGAGCTCGGTCCGGTACGCGGCCGCGGACTGCGCCACGGCCTGCTCGTCGATCCCCTCGATGTCTTTGACTGCCACCTCGAGGCCGTCGACCACGTCGCGCATCCGCGCCGGGTCGGTCCAGAAGTGCGGGTCCGGGGTCCCGGCGGACTCCCCATCGGCGTAGTCGAGGACGTCGATCCGCTCGCCCGCGACGTACGTCTCGACACCGGCCTCGGCCGCCCGGTCGAGGTGGCGCTGCAGGCCCTCCTCGAGCCCGAGCCCGTTGGAAACGACCAGGTCGGCCTCGCGCATCATCGCGGCCTCGCGAGCCGAGATCTCGAACGAGTGCGGGTCCGCGTTCGGCCGCATCAGGGTGGTCACCCGGGCCGCATCGCCGACCGTGCCGGCGATGACGTCGCCGAGGATGTTGGTGGTCACCACGATGTGGGGGCGGTCGTCGCCGCCGGCTGCTCCGGCGCAGCCGGTGAGAGCCATCGCGAGGGCTGCGACGGTGGCCCCGAGCAGGCGCCTCATCGGCCGGTCTCCGCGAAGAACTCCGGCACGGTAGGCGTCTCGAGCGTCCGCGCGATCCGGGCCTCGTCGGCATACGCGATCTCGTGGACGACCCCCTTCGCCGGATCGTTGAGGTAGGCGCGGTCCTGGTCGAGCTGGATCTCCGCGGACTCGCTCGTGCCCAGCGGTTCGGTCACCGCGAGCTGCTTGCCGTCCTCGGCCGCGAACACCCGGACGCGGCCGGTGGTGTCGAGGGCGAGTACGTGTCCCTCCTCGTCGTCGACGGCGACCACCTGATGCAGCGATGTGCCGGCGTCGAGGTGGGTCCAGCTCCGCTCGCGGGTGTCGAGGAGCCAGATCCCGCTCTTCCCGGAAAGCGCCGCGACCGTCGGGCGGTTCTTCCGACCGTCGAACCGGGTCGCTCGGGGTGCCTCGCTCGGGTAGGGGATCCGTTCGTACCCGATCCGGCCGTCGGTCTCGGTGGCGAGCACCGCGCCGTCGGCGCAGCCGACGACCACGCCGACCTTGGTGGCGATGGTTCCGCTCGCCCGAGCGCAAGGGGTCTCCTCCCCGACCGCCTTGCCGTCGGCGTCGTGATAGCGGATCACGGTGATCGCGCCGCCGTCGGCGACCGTGACCAGGGCCCCGTCGCCGATCGGGGCGACGAGGCCGTCGTGCGACCCGGCGTCGATCCGGAACAGCTCGCGCACCTCACCGTCGGCGAGGGCCTCGTTGTGGAGCAGGACGGCCTCGCCGCTGTCCCGGAAGAAGACCCCCGTCGAGCCGGCCGTCGACAGCGGACCGGTCGCCACCGTCGCATCGCCGTCGCCCGTGACCGTGCCGACCAGCGTCGGCTCACCCCGGTAGTAGTGGAAGTGGTCGCCGTGGTCCCAGGTCCACATCCCGCTGTCGACGATCTCCACGCCTTCGGCGGTGGTCGCGAACAGGTAGCGGCCGTCGGACTCGACCGCGCCCGGGGCACCGATCGTCCCGATCTCGGTCGGGCTCTCCTCGAGGAGGTCGAGCTGGGCGACCGCGCCGTCGGCGTCGATCGTGGTCAGGTGCAGCTGGGGCTCGGCGACCTCCCGGGCGCCCTCGACGGCGCCGTGGTCCTTGCCCAGGCCCGGGTCGGCGCCGACGTCGGCGCCGCCACATCCTGCGGTGGTAGCCAGCGTCAGCCCGGTGACGATGCCGGCGAGTGTCCTGCGGTGCATGAGGTCCTTTCGGAGGTGGGGGACGGACGTCGAAGCAGACCGAGGGCGCTGTTGAGCAGCCCCGAGGCGACCGCGGTGAGGATGGCCGCGCAGGCGATCGACGCTCCGGCTGCGGTTCCCGCGTACCAGGACGCGGTCAGGCCGATGAGGACCGCGGCGGCGCCGATCACGGCGGCGCAGGCCATGGTGGCCGGGATCCGCGTGGTCCACCGTCCGGCGGCCACTGCCGGCGCGAGGAGCAGCGCGATCACGAGCAGCGAGCCGACCGCCTGGTAGGACGCGACCACGGCGAGGGTCACCAGACCGACGAGCATCACCTGCGCCAGCTGCGGATGCAGTCCCAACGTACGGGCGATCCGGGGGTCGAAGGCCGAGGCGACGAACGCCCGGTGAAAGCCCACGGCGATGGCCAGCGTGACCGCCAGGGCGATCGCGAGGAGGGTGACGTCGTCGGGCCCGAGGGCGAGTACGTCGCCGAACAGCATCGCCGTCGCGTCCGTGGCGAAGCTGCGCGAGTGGGAGATGATGATGACGCCGAGCGAGAGCATCGCCACGAACAGCAGCCCGATGCTGGTGTCGTAGGTCAGCCTCCCACGGCGCTGGAGCGCTCCGATCGTCGCGCTCATGACGATCGCGCTCACCGCACCGCCGAGCATGACGGGGGCGCCGAGGACCGTCGCGAGGGCGACTCCCGGGAGCATCCCGTGCCCGATCGCCTCGCCGAGGAACGCCATCCCGCGGATCACGACCCAGGTGCCGACGACCCCGCAGATGGCCGCCACCAGCACCCCGCCGGCCAGCGCCTGCAGCATGAAGTCGGTCCGGAAGGGCTCGATGATCGATGGCACGGGGCGGGACTCTAGCGCTTAATGAGAATGGTTACCAATTGCTATAGTGCGGCACGTGCTCCCCCTCGATCAGACCGAGTCCCCCTCCCTGTCCGCCCACGACCTCTGCTTCGGCTACGACAGCCGAGACGTGATCCACGAGGTCAGCGCCGCATTCCGGGCCGGGACGGTCACCGCCGTCGCCGGGCCTAACGGGTCCGGAAAATCGACCTTCGTCGAGCTGCTCGCCGGGGTGCGGAGCCCGCGACGCGGCTCCGTCGCCCGCCACGGGCGGCTCGCCCTAGTCGTGCAGCGACCCTCGACGCCGGAGGCCCTACCGGTGACCGTCCACGACGTCGCCGCGATCGGAACCTGGGGCCGCCGGATCCGGTGGGCCGACCGGCAGAACGCGATCGCGAGGGCGATCGACCGGGTCGGTATGGCCGGCCTCGAGCGACGTACGTTCGGCGAGCTCTCCGGCGGACAGCGCCAGCGCGCGCTACTGGCTCAGGGCATCGTCCAGCGCGCGGAGATCCTGCTCCTGGACGAACCCGCCGCGGGGCTCGACGCCACCAGCCGGCAGCGCACCCGCGAGATCCTCGCCGAGGAGGCCGACCGCGGCGCCACGATCGTGTGCGTCACCCACGACGAGGAGAGCATCGCCGCCGCGGACCACGTCCTCCGGTTCGAGGACGGTCGCATCGTCGGCTGAGCCGCGCGCCGCCCCGATCCCGTTGAACGTGGCCACGCCGGCCACGATGAGCGCGAGCGCGACGGCGAGCCCGAGGCCGATCGGCTCACCGAAGACCGGGACCGCGACGACGGCGGTCAGCACCGGGCTCACCGCACCACCCACGGAGGCCCGGCCGCTGCCGAGCGCCTTGACGGCGAAGGCGTAGCAGAGCGTCGACATCAGGCCGGTACCGACGCCCTGGAGCGCGGTGAGGAGCGCCACGTCGCCGATCTCGGCGGTGCCGGCCAGCAGGTGCGACGGCATCGCGCCGACCGAGGCCAGGACGAGCGCGGCCAGGCTCGAGACGGTGCAGACGGTCAGCACCATCTGCAGGAGCGTCAGGCCGGTCCGCTGCAGGCCGGTCGTGAACACGGCCCAGGCGAACCCTCCGACAAGGAGCAGCCCGACCCCGCCCAGGGACGCGCCGCCGCCGACCAGGAGCCCGCTGACCCCGACGCCGGCCGTGATGAGCCCCAGCGCGACCACACGCCGGGGCGGCATCGGGGCCCGGCCGCCGACCAGCGCGAGCAGCGTGACGAAGAGCGGCACGGTGCCGGGGACCAGCATCCCGGTGAGCGCGGCGCTGGTCAGGTGGGCACCGAACGCGAAGACGAGGAAGTGCGGGAGGCCGCCCACGAGCAGCAGCGCGAGGACGTACGGTCGCTCGCGGCGTACGGCCCTGATCGTGCTCGGCAGCAGCGGGGCCAGCAGGACCACCGGCGTCGCGAACCGGAGGAGCGCCGCGTCGGCGACGGTCAGGCTCGACCCGCCGATGCCGCGCGTGCTCAGCGCGAACGACGACCAGAGCACGACCGTCATCCCCAGCGCCGACCAACCCAGATACTTCCCCATGTCGCGCCACGATAGGGAAAACACCAGCGCAGATGATTGCCAGATCTGCCAGGATCAGGCCGATGAGTGGCAGAATCTGCCACCATGCGCACGATCGACGAGACCGACAAGCACATCCTCTGGGAGCTGCAGCAGAACGGCCGCCTGACCAACCAGGAGCTGGCCGACCGCGTCGGCCTCTCCCCCTCGCCGTGCCTGCGCCGGGTCCGCGCCCTGGAGGAGGCCGGCGTGATCAGCGGTTACCGTGCCGTCGTCGACCCGCACGCCGTCGGCATGAACATCACCGCGTTCGTACGCATCAAGATGGCCACCCACACGACCGACGCGGTCGAGACCGTCGAGGAGCATCTTCGCGCCATTCCCGAGGTCACCGAGGCGTACGTCCTGGCCGGCGACCACGACTACCTGCTGAAGGTCGTCACCCCGTCGTTCGAGACGTACGAGAAGTTCCTGCGCGACAACCTCCGAACCATGCCGGCGCTCGCCTCGATCGAGACCACCTTCGCCTTCGGCAACACCAAGGAGAGCGCTCCGCTCCCCCTCGGCTGAGCTCTCGGCGTCAGAGACCGACTTCGCGGCAGGCCGGGGTGTCGTCGCAGAACCGCTCGAACGCACGGGCAGCGGCATCGATCTGGGCGGCAATGCCACGCAGACCACCGCGCCCGACCGCTCGCCTGGTCTCGCTCTCGAACAGCGCACGGTCATAGGCGGTGAGCATCCCGACCAGTCGCCGCCGGGGCCCGTGCCCGACGGCTTGGTTCGGCTGCAGGGGCCCGACGAAGACCTCGACCAGATCGTCCGTCCAGTCCAGCTCGAACTCGACGAGATAGGGCGACAGAGCCAGCCGGACCACGGTGACACCCATCCGGTCGATCTGCGTGTAGGTCGACGGCACGAAGCGCGCCGCCACGGCCTCCGCGACGGCCTGGGACCGGCGTTTCAAGACGTCGTTCCCGAACATCGCATCGACTCCCGACGCGCGGTACCCAGTGCTCGACATCGTGCCTCCACCCAAACATGACCGGCGGTCACATGACCACCGGTCATAGACTAGGGGCGTCGCCGCGGCACGGTCAAGGAACACGTCGGCGGCACGCTACGATGCGAGCGTTCAGCCATGAGAGAGGACGGGTGGCGCCCTTGCCTACGCCGACCTGGGAGCGTCTCCCGGAGGCCAAACGCGATGCCGTGCGCCGCGCAGCGGAGGAAGAGTTCGGGGTCCGGGGCTACAACGCCGCCAGCCTCAACACCATCTGCCGTGAGGCCGGGATCTCCAAGGGCAGCCTGTTCCAGTACTTCCCCGACAAGTCCGATCTCTTCGTCCACCTGATCGCCCGGGCCAGCCACGACATCCGTGTGGCGGTGGAGGCCGCGAGCGCCGACTTCCCGTGGATGACCGACTACCTCGGCTCGGTCAAGATGCTCATGGATGCGTGGATCGACTACTTCTACGACCACCCGCGCCACCGGCAGATGCTGGTCTCGGCCAACCTCGAGCACAACCCGAAGGCGCTCGCCGCCGTCCGCGAGGCCGTCTATGTCGACTATCTCGAGGTCATCGGCGGCATGGTCGACATCGGCATCGCCATCGGCGCCCTCCGCGAGGACACCGACCGCGACGCCCTCGTCGCCGCCATCATCATGCTGCTCCCGCACATCGCCCTCGGCCCTCACGTACGCGGCCTGGACCCGCTCCTCGGGCTCGCCGGCTCCGACCGCGCCCACGCCACGGCCGTCGGCCGCCGGCTGATCCAGGTGCTGATGGGCCAGTACGTCACCTGATCAGCGCGGTCAGCCGGCCCCGAAGGAGCCGTGACGACCGGCTCCGTCGGCGAACCGGGTCGCGCCGGCGACGGTGTCCGCGGTGGCCGAGACGACGCCGTGGTCGTACTCCGCGGCCAGGGCGTCCTCCTCGCTGAGCCCCTCCTGCTCCAGCACGGAGAGCCGGTCGTGCCGCAGGCAGGTCTGCGGGAAGGCGGCGAGCTGTCGGGCCAGGTCCTGCGCCGCCGCGAGGGCCTGCCCAGGTGGGACGACACGGTTGGCCAGCCCCATCCGCTGGGCCTCCTCGGCACCGACGGGACGGCCGGTGAGGATCAGGTCCATGGCGTTGCTCGTCCCGATCAGCCGCGGCAGGCGGACGGTGCCGCCGTCGATCAGCGGTACGCCCCAGCGGCGGCAGAAGACACCGAAGACGGCATCCTCCTCCATCACCCGCAGGTCGGCCCAGATCGCCAGCTCCAGGCCTCTGGCGACGGCATGACCGGCGACGGCGGCGATGACGGGCTTGCCCAGCCGCATCCGGGTCGGCCCCATCGGGCCGGGCCCGTCGGGCTCGAACCTGTTGGGGTCCCCGCCCGCGACCGCCTTCAGGTCGGCCCCGGCGCAGAAGGTGCCGCCCTCACCGTGCAGCACCGCCACGGCGGCGTCGGGATCGGCGTCGAACTCCTCGAACGCAGCGACCAGGGCCTCGGCCGTCGCACGGTCGACGGCGTTGCGTACGTCGGGACGGTTGATCCCGATCGTCGTGACCGGGCCGTCCTTGGTGACGTCGACCGTCATGCCGGGAGCGCCCGCTCGAGGATCGCGTCCAGGTCACCGCGCGGGGGCAGCGTGCCGAACGCGCCTCCCCAGTCCCGGCCGAGGCGCGAGGCGCAGAACGCGTCGGCGACGGCGGCCGGCGCGTGCCGGAGGAGCTGGGAGCCCTGGAAGACCAGGGCCAGCTGCTCGACGATCCGCCGGGCCCGGAGCTCGAGGTCGTCGAAGGAGGTGAACTCCTTCTTCAGCCGGTCCAGCGCCGCGTCGTAGCGGGCGTCGGCGCCGACGGCGAGTTCGGCCTCCGCGAGGAACGCGTCCAGGGTGTGCGGCTCCTTCGCCAGCGCCCGCAGGGCGTCGAGCGCCGCGACGTTGCCCGACCCCTCCCAGATCGAGAGGAGCGGCATCTCGCGATAGATACGTGCGACGTCGAAGTCCTCGATGTAGCCGTTCCCGCCCAGGCACTCCAGGGCCTCGTTGACCATGAACGGCGCCCGCTTGCAGACGTAGTACTTCGTGACGGCCAGCGCGATCCGGCGCAGCGCCGCCTCGGACTCGTCACCGCGGATCGCCCTGTCGTTGGCGCCCGCCAGCCGCAGCATCGCGGTCGTCGCGGCCTCGGACTCGACCTGCAGGTCGGCCAGCACGTTGCGCATCGCCGGCTGGTCGATGAGCAGCTTGCCGAAGGCGCTGCGGTGGCGGGTGTGGTGCGCGGCCTGGGTCAGGGCGGTGCGCATGCCGGCCGAGGAGCCGATCACGCAGTCGAGGCGCGTCATGTTGACCATCTCGACGATGGTGCGCACCCCGCGGCCCTCCTCGCCGACGAGCCAGCCGACGGCTGCGTCGTACTCGATCTCGGAGGAGGCGTTGGACCGGTTGCCGAGCTTGTCCTTGAGGCGCATGAACCGCATCGCGTTGCGCTCGCCGCCGGGCAGGACGCGCGGCACGAGGAAGCAGGAGACGCCGGCGGGCGTCTGGGCCAGGGTGAGGAACAGGTCGCTCATCGGTGCGCTGGTGAACCACTTGTGGCCGCGCAGGACATAGGTGCCGTCGGCCTGATCGGTCGCCGTGGTCGTGTTGGCGCGTACGTCGGAGCCACCCTGCTTCTCGGTCATCGACATCCCGGCGATCAGACCGCGCTTGGTCTCGGGGTCACGCAGGCCGAAGTCGTACTCCCGATTCGTCAGCAGCGGCTCGAACCTCGCCGCGAGCTCGGGGTTGGCGCGCAGCGCGGGGACGACCGCGTAGGTCATCGAGATCGGGCAGCCGTGACCGGCGTCGACGTTCCAGGCGTAGAACTTCGCGGCCCGGGCGACGTGGGCTCCCAGACGGTCGTCGGACCAGGGTGCGGCGTGTAGACCGTGCTCGACCGCGGTCTGCATGAGCTGGTGGTACGCCGGGACGTACTCGACCTCGTCGACCCGGTGCCCGTAGCGGTCATGGGTGTGGAGACGCGGCGGCACCCGCTCGGCGAGCCGCCCCCACTCCTGCGCCTCGGCGGTGCCGGCGAGTCGGCCCAGCTCGTCGATCTCCGGGAGGGCCCATGCGGCGCCCTCCCGCTCGAGACCCTCCCGCAGGACCGGGTCGCCGGCCGTGTTGTCGCCCACCAACGGCGGGACCTGGTTGAACACATCATGCGTGCTGGTCATGGCTACCCCTTGCGGCTGGCGGTCGATCCATCGACGATGTTACATATATGACTACAGTCGTGTCCATGAATGTTGCATGAGAGGATGGCGAGGTGGCTACCGCGCGCGACGACTTCGCTCCGCTCTCCGCTCGCTCCGCCATCCTGAGCCTGATGCTCGGAGCCCACCCGAACCCGCTGACGCCGGCCGAGCTCGCCCGCGCCGGCCAGCTCCTCGGCATCGCACCCGCCACCGTGCGCGTCGCGGTCACCCGCGCCGTCAGCGACGGTGACCTGCGTCGCACCGACGGCGGCTACCGTCTCGGCGACCGCCTCGTCACGCGGCAGGCCCACCAGGACGAGGCGGTGCACACGGCCGACAAGCCCTGGGACGGCTCCTGGGAGACGGCCGTGGTCGTCACCACCGGTCGCCCCGGTCCGGAGCGTGCCGTCCTGCGCGACGGCCTGAAGGCGCACCGGCTCGCCGAGCTGCGCGAAGGCGTGTGGATGCGTCCCGCCAACCTCCAGCGGACGCGCTTCTCCGACCCGGTGCTCCAGACCTTCACCTCGGTGCCGGACCAGGATCCACGCGAGCTCGCTACCTCGCTGTGGGACCTGACCGGCTGGACGCGTACGGCCGAGCAGCTGCTCGACCGCCTTGCCTCGACGCCTGAGCCCGCCCACCGGCTCGCAACCGCCGCCGCCATGGTGCGCCACCTCAGCACCGACCCGCTCCTGCCGGTCGAGCTCCGTCCCTCGGACTGGCCCGCGGCGACGCTGCGCGAGGCCTATCGCGCCTACCGGCGCGAGCTGAGCGAGCTCGCCGCGCTGCCCCGCTGATCCTCGATCGCGCGCCTCGCCGGGTCAGGCGACGCCCGACTGCCGCGCGAGGGCCAGCACGGCCCGCGCAGAGTGCAGCACCGCGGGGTCCACGAGCCGACCAGCGCTGTCGACGATGACACCGGTGCCGCGCGCCTCCGCCTCGTCGAGCAGCACCAGCGTCTCCTGCGCCTCGGCGATCTGTGCCGGGGTCGGCACCATCAGCTCGTGGACGACGGCGACCTGCGCCGGGTGGATGCACACCCGGCCGTGGAACCCCTGCCGGATCAGTCGACGGGTCGAGACAGCGAACCGGTCGAGGTCGCGGATCTCTCGCGAGACCGGGCCCGGCGGTGGCGCGATGCCCGCGGCTGCGGACCCCAGGACGACCAGCGCGCGGTGTGGCGCCAGCTCGGCCTCGTCCTCGCCGACCTGCAGTCGCGTCTCACCTGCCAGATCGACCTCTCCGATCTGCAGCTGGCGTACGCGCGGACCGGCGGCGAGCGCGCGTGCGTCCAGGACCGCTCCCGGCGACTCCACCATCGGCATCAGCTCCAGCTCGCCAGAGATCGAGGCGACAGCCGTCACCTCGGCAGCGTCCGCCGTCTTGGCCAGCACCAGTCCGGCGAGTCCGGGCGACTCCCTCAGCCTCGCGACCTCGTGGAGGCGGCGCTCGCCCGAGTTGAGCCGCACCCAGAGCTCGGGGCCGTCGGTCGCGTGCGCCTGGAGCCAGCCGAGCACGGTGTCGAGCGCCGTGTCCTTCTCCGCCATCGGCACTGCGTCCTCGAGGTCGGCGATGACGGCGTCGGCACCGCGGCCGAGTGCGCCCTCGAGCTTGTCGGGAGAGTTGCCCGGGACGTAGAGGTAGGTGCGCGGAAGGGTCATCCGACGACCGTCTCGCCTCGCTGGAGCGACTTGGCGACGACGGTGCGCAGCACGTCGTTGGTGCCCTCGCCGATGCTCATCAGGATCGCATCGCGATACAGCCGCTCGACCTCGAACTCGGTGGAGTAGCCGTAGCCGCCGTGCACCTTCATCGCGTCGATCGCCGCCTCCAGGGCGATTTCGGAGCAGAAGATCTTGGCCATACCGGTCTTGCCGTCGGCTCGACCGGCCCGTACGGCATCCGCCGCCCAGTAGGCCATCAGGCGGGCTGCCTGCAGGTTCGTCGCCAGGGTGGCGAGCTTGAGCTGGATCGCCTGGAAGCTGCCGATCGTCGTGCCGAAGGCACGCCGCTGACCCGCGTAGGCGAGGGCTTCCTCATGGGCACGCTGGGCGATGCCGACGGACCGGGCGGCGATGTTGACCCGCCCCCACTCCAGCGCGGACAGTGCCTGCTTCATGCCGATGCCCTCGACACCACCCAGGAGCGCGGAACGGGGCACGCGGACGTTCTCCAGCACGATCTCGCACGACTCGGTGCCCTTGTAGCCGAGCTTCGGGATGTCCTTGGTGACCTCGAACCCAGGCAGCGACGTGTCGACCAGGAGGATGCTCATGCCGGTGTGGGCCGGGTCTGCTGCGGGGTCGGTCTTCACCAGCACGGGAAGCGGGTCGGCGTAGCGAGCGTTGGTGATCCACATCTTGGCTCCGTTGACGACGTAGTGGTCGCCATCGAGCCGTGCGGTCGTGCGGATGCCCTGCAGGTCCGTGCCTGCGTCGGGCTCGGTGAGGCCGATGCCCGTACGCCGGGCGCCGGTGGCGAGCTCCGGCAGGTAGGCCTGCTTCTGCTCCTCGGTGCCGTGCATGGCGATCATCCGGCACGCCAGCGAGTGGCTTCCCAGGATGCCGGCGATGCCCATCCAACCGCGCGCCAGCTCCTCGAAGACGAGGGCGAAGGAGACCGGGTCGAGGTCGAGCCCGCCGTACTCCTCGGGGATCGTGATCCCGAAGAGGCCCATCTCGGCGATCCCCTGCACGATCTCGGTGGGATACCTGCCGCTGTGCTCCCACTCGCGGGCGACGGGGATGATCTCCTTGTCGACGAAGCTCCGCAGCAGTGCGCGGAACTCGCGCTGGTCGTTGTTGAGCGTGAAGTCCATGTCAGTCCTTGTCAGTTGCTGGAGGAAGCCGGAAATAGCCCGGTCACGGGCGCGGGATCGCGCAGTGGGCGGCGAGCTCGAGGAGGCGGTCGAGGGACGGCGCCTCGGCGAGGCCGAGGACCTCCTCGCCGAGCTGCACGGCGTCGGGGTGGTCCCCGGTGTTGCGGACGAGCTTGCGTACGAGCTCGTCGTCCGAGAGCGGCGTGGCAGCGGTTCCGCGGCTGCTCGCCACGGTCCCGCGGTGGGTGGTCCCGTCGCTCAGCACCACGCGGACGTCGCCGCCGGCATCGGCCGCGGGCACCGGCGCCGACCTCTCGACGACCTCCACCCGCTGCGCGAGAGCCGCCACCTCCGGGCGGGCGATCGATGCGTCGGTGTAGGTGTCGACGGTGACGGCGCCATCGATCAGCAGCGCCGCCACCGACCAGGCCAGGTCGAACTTCGCGTCGTACGTCGAACGCGGTCGGCCGCCGTCTCGCTGCTCGCACACGATCGGGATGGAGTCCGGGTGTACGTGCACCTCGATCCGGGCCACGGTTCCCACCTCGACACCGCCCACCTCGCCGAGCAGCGCCGCCAGCGCGTCGAGGGACACGTGCATGAGCTGACAGCTGGGGTAGGGCTTGATGCCGATGCGGGTGGCCTCCCAGCGTTCACCGAGACCGCCGGTCACGACCGCCACGTCGGGCGTCGCATCCGTCAGGGTGGCCCAGAGGCCGCGCCGACCCTCGAGAACCGAGTCCGGGCCTCTGGCACCGGCGGCGGCCAGCCGTGTCGCGACGATGCCGGCCATGCTCGCGGTACCGGGATGAAGCGTCTTGGTGTCGGCGCCGGTGTCGAGGAACTCCAGCAGCCCGCCCGAGGACGACCCCGCCACACCCAGCGCATCGACGATCGTGTCGGCGCCGAGACCGAGCAGCAGACCGGCCGTGACCGATGCGGCCAACGGACCCACTGCGGCGGTCGCGTGGATGCCGCGGGCGTGGAAGCCGTGGGGCACCGCCGCGCCGATCCGGCATGCCGTCTCGAGCCCGGCGGCCGCAGCCGTGACGACCTGCGCGCCGGTGGCACGGGTCTGCTGACCGACGGCGAGAGCGGTCGGGAGCACCACGGAGGTCGCGTGGACGAGTGCCTGCCCGTGGGTGTCGTCGAAGTCGAGCGCGTGCACGAGTGCTCCGGTGGCGAGGGCCGCCGCCGGCGCCGAGATGGCGTTCGTTCCGGTCAGCACGCGAGCCTCCGGCGGACCACCGAGCCCTTCGGCGACGGCGCGGGCCGGTGCCACCAGACCGAGCCGCCGCCCGCCGACGGCGTTGCCCACGCCGTCGAGCAGGTGGCGGCAGACGGCGTGCCGTACGCCGCTGTGGAGATCCTCGAACCGCAGCGCAACCGCCCAGTCGGCCAGCGCCCGGGCGGCGGTGGGGGCGGCCGTCATGACTGACCTCCACCGAAGGCGCCGGCCTCGGTCAGCGCCTTCACCCGCGCGTCGTCGTACCCGAGCTCGGCCACCACCTCGTCGAGGTGCTCACCGCGCTGCGGCGCCCGCCGGTAGGTCGGCTGCTCGGCACCGAACCGAACCGGCGAGACGACCTGGCGGATCGTCCCGAAGTGCGGGTGCTCGGTCTCGGCCAGCAGGTTGCGCGCCACCGTGTGCGGCTCGGCCAGGGCTTGGGCCACGTCGTTGATCGGGCCCGACGGCACGCCGGCCGGACGCAGCAGCGAGAGCCAGTGCTCGACGGTCTCCTCCCGGATCCGCTTCTCCAGAACAGGCAGCAGCTCGTCGCGGTGGCGGTCACGGGCGCTGAAGTCGACGAACCGGGGGTCGGTGCCCAGCTCGGGCAGCTCGAGGACGTCGACGAGCCGCGTCCAGAACTTCTCCTTGGCGCAACCCAGCACCAGCCAGCCGTCCGCCGCCTCGAAGGCCTGGAACGGGACCAGCGACGGGTGCGCGCTGTTGCGCGTGCGCGCCGGCTCGAAGCCGGCGTTGAGCTGCCAGGTGGCGGGGTAGGTCAGCAGCGACATGGCGGTGTCGTACAGCGACACGTCGCAGTCCCCACCAACGCCGTCACGGCGCGCGGCGTGCAACCCGGCCAGCAGGCTGATCGCGGCGACGAACCCACCTGAGTAGTCCACGAGCGACAGTCCCGACTTGGTCGGCGGCCCGTCCGGGTCGCCCGTCAGGCTCATCCAGCCCGCCAGGCCCTGCAGGATGTAGTCGTAGCCCGGCTCGGCGGCACGCGGTCCGGTCATGCCGAAGCCGGTGAGGCTGCAGCAGACGATGGCCGGGTTCAGGTGCTTGAGGTCGTCATAGGTGATCCGCATCTTCTTCGGTACGTCGCCGCGCAGGTTGGAGTAGACCGCGTCGGCTCCACGCACCAGGTCCTCGAAGACCTCTCGCCCGGACGTCGTGCTGAGGTCGAGGGAGATGCTGCGCTTGTTGCGGTTGAACGTCTCGAAGAACAGTGAGTCCTCACCGTGCTTGTACGGAGGGACGTAGCGGCCGACGTCTCCCCCGACGGCGGGATCCTCGACCTTGATGACGTCGGCCCCGAGGTCGGCCAGGTGCACGCTGCCGAAGGGGCCGGCGCCGTACTGCTCGAGCGAGATGATGCGCACGTCCTGCAGGGGTTTCACACCGCCACCTCCTGGTCGGCGCCGTCGGCCACGGGGAGCTCGAGGGGTCCGTTCTTGGCCGTCGGGAAGTAGTCCTGGCCGATGCCGCTGGATCGCTTGGCGACCATCACGGTGCGCTTCCAGGTCACGATCTCCTCGCCGTCCTGGTTCAGGCCACGAGTGATCATCGAGACGATGCCGACCTCGGGCCGCGACTTCGACTCGCGGAGCCCGGTGCAGATGCTCTCGGCGTACATCGTGTCGCCGACGTAGAGCGGGTGGCTGAGCTTGATGTCGGTGAAGGCCAGGTTGGCGACGGCGTTCTGGCTCATGTCGATGACCGACAGACCCAGCACGAGCGCGACGGTCAGCCCCGAGTTCACGATGACTCGTCCACCGGTGATCGGGTTCTGCGCGGCCAGATGGGTGTTGAAGTGGTTCTGGTTCGTGTTCAGCGTGAGGTTCGTGATCCAGGTGTTGTCCGTCTCAGTGACGGTCCGGCCGAACGGGTGCTGATAGACGTCGCCGACGGCGTACTCCTCGAAGAACCTGCCGAGGGTGGCGGGATGGACGGTCACGAAACCTCCTGGGATCGGGTGAATGACACGCACCGTATACCTCTGCTTTTTAGTGCGCAAGGGTCTCGAAACAGTCGTGCTACACCCCGTTCTTCGAAGATTCTGAGGAAATTGATCAGAGGTATTGCCAAGCGAAGGTGACGTAGCGCACGATGGCGGGCATCGGTCTGACGAGACGGTGAAGGGCCCGAAGCAGTCCCGCGGACCATGGCAAGTGGGTCGAGAGAACGGCCCAGCAACGAGCAGATCGGACAGCGATGAAGCGCATTGGAGTGGACGTCGGTGGGACCTTCACCGACCTCGTCCTATGGGATGACGACGGCACCGTGACGGTGCACAAGACGCCGTCGACGAACCACGACCCGTCGATCGGCACGATGGCGGGCATCGAGGTCCTCGCCGAACGGGCGGGGATCGACCCGAGCGAGATCGAGATGTTCTTCCACGGCACGACGGTGGCCACCAACATCGTGCTCGAGCACAACGGCAGCGACGTCGGCATGATCACGACGGACGGGTTCCGCGACCTGCTCCACATCGCCCGCAAGAAGCGGCCGCTCAACTACTCCAACTACCAGGACCTGCCCTGGCAGAAGTGGCAGCTGGTCCCCCGCCGCAACCGCCGCACCGTGCCCGAGCGCATCGATGCCTCGGGTGCCGTGCTGACCCCGCTCGACGAGGACGCCGTACGCCGCGAGGTCCGGATGCTGCGCGAGCGTGGCGTCGAGGCGATCGCGGTCGCCTTCCTGCACGCCTACCGCAACCCGACCCACGAGCAGCGGGTCAAGCAGATCATCGCCGAGGAGTTCCCGGGCGTGTTCGTGTCGCTCTCGAGCGAGGTGGCACCGCAGTACCGCGAGTACGAACGCTTCTCCACGACCGCCCTCAACGCCTTCATCGGACCGAAGACGTCGCGCTACATCGAGAACCTCGCCGGCAAGGCCAAGGAGGCGCAGGTCGGGGAGGACGTACACCTGATGACGTCCGCGGGCGGTCTGGTCACCTCCCGCAGTGCCAGCGAGATCCCCGTCTCCCTGCTCACCAGCGGTGTGGTCGCCGGTCTGCTCGGCGGTTGCGCCATCGGCGAGGCGTCGGGCTACCCGAGCGTCATCACCCTCGATGTCGGTGGCACCTCGGCCGACATCGGGGTGGCCCCCGACGGCAAGCTGCGCATGAAGCATCTGCTCGACACCCGGATCGGTGACTACCACGCGATGGTCCCGATGGCCGAGGTCGACACCATCGGTGCGGGCGGCGGGTCGATCGCGATGGTCGACGACGGTGGCATGTTCCGGGTCGGCCCGCGCAGCGCCGGGGCCGTGCCCGGCCCCGCCTGCTACAACCGCGGTGGCACCGAGCCCACGTCCACCGACGCCATGGTGGTCATGGGCTGGCTCCGTGAGGACAGCTTCCTGTCCGGCTCGATGGAAGTGATCCCGGCCCTCGCCGAGGACGCGATCCGCACCCATGTCGCCGAGAAGCTCGGCACCAGCCTAGAGCAGGCGGCGATGGGCATCTTCACCATCCTGGCCCATTCGATGACCGAGGCCATCAGCCTCCACTCGGTGCGCAAGGGCTACGACCCGCGCGACTTCTCGCTGGTCGCCGAGGGCGGCGCCGGCCCGCTCTTCGCCTGGCAGATCGCGGAACAGCTGGGCATTCCACGGGTGATCGTCCCCGGCCACCCCGGCATCACCTCTGCCGTCGGTCTGCTGACCACCGACATCCGCTACGAGGTCCCGACCACCGTGTGGACCTCGTCGGACGAGCCCGACGTCGACCTCATCGGAGCCGAGATGAAGCGGCTGGCGGACGAGGCGACCGCCCAGCTGCTCGCCGACGGCGTCGACGCCACGGGCATCACCCTGGAGCGCAGCGTCGACTGCCGCTACCTCGGACAGGGGTATGAGCTGCGCGTCCCGGCGCCGGACGGTGACATCGACGCCGAGTGGGTCAAGCAGACCGCCGAGGCGTTCCACGAGATCCACGGCCGCACCTACTCGCAGCGCTTCGACGACAAGCCGGTGCAGCTGATCAACATCCGGGTCACCGGCGTGGGGGCGATGTCCCACGTGCGTATCCGTGAGATCGAGAAGGGCGGCGCCGACGCCTCCCACGCGATCAAGACCACCACGAAAGCACTGTTCTGGGAGCCCGGCTCCACCGAGCCGGCCTGGCACGACACCCCGGTCTACCGCCGCGAGGAGCTCCTCGCCGGCAACACCTTCGCCGGACCGGCGATCGTCGAGCAGTTCGACTCCACCACCATCGTCGGCGTCGGTCAGCGGGCGACCGTCGACCCTGTCGGCCACATCATCATCGACCGGCTCACCGACCGGTCCGCCGAGGAGGCTTCCGCATGAGCAAGACCCCTATGCCACGCTCCGGCGTCTCACTGGCCGGCGAGGCGACCCGGACCTGGAACGACGTCGACGTCGACCCGATCACGCTCCGGGTCATCGGCGGAGCGCTCGACTCGATGGCCAAGGAGATGGCCCAGGTCCTCTACCGGATGGCCTACTCGAGCCTCATCCGCGAGTCCGAGGACCTCGGCGCCGGCATCTTCGACGTGAACGGTCGCGAGCTGTGCGAGTCCGACTCCACCCCCATGCACTGCGGCTCGATCCCCGCGTACATCCGTGGCATCGACCGACGCCTGAAGGGCACGTACAAGCCGGGTGACGTCATCCTGCACAACCACCCCTACCACGGTGCGGCCCACTCCCCCGACTACGGCATCGTGATCCCGATCTTCTGGGAGGGCGAGCACGTCGGTTTCGCCGGCTGCACCGGCCACGTCTCCGACATCGGCGGCAACTTCCCCGGCCTGTGCATGGACGTCGTCGACGTGTGGGCCGAGGGCAAGCTGATGGACTCCATGAAGATCTACGACGGTGGCGTCCGCAACGACATGCTGATCCAGCACATCCTGGACAACGTCCGTACGCCGGAGCAGAACCGCGGCGACCTCGAGGCTCTCGTCGCGTGCGCCCGGATCGGCGAGAAGCGCTTCCTCGAGCTGCTCAAGCGCTACGGCATCGACACGGTCATGAGCGCGAGCGAGCGCTGGATGGACTACTCCGAGCAGATGCTGCGCGCGCGGATCCGCGAGATCCCCGACGGCAGCTACGAGGCGCCGATCGGCTATCTCGACGACGACGGCAAGAACCGCGGTGTCCCGCTCAAGGTCGCGGTGCGGGTCGAGGTCAGCGGCGAGGACGTCCTGGTCGACCTCACCGGCTCCAACGACCAGGTCCAGACCGCCTTCAACGTCCCGTTCGAGGGCTCGGTCCTGCCGGTGGCCGTGAGCGCGATCCGCACGATCCTGCTCGACGAGGCCGTCACCGAGGAGTACGTGCCGCAGAACGACGGGTGCTTCCGCCCGGTGAAGGCCTACGCGCCAGAGGGGACGATCTTCAACCCGGACTTCCCGGCGTCCTGCTTCGCTCGCTTCTCCCAGGTCAACCGCGTCTTCGACTCGATCAACCTGGCGTTGGCGCCGGTGCTGCCCGACCATGCCGTGGCAGGCTCGTCAGCAGCACTCTGCGCCATCGCCTATTCCGGCCTGGCCGATGACGGGGAGTCGTACTGGGTCTACATCGAGATCAACGAAGGCTCGTACGGCGGCCGCAACGGCAAGGACGGCATGGACGCCGTCGACGCCCTGATGGCCAACACCCGCAACAACCCGATCGAGGAGCTCGAGCTCAACCACGCGATGCAGGCGCTGCGCTACGAGCTCCGCGACGAGTCCCCTGCCCCCGGGCGCTGGCGGGGCGGGATCGGCAGCGTACGGACCTGGCTGATGCAGACCGACACCTTCCTGGGCTCCGAGGCCGACAACCGGACCGACGCCCCTGCCGGCGCGCTCAGTGGTTCGAACGGCGTCTCGGGCTCGTTCGTACGCAACGTCGGCACGGACCGCGAGGAGGTGCTCTTCTCGAAGGTGACCCAGGAGGTGATCCGCGCCGGGGACACGCTCGAGATCAAGATGCCGTCCGGCGGCGGTTTCGGCGACCCGTTCGAGCGCGACGCCTTCGCCGTCCTCTCCGACGTGTGGGACGAGTACCTCACCGCCGAGGATGCGGAGCGGGACTACGGTGTCGTCGTCGACACCTCGACCTGGACCGTGGACGACGAGGCCACGGC
Source organism: Nocardioides sp. NPDC047086 (assembly GCF_040643685.1). Lineage (NCBI taxonomy): Bacteria > Bacillati > Actinomycetota > Actinomycetes > Propionibacteriales > Nocardioidaceae > Nocardioides > Nocardioides sp. NPDC047086. The sequence continues at coordinate 38,878 of NZ_JBEYUV010000032.1, forward strand.
GCGGCTGCGCGCGGCGCGGGTGTCCGCCTGACCAGGACGGGCGGGGAAGCGTCCACCTGGACTCCCCCCGCAGATCTCCAGCGCGTGGAGGACCGCCTCAACACGGTGATCAGCTGGGTCCCACCCGTACCGACGGCACGACCGGGGCCGCTGGCGGGGCTCACGTTCGGGGTCAAGGACAACATCGAGGTGGCCGGGGTTCGCTCGACTTGCGGCTCGGCCTTCCTCGCCGACAACGTGGCCGACGCCGACGCACCCGTCGTCCGTCGGTTGCGCGGGGCCGGAGCGGAGCTGATCGCAACGCTGAACCTGGCCGAGTTCGCCATCGGAGTCACCTCGCAGAACTCCGCCGCCGGGGGCCCACGCAACCCGTGGGACCCCCGGCGGGTGCCCGGCGGCTCCAGCGGCGGTTCCGGCGCTGCGGTGGCAGCCGGTCTGGTCGACCTCGCACTGGGCACCGACAGCGGCGGCTCCATCCGGCTGCCGGCCTCGGCGTGCGGCGTCGTGGGGCTGCGGCCGAGCCCGGGGCTGATCGACGTCACGGGTGTCTACCCGGTCAGTGCCGACTTCGACACGGTCGGCCCCATGGCACGTACGGTCGACCTCGTCGAGCGCGCCTTCGACGTGCTGACCGACCGGCCTCACCGTCCACGTCCGCGACCGAGCGTCCTCGGCGTGCCGCGGCACTTCGTGACCGACGACGTCGACCCCGCGATCCGCGCAGCCGTAGACGGCATGGTCCGTACCCTCGGTGATCTCGGTTTCGAGGTGGTCGAGGTCGATCTGCCACGCTCGGAGACCGCACAGGCGCACGTCTACACGCTGCTGTACGCCGACCTCGCCGAGGTCCATCGCGACCGGCTCGGCGCCGACCCGACCCTGTTCCAGCCGGCGACCTTGGAGCGCATCCGGGTCGGGTTGGACATCGGCTCGGCAGATCGGCGTGAGGCCATGGTCGCGCGCAGCGAGTTCCGAGCGGACCTACGTCGCGTGTTCGAGGAGGTCGAGGTGGTGGTCACGCCGACGCTGCCCGTCGACGTACCGCTCGCCGACGAGAGCGCCCCGGTGCTGCAGCAGTCGGCTCGGATGGGCCAGCTCTCCTACCCGTGGTCGCTGCACGCCGGGCCGACCCTCTCGGTCCCTGTCGGCTTCCACCCGTCGTCGGGCATGCCGATCGGGGCGCAGCTGACCGCGGCGCTCGCCGACGAGGCGGCACTGTTCACCGTCGGTCGCGCCTACCAGGACGCGACCGACTGGCACACCCGCCGCCCTCCGGTGAGCATCGAGCGGTTCGCCGGAGACGACGGCGCGGAGGTCAGGCCTCGCCGGTGAGGAGGTCCATCTCCTTGTAGGCGTCACTGAGCAGATCCAGGTGGCGCCGCATCTCCGCCATGGCCGCCATCGAGTCTCTCCGCTCGATGGCGGCCAGGATGCGTAGGTGGTCCTGCTTCGAGCTCGCCCAGAAGTCCTCCTGCGCCCGGCCCCGGGCGAACCGGTCGCGGAGCACCCGGAACACCGGCGCACAGACCAGCTCCAGCATCGGGTTGCCGGTCGCCTGGAGGATCTGCAGGTGGAACTCCTGGTTGCCCTCATAGCTCGACGACGTCCCGGGGAGCTCGACGGAGTCGCGCATCTCGTGCAGCTGCCGATCGGTGCGCAGGTAAGCCGCCGTCCCGGCGGCGTGCACCTCGGTGAGCAGTCGCACGTCCATCAGCTGGTCGACCGTCACGGTCTGGGCGACTGTCATCAACGCCACGCTGTTCCCCACGTGCGCCGTCAGCCGGCTGATGTCCGGGACGGCGACGAACGTGCCGCCGGTGGTGCCACGCGTGGTGATGACCAGGTTCTCGCTGGCGAGGATGCGCGTCGCCTCGCGGATCGTGCTGCGGCTGAACCCGAACTCCTCCATGAGCTCGGCCTCGCTCGGCAGCCGCTCACCCGGTTGGAGGTCACCGGACAGGATCCGAGCCCGGATCCGGTCGGCGATCACGGCATAAGCGGGCATTTTCGGGACTGACGTCATAGATGCTCACCTGCCACGCAACAGAGTCTAAGCGGTGGGGCCGGCGGCCCCCCTCGCTCCCGAGCGCGTCCGGCGGGGCGTAGGGCGACCAGTCGGGCTCGCGCTTCTCCAGGAACTGGTCACGGCCCTCCTGGGCCTCATCGGTCATGTACGCCAGGCGGGTGGTCTCCCCGGCGAACATCTGCTGGCCGACGAGACCGCGGTCCGGCTCGCGACCGCCCCGCCATCGTGCACCACCTCAGCGACGAGCCGTCCTTCCCCTCGAGCTCCGCCCGTCGGACTGGCTGGCCACCGGTCGGGTTCACACGTTCTGTATGACGCCGGTCTCCACGTCGGTGGGTAGCTTGCGATGATGCCAACGCTGCAGTGCTCGCCGCCGGCGCCGGCGCTGGGGTTCCTCCATGGCATCCCTGCTCAGGGAGGACCTGTCTGGTGAGACGACTCCTGGCGACCACCACGCTGGTGGTGGGGGCGGCGACCTTCGTGCTCGCCGTGGTGGTCGCGGTCGCCGAGTTCCCGCGCGGCGTCGTCTTGGTCGGATGCGTGCTGATCGCCGGGGCGAGCGCCTGGTACGGCATTCTCCGGCGCCGTTCTGCGCGGGTGGCGGGGCTGGCCGTCGCCGGCCTCGCCATCGTCGCGGCGATGGGCATCATCGTGGTGGGCGGGGCTCCGCTGGTCGACCTGCTGGTGGTGGCCGGGGTGTTGGCGAACTTGGCGGCGGCGCGCGGCACGCTGGCGGTGCACGTGGACCTGCCGGGCGCCCCCGCACCCCGCCACCCGGTGCTGTTCTTCAACCTCAGATCCGGCGGTGGGAAGGCGGAGCGTTTCGAGCTCGCCAAGGAGGCGCGCGCACGTGGCATCGAGCCGATCGAGCTGAGAGCCGGCGACGACCTCGAGGTGCTCGTCCGAGAAGCGGTCGCACACGGCGCGGACGGGCTCGCGATGGCGGGCGGGGACGGCTCGCAGGCCACCGTTGCCGCGGTCGCTGCCGAGTTCGGGCTGCCGTACGCCTGCGTGCCCGCCGGCACCCGGAACCACTTCGCCCTCGATCTCGGCGTGGACCGCGATGACGTGGTCGGCGCGCTCGATGCGTTCGTCGACGCTGGTGAGCGGCGGGTGGACGTCGGGGATGTCAACGGCCGCGTGTTCGTCAACAACGTCTCGCTCGGGCTGTACGCCGAGGCAGTTCAGCGCAAGGGCTACCGGGACGCCAAGATCCGCACCCTGCTCGACACCGTGCCGGACGTTCTCGGCCCGAGCGGTGACGAGCTCACCATGCGATGGCGCGGTCCGGGAGGCCACGTGCACCGCGGTGGCGCCGCGGTGCTGGTCTCGAACAACCGCTACCGGCTCGGCCGGGCGGTCGGCTCAGGCACGCGGCCACGCATCGACGACGGTCTGCTCGGCATCACCGTCGTCGGTGCCGTCTCGTGGCGTGACGACGAGGGCCGCGCGTTGCAGCGGCCGTGGCGCGAGTGGTCTGCGCCGACGTTCCGGGTCGATGCAGAGCGACCGATCGCCGCCGGGATCGACGGCGAGGCGCTTATCCTGGAACCACCCTTGGACTTCAGCATCCGACCGGGCGTACTGCGCGTTCGCGTGGCCCGCAAGCACCCGGGCACATCCCCCTCGGCGATCCTTCCCGACGGCATCCGGGCTGGGGTCGTCGAGCTGGCGCGGATCGCGCTCGGCCGAGAGCAGAAATCCTCAACGTCACAACAAGGAGATCGCAATGGACCTGATGGAAGTCACCGAACGGGCGAGGCTGCGTCGTGAGGACGTCGCGAAGCGCCTGCACGCCCTGGCCGACGCGCTCGCCAGCAACAACGAGGTCGAGTTCGAACGAGGAGGACTGCGCTTCAAGGTGCACGTACCCGACGAGGTCGACTTCAAGCTGGAGGTCGAGATCGGGGACGACGAACGCGAGGTCGAGATCGAGCTGAAGTGGTGAGAGAAGCAGGGTGAGCGTCCCGTCGGGATCAGCGCCGGTTGAGGTACGGCTGGCCGACCGGCTCACGATCCATCGGGCCAAGACGGGCACGACCTCGCTGCTGGTCGACGTCCTACGACGCCTCGGCAGCTGCGACCGTGCCGGGTACCGATCGGTGGCGGGGCTCTCCACACCGTTGCTGGACGCGCCGCTGAGGTGGGTCTCCGACTTCGCGAACCACTCCAAGCCGTGGTTCCTCTACGCCGGCTGCCTCGCGCTCCGCGGCGGGAGACGGGGACGACGCGGCGCGCTCACCGGGCTCGCGGCTCTCGGCGCTGCGTCCCTGGTGGTGAACCGACCCATGAAATCGGCGGGCGCACGCGCCCGGCCCGACTGGGATGCTCTCCGGGTCCCGCCGCGGCGGCGGGTGCGGATGCCGTCCTCGACGTCGTTTCCATCGGGCCACTCCGCGTCCGCGGCCGCCTTCGCCGTTGCGGTCGGTGACCTGCTGCCGACGCATCGAAGGCCGCTGCTGGCGGCAGCCTCGGTCGTGGCGTTCTCGCGGGTGTACACGGGCGTGCACTACCCGAGCGACGTCCTCGTCGGAGCGGCGGTGGGCGCCCTGCTCGGGCGGTCGGCGTCGCGTACGGTGCGCCGGCTGGGGGTGCTCGACGCGGACCAGCTGTGATGCCAGCCGGCGCTCAGCCTCTCCGAGCCACGAGCCGCCCCTCGTCGATCGCGCGACGGAACGCTGCGTAGTCCCGCTCGTTCTGGTCGGCGTACGCCTCGGCGAACCTCGAGATGGCCCGGTCGAACCGATCACCGGAACCGAGGTAGCTCGCGATGGCGACCGGGTCACCGGAGCGTGCGTGGGCCCTTGCCAGCGTCCACCCGCACAGCCGGGCGTAACCGGTCAGGGCAGCGGGATCCATCGCCTCCACGGTCGCCGAACCCTTGCCGTCCCACAGCTGCCGGACGAAGAAGTCCCGCTCGACTCCGTCGAGCCCGGCCGCACGCACCCAGCCGAGCAGCACATCGCTGGCAGACTGCATCAGTCGCTGCCCCTCGACGACCCGTTGACCGTGGTTGGCGAAGGCGCTCTTGCCGAGGAAGGGTTCCAAGACCGATGCCTGGGCCTCCTTGGCCTGGAGGAACAACGGGTCCTGGTCGTCGTTGCCGAGCAGCAGGACGATCCAGGCGCGGGTGCCGACGCTGCCCACCCCGACCACCTTGCGGGCCGCGTCGGTGAAGCGAAACCCCTCGAGGAGGTGTCGATGATCTCCATGCAGCGTCTGACGGTAGGTGTTCAGAAGGGCATGGAGCGTCTCCTCGACGTCACGGGACTCGTGGTCGGGCATCAGGTCCTCGATCCTCGTGATCACCGGAGGATCGCTGATCAGGCGCGGCCGGCCGTCCACGATCTCCACGAGCTTGGAGAAGGCCTTCATGCTGTTCTTCGACTGCGCCTTGGCCACGTTCTTGCGGAAGCGCCTGAGCTGCTTGTCGTCAACCTGGGAGCGCACCACTGCCTCCAGCTCGTCCATATCCAAGCGGGCGTACCACACGTCGAGCTTGCGCATCCGCGCCAGATCCTGCATCGCCTCTCGGTACGACGATGCGGCAGCCAGGTTGATGGCCCCGCGCACGGCGTCGTCGAACTCGCGGTCACGTCCCGCGACCGCGAAGCTCGCCACCATCCGCTTGACGTCCCACTCGAAGGGGCCCGGCAAGGACTCGTCGAAGTCGTTCAGGCTGAAGACCAGGCGGCGGTCCGGTGCTGCGTACGACCCGAAGTTCGAAAGGTGCGCGTCGCCGCACAGCTGGACGGTCAGGTCCGTGCGCGGCACCCTCGCCAGATCTGCCGCCATCAGGTAGGCGGAGCCACGGTAGAACGTGAACGGCGACACCAGCATCCTGCCGTAGCGGAGCGGCACCAGCTCCGGCACCCGACTGGCTGCCTGCTCCTCGAGAAGGGCGACAGGGTCGGCGCGGTCCGTCGCCGGTTGCCACTCGCCGTGCACCGAGCGCGGGACCTCCGCCCGCGCCGCTCGGCCCACCGATGCCCGCTCCGCCAGGGTGAGGTGGAGGCGTCCAGGTGCCTGCGTCTCGATGGAGGTCATCACTCCATGCGACCTCACCCACCGGTCATCGGCATCACGCAGCCTGTGTGACGCGTCGGGCGTCAGTCGGTGGAGAGCCCCTCAGTAGTACCAGGGGTAGGGCGACCAGTCGGGCTCGCGCTTCTCCAGGAACTGGTCGCGGCCCTCCTGGGCCTCATCGGTCATGTACGCCAGACGGGTGGTCTCGCCGGCGAACATCTGCTGGCCGACGAGACCGTCGTCGAGCAGGTTGAAGGCGTACTTGAGCATCCGCTGGGCGGTGGGCGACTTGCCGTTGATCTTGCGGCCCCACTCGAGCGCGACGTCCTCGAGCTCGGCATGAGGGACGGCGCGGTTGACGGTGCCCATGCGGACGCCGTCCTCGGCCGAGTACTCCTCGGCGAGGAAGAAGATCTCGCGGGCGAACTTCTGGCCGACCTGGCGGGCGAGGTAGGCCGAGCCGTAGCCGCCGTCGAAGCTCCCGACGTCGGCGTCGGTCTGCTTGAAGCGCGCGTTCTCCGCCGAAGCCAGGGTGAGGTCACAGACGACGTGGAGGGAGTGGCCGCCGCCGGCGGTCCAGCCGGGGACGACGCAGACGACGACCTTCGGCATGAAGCGGATCAGTCGCTGGCACTCGAGGATGTGCAGCCGGGCGAGCTTCGCCTTGTCGATCGGGGTGGGCTCCTCCGCGCCGGTCCGGCCGGCGGCGTACGGATTGGTGGTCGAGCTTGTCGAGACCTCCTCGTACTGGTAGCCGGCCTTGCCGCGGATGCGCTGGTCGCCGCCGGTGCAGAAGGAGAACTTGCCGTTCTTCTCCGAGGGCCCGTTGCCGGTCAGGAGCACGCAGCCGACGTCGGCGGACGTCCGGGCGTGCTCCAGCACGCGGAGGAGCTCGTCGACGGTGTGCGGGCGGAAGGCGTTGAGCACGTCGGGGCGGTCGAAGGCGATGCGTACGGTGCCGTGCTCCTTGGCCCGGTGATAGGTCAGGTCGGTCAGACCCTCGAAGCCGGGGACCTCGTCCCAGCGGCTCGGGTCGAACGTGTCGGAGACTCCCTCGATGGCGCTCATGGGGTGAGGTTATCCGGCCGGGCTATCGCGGGCTTGACCTTGCCCCCAGGGGCAAGGTCTACGGTCGTACGCGTGCAGATCAAGGAGCTCGCGGATCAGGCGGGTGTGACGGTGAAGGCCGTGCGCTACTACGAGTCGCGCGGGCTGCTCATGCCGCGACGAGCGGGCAACGGCTATCGCGACTACGCCGAGGTGGATGTGCAGGTGGTGCGGGAGATCCGCGCTCTGCTGTCCCTCGGCCTGACCGCCGAGGAGACGCTGCCGTTCGTCGACTGCCTGCGCGCCGGCAACGACCGTGCCGACGTGTGCCCAGCCTCGCTCGAGGCCTATCGACAGCGCATCGCCGAGATCGACCGGCGGGTCGCAGAGCTGACCGCCCTGCGTGGCGAGCTCGCCGGCCTGCTGCACGAGGCCGAGTCCTATCACCCTGAAGGAGAGAAGCAATGAGTCAGACCGTCGTGATCGAGGACATCACCGATGCCCGGTTCGTCGAGGACGTACTCATGTCCGAGACGCCGGTGCTGGTGGAGATCTGGGCCGAGTGGTGCCCGCCCTGCCGTCAGCTCGCACCGATCCTCGAGAAGATCGCCGCCGAGCGGGTCGGCAGCCTACGGGTGGTGAAGCTCAACCAGGACGAGAACCCGGCCACCTCCGCCGACTACCGGGTCATGGCGGTTCCGACGATGCTCCTCTTCCGGGGCGGGAAGCCTGTGCTGCAGATGGTCGGCGCGCGGCCGAAGTCGCATCTCGACCGCGAGCTCGACAAGGCTCTGGCCTGATCGCGAGTCCCCTTGGAATAGGCGACGCCTGCTGGTGTTCTAGAGAGCATGACCGAACTGCAAGGTGAATACGTCCCGAGCACGGCCGACTGGGTGCGCGAGCAGGTTGCCGCGTTCGAGGCCTCCAACGGCACCGAGGCCAACGTCCTCGAGCGCGACGGCAAGCCGATCATCCTGATCACCAACCGCGGCGCGAAGACCGGCGCGATCCGCAAGACCCCGTTGATGCGCGTGGAGCGCGACGGCCGCTACCTCGCGGTCGCCTCGATGGGCGGCAGCGACAAGAACCCCGCCTGGGTGGCCAACTTCCGCGCGTACCCCGACATGGTGCTCCAGGACGGCGACACCAAGAAGGCGTACGTCGCGCGCGAGCTCTCCGGGGCCGAGCGGGACGAGTGGTGGGACTATGCCGTGAAGACCTGGCCGACGTACGGCGAATACCAGCCCAACACGTCCCGGATCTTCCCGCTCTTCCTGCTGGAGCCGGCCGACAAATAGGTCACCAATTGACCGGTGTGTAACCGGGACAGTGCCACGACTGTCGGTTCACGACGCTAGGGTCTATGGCCATGCCGTTCCTGCTACGCGTCGAGCTGCCCGATGTCCCGGGTTCCCTCGGTCGCCTCGCCTCCGCCATCGGTGAAGCCGGCGGCGACATCGAGGCGATCGAGATCGTCGAGAAGAACAAGGTCGACGGGAGAGCTGTCGACGATGTGCTCCTCGAGACCCAACCGGGAACGATGCCGGACTCCATCGTGTCGGCGTGCAACGAGCTCGACGGCGTGCACGTCGTCTGGATCTCCCGCTACGCCGCCGGTGGCAACCTCTTCCTCGACCTCGAGGCCGTCGAGGACCTCACCGAGAATGCCCACGAGGCGCTCGACCGGCTCGTGGACGTGCTGCCCCTGACCTTCCGTGCCGATTGGGCCATCCGTGTCCACCGCGTCAAGGGCATCGCCCGGTCCACCGACGGCTCTCCCGAGCACGTCCCCTTCATCGAGCTCGACCGCCCCGAGCGGATCGAGGTCGAGGGCGAGGACGAGAACATGTTCGCCGGAGCCCGCATCGACGGCAACGAGATCGTCATCATCGGCCGCCGCGGCGGCCCCGACTTCCTCGACTCAGAGCTGGCCCGTCTCGGCCACCTCGCCTCCCTCGCCACCTCCATCGCCCGCTCATAACCCTCGCCGAGACGTCACTTCTGCAGGCCGAGACGTCACCTGGGCCGGCCGAGTTGGCACCCGCGCGCCGGCTCGGCCGACGTGCGTGACGTCTCGGTCGTCCTGCGTGACGTCTCGGCGTCAGTGGTGGCCGAGCCGCTGGCGGAGGCCGGAGGCGCGCTGGGCCCGGTGGGTGATGGCGGCGGTGACGGCGTCGGGGGTGCCGACGATGCGTACCCGCTCCTGGGCCCGGGTGACCGCTGTGTAGAAGAGCTCACGGGTGAGCAGCGGTGAGTCGTCGGGCGGCAGCAGGACGGTGACCGACCTGGCCTGGCTGCCCTGCGACTTGTGGACGGTCATCGCGTGCAGGGTCTCGATGTCGCCGAGCCTCGAGGGCGCGTAGGTCGCGCCCCCGGCGATGGCGACGCGGAGGTCACCGGCGGCGTCGGTGTAGGTGACGCCGGTGTCGCCGTTGAAGAGACCGAGGCCGTAGTCGTTGGCGGTGACGAGGACGGGCCGGCCCGGATACCACTCGTGGCCCCAGCCGATGCCGAGCGGCTCACCGGTGGTCTCGGCGAGGCCCCGCTCGATCTGCCGGTTCCAGTGGGCGACGCCCCAGGGACCGTCGCGGTGGGCGCAGAGGAGGCGCGACTCGTCGAGCATCCGTACGCAGCGCTCCGCGTCGCCCGTGAGCGCAGCCTCGTGAAGAGCGGCGGCGTGAGCGATCAGGTCGCGCTCCACCTCGGCACCCCGGGCCTCGTCGTCCGGGTCGACGAGCTCGACCGCAGGATCGCCCGACTTGAGCACATCGAGCGCCGCGTCGGCGTCGCCGACCCGCAGCGCCTCGGCGAGGGCGCCGATCGCGCCACCGAAACGATGGGTGATGCGGAGGGCGGCGACGGCGTCGGGCGAGCGCACGGCGAGCCCGGCGACGAGGTCGGAGAGCACCGCCCCGGCCTCGACGCTCGCGAGCTGGTCGGGGTCGCCGACGAGGATCAGCCGGGCCTCCGGACGTACGGCCTCGAGCAGCCGGGCCATCATCGTCAGCGAGACCATGCTGGTCTCGTCGACGACGATCACGTCGTGCGGCAGCCGGTTGGTGCGGTGGTGCTTGAAGCGCGTCGAGGAGCCGGGCCGCCAGCCGAGCAGCCGGTGGAGGGTCGAGGCGCTCAGCCCGTCGAGCCGGGCGCGATCCTCGGAGGTGAACTGGGGTGCCAGCTGGGCGCCCTCGACGGCCTCCTGCAGCCGCGCGGCCGCCTTGCCGGTCGGTGCGGTCAGCGCGACCCGCAACGGCGTCGGGGACTGCTCGGTGAGCAGCGCCAGCAGCCCGGCGACGGTCGTCGTCTTGCCGGTGCCGGGTCCGCCGGTGAGGACTGTCGTCGACTGCCGGGCGGCGGCGAGCGCGGCGGCGCGCTGCTCGGCGTAGCCCTCGCCCGGGAAGAGCCGGGCCGCGGTCGCCTCCAGCATGGCCTCGTCGGCCACGGGTCGGGGTGAGGCCAGGCGGGCGAGCAGGTCGTCGCGTACCTGTCCCTCCTCGCGGTGATAGCGGTCCAGGTAGAGGAGGCCGTCCTCGACCTGCACCAGGGACTGCGCGGCCAAGGGGCTGTCGGCGACGGCCTCCAGCCAGCCGGCTGCGGCGGGCCAGGGCAGCGTCTCCTCGGTCTCCCGCAGCGCGGCCAGGTCGACGCAGACCGATCCGTGCCGTACGGCCCGGACCGCCAGCGCCACCGCCAGTCGCACCTCGTCGCGCTCTTCTCCCGCGAGCGCGGCGGCGCGGGTGGCGACGTGCACATCGGCAGCGGTCAGGACGCCCTCGCTGTTGAACGACGCGAGCAGGCCGGTCGCGGACCGGGCCAGGCGTACGTCGAAGGGATCCTCGGACTCCCAGCGCTCGATCATGCGACCGTGCCTCCGTCCAGCAGGTCGGACAGCGCGACCGCCAGGGAGGCGGGCGGCTGCCAGGTGAAGACGCCGGTCGGGATGCCGTCGACGACAGGGGTGTCCGGTCCGAGCATCCCGCGGACGTAGAGGTAGAGCACGCCGCCGAGATGCTGCTCGGGCTCGTATCCGGGCAGGCGCCAGCGCAGGAAGCGGTGCACCACCGCGGAGTAGAGCAGCGCCTGCAGCGGGTAGTGGGAGTGCAACATCGCCTCGGCGAGCTTCGGCTGGGTGTAGTCCATCGCCTCGACTCCCAGGAAGTTGGTCTTGTAGTCGACCACCACGAACCTGCCGCTCGGCAGCCGCAGCACCACGTCCACCGAGCCGGTCAGATAGCCCCGCAACGACTGCTCGCCCAGCGGCGGAGCCTCGAGCCGGTCGGCGTACGTCACCATCGGGTCGTCCGCCGGCAGATGCGCCCGCAGCAACGGAGCGAGGTCGCGCAGACGGACATCGGCTCCGTCGTGGCCGTCGCCACCCGCCAACGGGATCTCGAAGTCGAGCTCGCGCAGCCGGTCGCGCAGCGGGATCTCGGCCAGCGTCAGCCCGTCGGCGAGCGGGCCGAGCGAGGTCAGGTTGAGCGGCAGGATCGCGGTCGCGAGGTCCTCGGCGGTGGCAGGCACCGGCCACCAGCGCAGCTGCTCGCGGGTCTTCGCCAGCAGCTCCTCGGCGAGGTCAGGGGCTTCCGGGTCGGTGTGCTCCAGGACCGCGTGGACCAGCGATCCGAAGCCGGCGCCCTTGGGCAGCTCGGCCATCGGCGAGAGGTGCTCCTCCTCCGCAGGGGCCTCGACGAGATCGACGTCCTCGGCGATCGGCTCGTCGTCCTTGCCCTCGACCTCGGGCTCCGAGGTCGCCGCGACGCCCTCGTCGACCCGGATGAGCCCCGAGTAGGACGTACGTCGCCACTCAGCGTCCACCTCACGGGTGAACGGCCGCGCGGCGAGGACGCCGGAAGGCGCCTCACGCACGGGCGTCGCCGCCGTCACCGGCACCGCTTCCTCGGCTGTCGGGCCGTTGTGGCGAGCGACGTTGCCCAGCAGGCTTGCCGCGTCCCCGTCGCTCGGCACGGCCACGGTGTCGGGAACCGTCGCCTGGCCGGGGCCGCGCCCGAACAGCAGCCGGTGCAGTCCGCCGGTGGCCGTGTTGGCGGTCGGCGCCCACCACGCGACGACCTGCGACTGCGCCCGGGTCAGGGCGACGTAGAGGTCGCGCAGCTCCTCCCCCAGCTCCTCGGCCTGGTGTCGGGCCAGGTGCTGGGCCCACTGCGCACCGGTCCGGGTGACATCGATCGTCCGCTGCCCCTGGGCGTCGTGGAATCGGGCGACTTCGGGGTCACGCACGAAGAAGTCGTAGGCGAAGGGCAGGTAGACGATCGGGTACTGCAGGCCCTTGGACCCGTGCACCGTCACGATCTGCACCGCCGCGGCGTCCGAGTCGAGCCGCCGCGGCCGCTCGGCGGCGGCAGAACGCCGCCGCTCGTCACGGAACCAGGCCAGCAGCGCCGGCAGCCCGAGCGAGTCGCGCACCGAGATGTCGTGGAGCAGCTGCCCCAGATGACGTACGTCGGTGAGCAGCCGATCCCCGTCGGTGCGCCGCAGCACGCGCGCGGTGAGCCCGCGCTCCTCGGCCGCCTCGATCAGCGCGGCGACACCTCGGCCGCGGAGCAGCAGCGCCCAGCCACGCAGGGTGTCGGCGATGCGCGAGGTCAGGGCCTCTCCGCCCGCGTCGAGCTCGGTCGCGGTGTAGCCGAAGAACACGCTCAGCCCAGCCGCCCGCACCAGCGGCGTCCGATGGGGTGAGTCGAGCGCCTGGAGCAGCGCGAGCCAGTCCTCGCCGGCGGGCGTCAGGAAGACGTCGCCGCCGCCGGCCATCACCGCCGGGATGCCGTGCTCCTGCAGCACGCGCTGGACCAGCAGCCCGTGGGAACGCACCGCGACGATGACCGCGACGTCCCCTGCCTGGACCGGAGCATCGCACCAGGTGGCCCCGGAGCCGAGCAGCTCGGCGATGTCCCCGGCGAGATCCCGGGCGATGTGGTTGCGGGCGTCGCCGGCGGTGATCATCTTGCCGCGGGTCAGCTTGAAGCCTCTGCGGCCCACCCGGCGGATCCGGAACGGCGAGGGATTCGGGGCACCGGCCAGCCGGGACCCGTCGTGATGCGCCTTCACGTCGTGGACGACGATCTCGGGAGAGCCCAGCGCGGCGCCTCGCAGGACCACCTGGAGCCGCTCGACCAGGGGGGCGTCGCTGCGCCAGTTGGTGTCGAGCGTCGCCTGCGTCTCAGCGGCTCGGGCGGCCGTCAGGTAGGTGAAGACGTCGCCGCCGCGGAAGGCGTAGATCGCCTGCTTCGGGTCACCGATGAGCACGAGGGTGGCGTGGCCGTCGAACGCCCGGGAGAGCACCTGCCACTGCACGGGGTCGGTGTCCTGGAACTCGTCGACCAGGACGATCCGCCACCGCTGTCGCATCCGTGCCCGTGCCGGCGCCGACGGGTCCTCGAGCGCGACCGCGAGCCGGGAGAGCAGGTCGTCGTAGGACAGCACGCCGCGCATCTGCTTGCGCCGGTCGACCTCGTCCCGCACCGCCTCGGCGAACCGCACCCGCGCGCCCGCGACCGGGTCCTCGGCCGGCGCCGGGGCCAGCACCGACTGCGGGTCCTCCACGGCGATGCGCGCCAGCCCCAACGCGTCGTCGCGGTCGAAGGGCGGCCGCTCCCGGGCCTCGCCGAACCACTTCAGGTAGAGGTCGTCGACGACCTCCACGACCAGCTCGTCGAGCGACTCGACCAGCTCGGCACCGGCGTCGGTGTCACCGGCCACGCCCAGCGAACGCAGCACGAGCTGACAGAACTGGTGGGTCGTCGCGATCGTCGCCCCGTCGAAGGAGGCGAGCGCGTCGCGCACGCGCTCATGGCGTACCAGGATCTCTTCGTCGCTCACCTCCAGCAGCAGCTCGAGGTGGGCGTCGAGCGGGGTCGGGCGCTGTCCGGCGACCGCGGCCGCGAAGGCTCGCTCGGCCTCGACGAGGTGGGAGCGCACCCGGTCACGCAGCTCCTGGGAGGCGGCGCGACCGAAGGTGATCGCCAGGATCTCGTCGAGCGTCGCCTCCCCCTCGACGACGTAGCGGGTGACCAGGGCGCCGATGGTGAAGGTCTTCCCGGTGCCGGCCGACGCCTCGATCAGCATGGTTCCGGTCGGGAGCGGACCGGTCAGGTCGAAACCGTCCATCACCAGCTCCCCTGCTCGGCCGTGAGCAGCGGCGACCACACCCGCATCGCGAGCGCACCGAAGCGGGACGTCTCCCCGTCGAACTCCTCGCCGGGCCCTGGGAGATCACCCAGACCGGGGATCCCGGACCCCTTGCCCCAGGCCCGCACCTGCTCCACATCGGACTCCTCGCCCTCGAACCGTCCGTCGTTCCACTCCCAGCCGGCCTTGTAGAGCGCGTCGTCGATGCCGGCCTGGGTCCGCCGCTGGCGCGCGTAGGCGAGCGAGGTCTTCAGCGGCAGCGGCAGCGGCGCGGCGAGCCCCTGGTCGCGCAGGCGCACCAGGTCACGCAACACGTCGACGGCGGTGTGGTCGAGCGGCCCGAGCTGGGAGAGCCCGAATGGCGTACGCGAACGGGAGTTGCCGGGACGGCCCAGCGTCCAGGCGCTCCAGGCCCGGTCCTCGTCGGAGGCGGCCAGCGCGACCAGTTGCACCCACGACTCGATCCGCTGTTTGGCGCCCAGGCGGGAGTACGTCACCGGAGCGAGCCTGTCGCCATAGACCTGTGGGACGGTGCCGGTCAGGCGGCGGCCGTCGCCGAGATCGACCTCGACGTCGACCGCTCGCGCCTGTCCGGTCGAGATGCCCGCCTGTCGCACCCGCAGCGCCTCGGCCGCGATCGGCTTCGCCTTGGTGATCACGTCGGTGAGGATGCGCCAGCCGAGCCACTTCGGAGGCAGTACGCCGCGGCGCCACTCCTGCTGGGTCGCCTGCTCCTCCGACATCCCGGCGAGCAGGTCGTGGAGCAGCCGGTCGCCCACCGACCACTGCCCCAGACCGTCGAGCTCGACCGGCAGACCGTCGGAGAGCGGGTCGTCATCACGCGGCAGCGCCAGGTCCAGCCGGTCGCGGAAGAAGGCGCGCACCGGCGCGCGGTAGAAGGCGAGCAGCTCCTCGAGCGTCAGGTCTCCGGCTGCGGCCGGCGCCAGCGGCGCGGGCAGGAACTCCGGCGGCTCGACGCGGTCGGACAGCGCCGCGAGAGCGCCGGCCTCGGCGGCCTTGTCGAAGGAGAAGGAGTGTCCGGCCACCAGCGCCCCGGGAGTCAGGTTGCGCGGGTCGAACGGCTGCAGCGGGTGCCTGGTTGTCACGACCTCCTTGACCGGCCTCCCGTCGGCGGAGACGGCCGTCGCGTCCAGCGTGTCCAGCAGCTCTCCCAGCGGCACCGCGGGCGGCCGCGGCTGGCCGGAGTACTCGTTGGCGCCCGTGTAGGTCACCACCAGCGTCTCGGTCGCCGCCAGCAGGGCGTCGAGGAACAGCTGCCGGTCCTCGCTGCGCAGGTCGCGCTCGCCCGTCTGCGGGTCGCGGGCCAGCAGGTCGTCGCCGTCGGTGATCCCGACCCGCGGGAACACCCCGTCGTCCATGCCGAGCAGGCAGACCACGCGATGGGGCACCGACCGCATCGGCACCAGCGTCGACACGGTCAGCGTGCCGGTGCGGAAGTTGGCGCGCGTCGCGCGCCCGGCCAGCCGAGCCCCCAGGAGCGCCCGCACGTCCGGCAGGCGCAGCTCGTCGACCTCGTGGTTCTGGGCGGCGTCTCTGACCCGGGACAGCTCACGAGTCACCTGGCCCGACTGCCACTCGTCGTCGGTCGAGACCGACGTCAGCGCGGCGACACCCTCCTCGATGACCTTCAACCAGTGCTCCAGCGGATGCACCCCGGCGAGCTCGTCGGTCACCCCCACCAGCCGGTCGACGAGCTCGGCGAACTTCCCGGCCAGCTCGACGCTGCCACTCCCTACGTCGTCCAACGGCAGCGTCGTGTCGAGCCAGGTCGCCGAGTCCTCGGACATCGCGACCCCGGTGAGGATCCGGTCCATCCCGAAGCGCCAGGTGTTGGCGACGTACGTCTCCAGCCCGAAGGGCTCGCGGTGCTCCGCGTCGAAGCCCCATCGGATCCCGGCGTCCTTGGCCCAGTCCTCGAGCTGCTCGAGGGCATCGTCGTTGAGCCCGAAGCGGCGCCGCACCGGATCGAGATGAGCAAGATCGAGTACGTCGCTGACCCCCGCCCGGCCGCCGGCCAGGTCCAGCAGCCTGGTGGCCACGTCCAGCAGTGGGTTCGTACGCGTCAACGACCGGTCCGCCAGCTTCACCCGCAGCCGGTGAGCGGGGTGTCCGGTCGCACCAGTCATCTCCCCGAGCCCGAAACCGGCCTCGATCAGCGGCGCGAAGGTCTCGATGTCGGGGCACATCACCAAGACATCGCGTGGCTCGAGCGTCGGGTCGTCCTCGAGCAGCCCCAGCAGCACCTCGCGCAGCACCTCCACCTGCCGTGCCTCGCCGTGGCACGCATGCACCTGGATCGAACGGTCCTCCGGGTCGAGCGCCCGCTCGGCCGCCTCGCCCAGCGTGTTGGCCCGGATGTCCTCCTGCAGCCACCCGAGCAGTCCGCCGTTGGTTGAGCCGCCGGAGCCGCTAGGAGAAGGCGTGTCGAAACCAACACAGTCGTCAACCGCCGCGAGCTCCGCCAGGCCCCGCTGCAGCTCCCGCGTATCGCGCCCCAGCGTCGCCAGCAACGGGTGCCCGACCGCATCGTGCGACCGGTCCGCCGTCCGCGCGACCGCCCCGTCCAGCCCGGCGAGCGCCTCCCACAGCGCCGCAGAGGGATGCGGCAACCACAGGTGCACCTCCCGGTGCTCCCCCAGCGCCGCGACCAGCTCGACGTCGGTCGCCGAGAGCCTGGTGTGGCCGAACAACGAGACCCGCTCCGGCAGCGCGAACTCCCCCGGCGCCTCCTTCAGCCTTGCGACCGTCGCGGCCTGCCGCTCCACCGGCGTCGGACCGCCGACCAGCCCGGCAACGGCCCGCCACAACGGCGGCTGCCAGCTGAGATCCTCGGCGATCTCCGCGCCCAGCCCGTCGGTGTCCCGCCCCGCACTCCAGTCGGCGACCACCGCCGGCCGCTGGTCCGCGTACGCAGCGAACAACCGCGCCATCCGCCGGGCCAGCGCCAACCGCCGCCCCCTCCGGCGTACGCCTTCCTCCGTCACATCCCCGTGCCCCAGATGCATCGCGAGGGGCTTGGCCCAGGGCTCGTCCAGCGATGCGTCGATCGCCGCCAGCA
Source organism: Nocardioides sp. NPDC047086 (assembly GCF_040643685.1). Classification (NCBI taxonomy): domain Bacteria; kingdom Bacillati; phylum Actinomycetota; class Actinomycetes; order Propionibacteriales; family Nocardioidaceae; genus Nocardioides; species Nocardioides sp. NPDC047086. The sequence goes on from NZ_JBEYUV010000032.1 coordinate 56,202, forward strand.
CCGGCCAGGTCAGCGACTCCGGCGCCCAGGGATCCTCATCCCCCGTGCCCGCCACCTCGGCGAACAGCGACCACGGCGTCCGGAAGTCGACCCCCGCACAGATCCCGTCGGACCGCCCCTCCGCTGCCCCGAGCCGGTGCGAGAGCCGCTGCGACAACCACCGCTCCACCCCCCGCGCCGGCACCACCACGACCTCCGTCGCGAACGGATCCCGGAGCGGCACCGACAGCAGCTCGCCGAGCGAGTCGGCGAGCAGATCGGTCCGCGGTGCGCGGTGCAGATGTACGACCACAGACCGCAACCTATCGGTGACCGCCGACATCAGATCCTTGGACTGGGGACCTACCTACTGAGGCGGTTCAGTCGCCTACCTTGAAGCCCACCACAAACGACCCGACATCGATCAGCCCTCGAACTTGAACGACGGCATCACCTGGTTGATGAGCTCGTCAGTTTCGTCTCTCGTGACCCACTTGGGGTTGAACGACCAAGCAACCAGAACCTCCGACCCGCCCACCACAGTGCCGTAGTGATCGAACCTTTCAGTGTCGTTTGTGCCGCGGAGGTGAAAGAAAGTGCTGCCGCCGTACTTCACGTCGGGAAGTCGCTTCCCATCCGGGTAGGCCGTCTCCACGCGCGATAGCGCCGCCTCTGCAAGCTCATCGACGTCAGAAGCAAGGGTCGTCCCAACGTTAAAGATCCCGGAACCAGGCGAGAAACCATCTGCATCGTCTGGCGCACCAATGACGTAACTCCCATCCTCGGGTTTGACGTACCAGCCGGTCGGCGCGGTGAACTGCGCCCCGTCGAGCTCAGCCGTCTCGCCCTCTGCGGCCGGAGCGCTTGGGGACTCGGAGCCCGCCGAGGACCCGCTCGACGCGGTCGCAGGGGACTCAGGCCCTGATGGCTCATCACTTCCTCCACCACAAGAGCAAAGCGCGAACGAAGTCATGGTCGCCACGATGGTTACGGCGAAGCGTCGGGACGGGAGAGTCCGAGGTCCAGTCATGCTGGAGAGAATAGTGCGTCGCCCTGGATCACATTGGCAGTGACGATCCGACGGTCTCATGCCTAGACTTTGCTTACCGTAAGCAGATACTCGGGGAGGCCGACGTGGCAGGTTCAAACTCATCCGGAGTCGATGAGGCCCTGGTCAACAAGATCAAGCAGGTTCTCACGGAGGCCAAGGACGACGTCTACAAGGCTCATGTCGACAAGCCAGGGTCAGGGGACCTTGGCGGCAGCGCGACTGCTGGAGCGCTCGAAAAGCTCATGAACCTGGCCACCGAGCGCATCAATTCAACACTCTCGCAGACGAACACTGCGCTGATCGACTTCATCGACGGCCTGGACAATGCAGTGCGGGCTGTCAAGAACGCCGACGAAGAGGCTGAGGCTGCATTCCGCACGCAGTTGACATCGGCCGTCGACCAGATCAACAGACCCTTCTTCGAGAACCTGGGCAAGGACGGTCGGCTCAACCTGCCAGACGTCCCGATCCCGTTCTTCCCGTCCTCGGAGGCGCTAGAGACGGCGGCATCACGCGCTGAGCTCGGCCAGGATCAGGAGGCGAACAAGTGAACGCGCTCGCGGCAGGCGGCGGGGTCAGCAAGGGCGGCATGATGGTGATCCTCAAGCAGTATGTCGCCACTGCAAAGCCGGACGACGTCAAGGCACGGCTCGACGACTGGAAGCAAGCGCGCGAAGCGCTGGCGACGGTGGCGAGGAACCTGGAGTTGGCCAGCGGCCAATTGCCCAAAGCCTTTGAAGAGACATCCCTGACCACCGAAGCCGCCACGCGTGCGTTCCGTGAGGCAGCCGACAAGTTGAATACCAAGGTCGATCAGCTAGACGCCGCCATGAAGGCCCTGACAACGGCACAGGACGCAACGAAGTCGGCAAAGAGTGCCCACGACCAGTTGGAGGGCAAACTCCCGACCAACCACGGACCCCGGCCGGATGCCTCAGCCGCGCAGTACGCGCAGTCCGGCTCTGGCGTAGACACCGCGGCCGCCAAGGCGAATGCCAGCCAATTGAAGTCGGACCAGGCAGCGTGGGCAGCCGAGGAAGCGAAGATCGCCGCAGCAGAAGAGGCCGCCGCCAAACTCATCCAACAAATCGACGAAAGCAATTACTCGGCCCAACCTCCGGTTCGCGAGATCACCGACGCACCAGACCCCGACGGCCCCCATAGCGCTCCTTCAGCTCCATCGTCCCCCGGCTCCTACAGCCAGATCGCAGCGGCCAAGGCCCGGATGGAGAAGTACAACTCCGGGACGCTCTACCCCGACGGCTGGGGCCACGAGCTGATCGCTCAGGAGAAGGCGAACATCGCGGGCTACGAGGCCGAGAACAAGCCCGAGTGGAACGGCACCCAGTGGATCAACGCCGACGGCACGCCGGCGCCATCGACGTCGTACGCGATGGTCGAGACTGCTGACGGCCTCGCACCGATGGCCGGCGGAAGCGGCGGCATGGCCGCGCTGGCGATCGCTGGTGGCGGGGCGCTGCTCGGGGCCGGTGTGGCCAAGGCACTCGCCAACAAGTTCGCGGCCGGAGCTTCCGCCAAGGCAGGCACGGCCAGCGCCACGTCGAGGTCCGCAGCCGCCAGGGCCGGTGCCGCCGGGGCCCGCGCCGGTAGCGGAGCCGGCACGGGTGCACGCGGGGCTGGCGCACGTGGTGCCGGCGCAGGCGCAGGTGCGCGCGGCGCTGGTGGGCGTGGCGGCCGAGGCGGGCCGACGGGAGCGGGCAGCCGTGGCGGACGCGGTGGTGCCGGTGGCGCCGGTGGCGCCGGTGGCGCCGGTGGCGCCGGTGGCGCCGGTGGCGCCGGTGGCCGCGGCGGCAAGAAGGACGACAAGAGGAACGGCCAGGACCAGGACTGGCAGGCCGACTACAGCGACGACTGGACCGAGACGGCGAGCGACGTCCTGGATCCCAACGCGGCCCGCGGCTGGACTCCGAACCCTCCTCAGGGTGACGACGCCGACAAGAACGGCCGCAAGCCCTCGTAGGAACAGCGCTCACTGAATCGCCGGCCTCCTCCACGGCCCACCACCGTGGAGGAGGCCGGCGGTTTCGCATTGTCCGGAGTGGCAGCGCCCTCAGCCTGGTTGGATGGACGCGATGACCACGCTGAGGATGGATCGGCTCTCGATCGAGGGCGCCGAGGACCCGATCGATGGACCGCTTCCGCTGCTGCACGGGGTGCCCCGACCAGGGTTCGAACCCGGCGCCGCGCCTTATCCGGACATGGCGACCAACCTCGAGTACGGCCGGCCGAGCACGCTGCTGCCGTACACGGCTCAGGACTCCTACACCCGCCGACGCAAGATGCGTGATCTGCCGAGCCTGGCGCTGGAGAACGAGCTGCTCACCGCCACCTTCCTGCCCGGCTACGGTGGGCGGCTGTGGTCGCTGGTGCACCGGCCGTCGGGCCGCGAGCTGCTGCACCGCAACCCCATCCTGCAGCCCGCCAACCTGGCGCTGCGCGACGCCTGGCTGGCCGGCGGGGTCGAGTGGAACTTCGGGGCCACGGGGCACTGGCCACTCACCTGCTCCCCGCTGCACGCCGTGAGCCTGACCACGCCGGCCGGCACCCCGGTCCTGCGGATGTACGAGCTGGAGCGGATGCGTCGGGTCGTGGTCACGATCGACGCCTGGTTGCCCGCCGGATCCCCGGTGCTGTTGATGCACGTCTCGCTCCACAACCCGGCACCGAACCCGACGCCCGTCTACTGGTGGACGAACATCGCGGTGCCCCAGGGTCCGGACGTACGTGTCGTCGCACCGGCCGAGCAGGCCTTCCATTTCGACTACGCGGAGCAGCTGACGCTGATCGATTTTCCGCAGACGGCGGACGGCGACCAGAGTTATCCGGCGAGTTCCCCGCAGGCGGCCGACTTCTTCATGGACGTCCCGGACGGCGAGCGCCCCTGGATCGCCGCGCTCGACGGCGACGGCCGCGGGCTCGTCCAGACATCCACCGACCGACTCGTCGGCCGCAAGCTCTTCCAGTGGGGCACCGGTGCGGGCGGGCAGCGTTGGCAGGAGTGGCTGTCCGGGCCGGACGCTGCCTACATCGAGATCCAGGCCGGCCTGGCACGTACGCAGCTCGAGCACCTCGCGCTGCCCGGCGGCGAGACCTGGGAGTGGGCCGAGGCGTTCGGCCTGCTCGAGGTCGACCCCGAGCGGGTGCACGGCTCCTGGGACTCGGCTCGGGCGGCCGTGAACGAGGCGGTCGAGATGCTCCTCCCGCGGGCCGATCTGGACGACGCGCTCCGCGAGGCAGGACGCTTCGCACCGCCCGAAGACCTGCTCGCCCGCGGGTCCGGGTGGGGCGCGCTCGAGGTCGCGGCCGGCGCTGTGCCGGCGGACCCGCTGCGTCCGTTCGGGGCCTGCGGCGAAGATCAGAAGCCCTGGCTCGATCTGCTGCAGCGCGGCCGGCTGCCGATCAGCGACCCGCCCGCGGCTCCCATCCGTGGTGCGCACTGGCGCGAGCTGCTGGAGGCCTCGGCCGACGACTGGCATGCGTGGTACCACCTCGGCCTGCTCCTGCTGGCCGACGATGACCGCCGCAGCGCGCGCGAAGTCATGGAGCGGTCGGTCGCCGATCATCCCAATCCCTGGGCCCTGCGCGCCCTCGCGCACCTCGCAGAACCGGCGGACCCGCCTGCTGCGGACCTCCTGCTCGAGGCCCACCGCCTGCGTCCCGACCTGCGTGAGCTCACCATCGAGCTGCTCCAAGCACTGATCGCGGCCGATCGACCTGCCGAAGCGCTCGAGGTGATCGCCACTCTCGCCGACGCGGACCGAGACCACGGTCGGATCCAACTGTGCACCGCGCGGGCGGCACTCGCCATGGGCGACCTCGACCGGGTCCGTCAGCTCCTCGACGCGGGCATCACGGTCGACAACCTCCGCGAGGGCGAGACCGCACTGGACACGCTCTGGCTCGCCGTCCGTCCCGGCGAGGCGATTCCGGCTGCGTACGACTTCCGGATGACGTCCGACTGACGAACCTCAGGCGACCTTGTTCATCTCACCCGTGTGCTCGATGTCCTCGTCGAGCTGTCGACGAGCATCGGGGTGGCCGTGGAAGCGGTGGTAGGAGTAGCCCAGGATGGCGAGGGCGAGGAGGCACGACGCCAGCAGCGTCACGCCGGTCCACGCACCACCGAGCAGCCAGAAGGTCGCCTCGAGAGGCCACCAGTGGGGCGCCGGCGGGTTGATCAGGAAGACGACGCCGACGGCACCGATGGAGAGCGCACCCAGGGTCGAGGCCACGATGCGCGGCCAGGTCTCGACGCCCTCGGCGACACCCCGCATGGCGCGGAGGCGGACCGGCTCGACGTAGCGGCGAGCCCAGGCGTACTGGCGGGAGAGCACAGCCAGCCCACCGAAGAGCATCAGCAGCCCCGGCCCCGGCAACACCATCGCGGCGATACCGGCGACCACGAGCAGCCACCCAACGGTCTCGTAGGCGAGCCGCTTCGCTGCGGCTCCTGCGAGGGACTTCATGCCAATAGCCTGCCATTCGGGGACAACCCCGAGAACAACTAGGGGAATTTTACGCCTCATGCGGCCAGGTCGTACTTGACACCCTCGGGGCTCGGGAAGGTCAGCCAGAGCACCGCGAGGACGATGTCACCGATCACCGGCACGATCAGGATCAGCTGCCACCACCCGGAGCGGTTGATGTCGTGCAGCCGCCGCGCGCCGAGCGCGATGGTCGGCACGAACGCCACCAGCCCGTAGAGACCGACCACGAGGCTCACCACCTCGTTGCGCGCGAGCACGAGAACGATGAGCATCAGAAGGTTCACGAGCATCGGCCAGAGCAGCTCGGTGCGGCTGGCGCGACCCGAGAATGTCGCGTACTTCTTCCAGAACCGCGCGTACGCCTCGTTGATCGAGGCCGCACGAAGCGGCTGGCTCAAGGGGATCGTCACGGGCAGGAACCTTAGGTGGCGGAGATCGGCTACGTAAATGTCTGGCCGGGCATCTGTTCCAGATATGAACAAAGTTCATCTTCCCGTAGGAAACGAACGCAGACGGAAACAACAGGGGCGGCGCACGGAAAGAATTCCGTACGCCGCCCCCGGCTGTATGTCTCGATCAGGCCTGCTCGGCGGCCTCGTCGATGGCAGCAGCGACGCGCTTGTGCGCCTCCCAGATCTCCTCCGGCAGCTTGAACTGCTTGAGGTGCTCCTCCCGGAAGCCCATCTCCTGCTTCCAGCGGGTCAGGTCGAGGGAGAGGATGCGGTCGAGGTCCTTCTGCGGCAACTCGAGGCCGCGCAGGTCGAGCTCGTCCTCGGTCGGGATGACGCCGACGGGGCTCTGCTGGCCCTTGACCTCACCCTTCTTGAACTGCAGCAGCCACAGCAGCGCGCGCACGTTCTCGCGGTAGCCGGGCCACAGGAAGTGACCGTCCTCGGAGTCGCGCTGGAACCAGTTGACGTGGGCGAAGACCGGCTTGTCGGTGGCCTCGCCGATGATCTTCAGCCAGTGGCGGGCGTAGTCGCCCTCCTCGTAGGCGAGGAACGGACGCATCGACATCGGGTCGTAGCGCAGCACGCCCTCGAGGCCGTCGGCCGCGGCGGTCGCCTCGGCGCCCAGCGTGAGGCCGTCGTAGACGCCCTCGGCGACGTCGGTGATCGCGCGGATCAGCGGCTCGCGGTCACGGGTGCGGCCACCGAAGATGATCGCGTCGACCGGCACGCCGGCCGCGTCGTCGAAGTCGGGGGCAGCGTTGGGCACCTGCGAGATCGGCGTGGTGAAGCGGGAGTTGGGGTGGGCCCACGGCTCGCCCAGCTCGTCGTCGATCCGGTCAGCGATGCGCTCGCCCTTCCAGTCGATCCAGCCGTCGAGGTCGTCCGGGTGGTGCTTGGTGAGCCCCTCCCACCAGACCTCCTGGGTCTTCTCGTTGTAGGCGACGTTCGTGAAGATCGCACCCGAGCCGGGCAGGATCGCCTGGATGGCACCCGGGTTGGTCTTCTCGTTGGTGTCCTTGGCGACGCCGAAGACGCCGTTCTCCGGGTTGAAGGCGTAGAGCTTGCCGTCCTCGCCGACCCAGATCCAGGCGATGTCGTCGCCGTAGAAGGTGACCTCGTAACGCTCACCGAGGGCGTCGGGCGAGAGCGTCATCGAGAGGTTGGTCTTGCCGGAGGCGGACGGGAAGCCACCGACGACGTGGAACTCCTCGCCGGTCTCCTTGTCCTTGATGCCCAGCAGCAGGAACTGCTCGGCCAGGAACTTGCCGGAGGCGCGGCCGTCGTAGCAGGCCTGGCGCAGGCCGTGGGCGATCTTGCCCAGCAGCGCGTTGCCGCCGTAGGAGGAGCCGAAGTGGAGGATCGTACGCTGGTCGGCGACCGTCGCGAACAGACGCTGGTCCTCGTCGGTCCCCTGCCCGAGGTTGGGGAGGTCACCGGTCACGTGCACGGCACGGACGAAGGAGCTCGGGTCCGCGAGGTCGTTGATGTAGTCGATGCCGACGCGGGCCATCCGGATCATCTGCTGCACGACCGGGCGGCTGTCGGTGAGCTCGACACCCGCGGCGTACGCCTCCAGGGGCGAGCCGACCGGAGCCATCAGGTAGGGGATGACGTACATCGTCTTGCCCGCCGAAGCCCCGGTCATCCGCTCGGTGAGCGTCTTGACGGTCTCGTCAGCAGGCTTCCAGTTGTTGTAGACGCCCTTGTCCTCCGGGTTGGAGGTGGCGACCACGGTGCGCTCTTCGGAGCGGGCGGTGTCCTTGCGGTAGGAACGGCTGTAGTAGCGGCCGCCCGTGACCGGGAGAAGCTCGCCCGCTGCCAGGGACTCCTGGAGGAGCCGCTCGTCGTCGGCTGCGCTGACAACCTCGATCTGCGCGGCTCCGGTCACCCCTGCCCAGTAGGAGACATACTCCCGCACATGAGGATTCGTCAGCCCCGCCTCATCGAGGACCTTGTCCACGTCAACCATTCCGACACCCTTCAAAAGTTTCGCCGATTGCAGGCACGTTACCCCAGTTGAAGAGGGCTCCAACCGGGGTACCGTGCACCAGAGTGGGTCATCGATCACGAGCCTGGACAATTGATCGATCCAACTGCAGGCGATGTTCCGATAACCGGTGCCGAGACCCTTGTGACCCCCATGTTTAAGTGAGAAACGCCTCATTTCGGTGGGTGGTCCGCAATGTGGATGTGACGCCGATGTCGCATGGTGACACGGATTACATCTAAGGTTTCGCGAGTGATCCCCCAACACACATGCGTTGAATTGTTTCAATTCCTGAGCGGTCCAGAGGTCGCCTGATGGACCTCGTTCTCGGGACCTTCGCCGCCTCCTTCGCCGGAGGACTCTTCCCCATCATCAACTTCGAGACCTACCTCGCGGTGGCCGCCTCGAATCTCACCTTCTCCGCCCTCGTGCTCGCTCTGGTGGCGGGAATCGGCCAGACCAGCTCCAAGGTGGTCTGGTACTACGCCGGCCACGGCACGACCTCCCTCCCCCTCGTCCGCAAGAAGATGGCGTGCGAGAAGTGGCAGCAGCGGATGGAGAAGTGGGAGCGACGTACGCAGGGCCGGCCCGCCTACGCCGGCGGACTGCTCGCCGTGGCCGCGCTCAGCGGGCTTCCGCCGCTCGCGATCCTCGCGGTGGTCTACGGCACGCTCAAGGCCAACCTGGTGCTCTTCGTCGGCATCACGTTCGTGGGTCGCGTACTCCGGTCCTGGATGATCCTCGAGGCGGCGGCGTTCGCCTGGTTGCGGACATAGGACGTTCCTCGCCCCGGACTGGTTCTAGGCTGTCCGCATGCCTCAGCCAGCCGGATTCGTCGGAGTCACCGCCAACCTCGGACTCAAGGAGGGCGCCGACGACTTCGCCGTCGTCGCCGCACCCTCGGGCCCGGTCACGAGCGCCGCGGTCTTCACCCGATCCCGCTTCGCCGGCGCCTCGGTGCTGCTCTCCCGAGCCTCCGACGTCTCCGCCTTCCGCGGGATGGTGACCATCTCGAAGAACGCCAACGTCGCGACCGGGCCGACGGGCGAGGCCAACGCCCAGGAGGTACGCCGCCTGGCGGCCGAGGTCGTCGGCGTCCGACCCGAGGAGCTGCTGGTCGCCTCGACCGGCGTGATCGGGGTGCAGTATCCGATGGACGTGCTCACGCCCGCCCTGGAGAAGCTCGCCGGGACCGCCGGTGAGGCCGACTTCGACGCCGCCGCGGCGGCGATCATGACGACCGACACGGTTGCCAAGATCGAGACGCGGACCGTCGGCGACGCGACGATCATCGGGATCGCCAAGGGCGTCGGGATGCTCGAGCCCGACATGGCCACGATGCTGACCTTCTTCTTCACCGACGCCGCGGTGCCGGCAGCCGAGCTCGACGCGGCCTTCCGCCGGGTCGTCGACCGCACCTACAACGCCGTCTCGATCGACACCGACACCTCGACCTCCGACACGGCCGCGATCTTCGCCTCCGGTGCTGCTGGGCCGGTCGACCTGGACGAGTTCGAGGCCGCGCTCTACGACGCCGCGCTCGCGCTGGTGAAGAAGATCGCCTCCGACGGCGAGGGGGCCTCCAAGCTGATCACGGTCTCGGTCAGCGGTGCCCGCGACGACGCCCAGGCCAAGCGGGTCGGCAAGGCCATCGTCAACTCGCCCCTGGTGAAGACCGCCGTCCACGGCGCCGACCCCAACTGGGGCCGGGTCGCGATGGCCATCGGGAAGCTCCGCGAGGAGACCGACATCTCCCCCGAGCACGTACGCATCGCGTTCGGTGGCACCGAGATCTACCCCGCCCAGGTCTCGGCAAATCTATTGGCAGATTTGTCGACTTATCTGTCCGGCGACGAGGTCTCGATCGAGGTCGACCTCGGCATCGCGTCGGGCGAGTTCACCGTCTACGGCTGCGACCTCACCGACGGCTACATCCGCATCAACGCCGACTACACGACCTGACGGCCCCTCCGCTGGTCGAGCCGCGAGCGCCAGCGAGCGTGTCGAGACCAACACGGTCCGATCTGCGCTCGATATCCGACCGGCAGGTGCTTCCAGTTCGGCATCAGCGGCTCGGCGACCTGCGGGCGGAACAGTC
>NZ_JBEYUV010000033.1:0-65411 GCF_040643685.1 Nocardioides sp. NPDC047086
CGGCCGAAGGCCCGTCCTTTACTCCGGGGACGATCGAGAAGACCCTCAAGAAAGGGTCGGCGGCCAACGACCGCGGCAGCGAAGAAACACCACCCTCCCAGGAGACTCAACCCAGCCCCAACCCGATGAGTAAGGCCTGTTCGGCAGCGCCCATGATCAATTCAGTCATACCGTCGTCACGAGCTCAAGAAACTGCCGATGGTGAACCCGAAGCCCAGGAGGCTGAGATGCGTCGAAGGTGGTTGTGGCTGCTGAAGAACTCGCTCAACCGAGTGACGACCCGGGCGGCCCGCTCGGGACACGGGCCGTTCTCGCTCGTGCGTCACGTGGGACGGAAGTCGGGAAAGACGTACGAGACGCCGATCATGGTCGCGCGGGTGCCGAAAGGGTTGATCGCGGAGCTGACGTACGGCGAGAACGTCAACTGGTATCGCAACATCGTCGCCGCTGGCGGCTGTGAGCTGCTGGTCGACGGCCAGTGGCATCAGGTGTCCGCGATCGAGCCCTATCCGTCCGAGGCCGGACGAGATGCCTTCGGCTATCCGGCCAAGCTGGTGCTACAGGTGCTTCAGCGTCACGAGTTCAGGCTGCTGCGTACGGCCTGAGCCTCGGGTGGCCGCGATCAGGGGTTGGGGTCGAGGTGGGGGAAGTTGCGGTTGAGGGCCCAGTCGATCCGTACGCGCTGGCTGCGATCCATCTGCAGGCTGGGGATGATCGCGGGGCTGATCCACTCGGCGTGGGTGTTCTCGGCTGATGGAGTCGGCTCGCCGGCGAGGTAGCGGCCGGCGTAGATGATGGAGCACTCCTGGCGTACCTCGCCGTTGGTGGTGTTCTCGATGCGGTGACGCGGGTCGGTCCAGATCCCGACCAGGCCGATCACCTCGATGGTGATGCCGGTCTCCTCGAGCGTCTCGCGGACCGCGGCCGCGGTCAGCGACTCGCCGGGCTCCATCGCGCCGCCGGGCATCGTCCAGTTGCCGGTGTCGTTGCGGCGGATCAGCAGGATCCTGCCCGGGTCGTCGAGGACGAAGGCGCCGGCGCTGGGTCGGATGCTGTTCACCTCGGGGGCCGAGGGATCGTTGTGCCAGTCGACTCGTTGGCCCATGTTGCCCGGGCTGGGGGCGCGCGGACGTGGCGGTTGTACAGACGTGTCTGATGTCGGCCGAGATCCCACGGCGCCGAGCATAGCCGAATCAGCCGAGGTCAGGCGCTCAGAAGCAGCGCCGTGCCGGCCACGAACTCGATCCCGAAGTAGAACCAGATGGGATAGAAGCGTACGGCCGGGTCGAACAGGCGCGAGACGAGTCGGCCGCCGGCCATCCCGATCAGAGCGAGGCCGACGGTGGTCACGGCGCCGGCCCGGATGTCGCCGATGTCGAGAGCGGCGACGCCGAGCACGGCGGCCATGGCGATGCCGAACCCGCCGTAGACGGCGCGGACCTCGGAGCGGGACTCCGGTGACCGGGCCGAGAGGCGGAACGGGGCGACCAGGGCGCTCGGGGCGACCAGGGCGTACGTCCCCATGGCGAGGAAGAAGACGCCGATGACGGCGATGGTCAGGCTGGCCACGGTGTTCACCGTGGGATCATGACGCGCATGGCGACCGAGCCGCTTCCGGATTCGTGCTGCGACGACGCGCAGCCGACGGTGTGGTTCTGGTCGGGACATGCGGCCTATCGGGGGCCGTCGCTGCGCCTGGGCGCTCATTCCGGGTCGGTGACCTGCTTCGCGCTGGGCCTGGATGCACCCTTCCTGCTGCGATCAGGCCCCGAAGGGCCACGCTCGGCGCGGAGCGCGCTGATCCCGGCGCGTACGTCCCATCAGATCGTCGCGGGGGAGGAGCAGTCGATGCTGTTCTTCTACATCGACCCGGGCACAGCGGGGACGGCCCACCTGCTCGGGCAGATGGGCCAGGATGCGGCACGCGGCCGCCGCTGTCAGTCGGGGCGCGGATCTCTCGACGGCCGCCAGCGACGCCGGGTTCGCCTCCCCGAGCCACTTCAGCGACACCTTCCGGACGATGTTCGGACTCACTGCCACGCAGCTGCTCTCCCCGAAGCTCCGCATCGTCGTGATGGATTCGGGCAGGATGCAGGGGCGCCGGCAGGAGGAGTGACCGGATGCCGCTGCGTACCTGATTCTGGGTGATCCCGGAGACCAAGGAGACCGGTCAGGACCTCGTCTGTTGCGCTGACGGAGGGGAGGATCGGATGAGCTCGAACGTGGCGGGACGCGTCGTCTGCTACTCGGTAACGAGGCTACGACCCGACCTACCTGGACGAGGAGCACCTCGCCCGGCTCGCGCAGTCGCTGGGCGGCCGGTTCGTCGGGCCGATCAACTCGGGCGTCCTGCTGCTCAGCCGTAAGGGCGTCGAGGAGCTGGCGAAGCTTCGACCGGTGCTGCTGGAGATCACCCTGCGGCTGATGGTCGGACTGGCGAAGAGTGCGGAGGAGCCGGAGCTGGCTCCGCTGGTCCCGCTGCGCGAACGACTGGCGGCGGGCGCATCGGAGGTGGACGGAGTCGTCCCGCTCGGGTTCCCTTCGTCGAATTCCTGGATCGTCGAGGAGGTCGCCCTGTGGCTGGCCCTCGGCCTGACCGAGTCGCTGACCATGAGGGACGTTCCGCCCTCCGAGGCGGCCTTGGGCGGGGAGGTCTACCGGCGGGCGCGCGCAGCGAGCGGCTGGATCATCGGCCACTACTTCAGCATCGACACCGAGCTGGCGATGAGGTGGTGCCGGACCGGGCAGCCGCCGCACGCCGTGCCGCGACGCCGGCCACGGGCCGCCGACGAGCTCCCGATCGACCCGGCGCTCGCGGCATCCCCGCTGCTCGTCGAGCACGAGGGGTTCGCGCTGTACGAGGACCTGTTCGATCACGACGTTCACGCCGAGATGACGCGGGAGGCCCGCGAGGCGTACTGGGGTGGGCAGGAGCAGGCGCTGATGGCCCGCTCCGGCGGCGTCGGGAGAGACAGCCACCCTCCTCGCCGACTGGTCGGTGCGGGTGGGGGCGACGCCCAGGACGCGGCCTACTGCTCGCCGTCGCTCAAGGCGTTCCTCGAAGGTCTGTGCGGGCTGGCGGTCGAGCCCACCGGCCGCCGCGGATCGGTCAACTACTACACCCGGCCGGGCGACTTCATGGGCCTCCATCTCGACGTCCTCGAGTGCGAGCTCGTCGTCCTGACGGTGCTCCAGGACTCCTCCCCGGCCGAGGACCCGAGCGGTTCCTGGGACCTGTTCCCGGGACAGGTGGGCCGACCGTTGCCGTCGGTGAGCACCGGCCGGCGCGACCGGCGCTCGATCAAGGCGACGCCCGATCAGAGCCTGGTGATGTTCGGAGGGCTCGTGCCGCACCGGGTGCGTCCCGTCGCCGCCGGACAGCGGCGCATCGTATCGGCGCTCTGCTTCCGAGCCGGGCAGACCGCCCTAGAAACCCAACGGCCCGCAGGGCCTGAACCCACGTAGGTACGCGAACAACACACACATTTGGAGAGATCTCATGACCTACCAAGCCGGCAGCGAAGCCGACGACAGCAACGCCGCCCCGAGGCCGAGGCCACCCCTCGACCCGACCCCCGTCGTCTTCCCGACCACACACGTCGAGACCGAGTTCCTCAAGGCGTACACGGTCATGTGGGACGAGAAGCTGCCCCTGACCGGCGAAGGCCGCGCCCGCCTCGAGCGCGCACTCCGCCGCGCCGTCCTCGCCGAGCTGGCCGAGGCGGACTTCGAGGGCGACCTGACGATCACCACGATCGACGATCCGGAGTCGCGCGGCATCCGCATCGAGCGGGCATGAGCACCTACGGGAAACGTCCCGAAGGCGCGTCCGCGGGCGGGCGGCGGCGAGTCCTGCCGCCGGCGGAGTTCGCCGAACGGCTCCGGCGCGACGACCTGCGGCCGCCGCCCACCGTGACGGGCATCGCGAAGCCGTCGGACCAGGCCGAGACCTTCGACTTCTCCTTCGGCGACTGCGCCGAGTGGGTCGAGCTGCCTCTTGACCTGATCCAGGGCGCCGAGTACGTCGGCGAGCGACCCTGCGACGAACACGGCAGCCACCCCGTCGTCCAGCTCTCGCTACGAGACCGGACCGCGGAGGACACCCCGGAGTTTCGTCTGCTGGCCGGCGCCCTGGCCGCCGACATCACCTTCTGGGATGAGACGACCCAGGAGACGACGACGAACGCCACCCAGAACCCGTGTCGTGACTGCGTCCGGCGCTGCTACGAAGTCATCGACGACCCCGCGGCGTTCCGGCAGTGCATCATGTCGTGCCCCTGCTGAGGAGGACCGAGGCGCCGAGCCACCTGCAGGCGGTCAGCGCGAGCTCGAGATTCAACCGGTCCTCGTCGACCGCGCGGCCACGCACCTCGGCGGCCTTGTCGACCCGGTACTTCACGGTGTTCTTGTGGACGTGGAGCACCTCGGCGGTGGCGAGATAGCTGCTCTTGGCGCCGAGGAAGGCGAGCAGGGTCTCGCGCAGGCGCTGGTGGGGCTCGTCGTCGACGGCCAGGCGTCCCAGCGACGTCGCCACCAGCTGTCGGGTCCCATCGAGGTCATGGGCCAGGATCGAGGCGACCTGTACGCCCGGGTCGTCATAGACCGTCACCGCTGCGGCGCGTTCGTTGGCCATGGTGGCGACCGTGCGGGCCCGCACCGCCTCCTTGTGGGAGGTGCGGAACCCGGCGAGCGCCGGATGCGGGCCGCCGATCGCGATCCGGGCGCCGTCGGCGGTCGCGGTGACCAGCTCGATGATCGCCTGCAGGTTCAGCGGGTTCGTACGCGGCGCCCTGCCCAGCGGGATCCACGCCCAGGCGTGGCTGCTGTCCTGGGGCATGAAGAAGGGCTGCCCGACGGCCCCGACCTGTTCACCGACCGCCGCGACCAGCGACTCCAGCCGCCGCAGTCCGCAGGCGGCGTCGTCGCCCGCGGCATCCCACACAATGAGTCCGAGGTGATGCTGCCGCAGCCGGTAGCCGAGCGCGTTCTCGGCGGCGCCTAGCTCGAGATCACCGCCGGCCAGGAGGGTGGCGAGCGTGCTGGCGCGCACGGTGTTGCGGTTGGCCAGCCAGCGTTCGAGCTCGGACTCGTACTCCGCCACGACCTGCTCAGCGACCAGGTCCACGTAGGCGAAGCCACTGCGCTGCAGGATCTGGGTCGCAGCCAGCGCGACCTCGCGGTCGGGCTCGTGTCGGGCGACCTCCGCGATGGCCAGGTCGAGGATCTGGTTCTGGCCGATCCGGTAGGCCCGCAGCAACGCGTTCGAGGAGATGCCGCGCTGGGCCAGTCGCCGGGCATACTCGATCGCCGCCGGCGGAGCCCCGATCTCCTCGGTCGCGATCCCGTGCTGGAGCATGTGGAAGAACGTCTCGACGTTGCTCTCGACGCTGGCGCGGAGCAGCTCGAGGATCACCTCGTCACCACGCAGCTCGGGGACCGCATCCGCGATCTCGGCGTGCAGAGCGGTCGCGGTATCGGTGAGCCCGGCGCCCATCCGCCTGGTGGTCTCCGCCGCCCGAGCTGCTGCTCTGACCTGCAGCTCCGCAGGTGATCCACTCACTCGTCCCATGGTGTGAATCCTGTCACAAGAGCGCGACGAATCTTCGTGCTCGGAAGCCAAACGCAGGACACGCCTTCGTTCTTATCGTCTGGTCCCACACCCGCCCAGCCGCTGAGGAGCGCGACGATGGACCTCGACTATCTGCCCTGGAACCAGCCCGGCCACCGGGCGGACCGACCCTGCATGCGTGATGACCGGGTCGAGCTGACCTATGCCGAGTTCGCCACCCGCGTCGACGGTGCCGCCGAGCAGCTCGCAGACCACGGTGTCGGAGCCGGCTCGGTCGTCGCGGTGATGCTGCCCAACCGGGTCGAGCTGCTGGTGAGCCTGGTCGCCGCCTGGCGTCTCGGTGCGGCGGCGACACCGGTCAACCCGGTCTTCACCTCCAACGAGGCCGACTATCAGATCAACGACGCGGGGGCGACGCTCGTGGTCAAGTCGTCGCCCGAGGATCCGGACGGCGGCCGTCGCAGCCTGCTCGTCGACGAGCTGCGTACGGCACCCACCGGCAGCTCGCTGCCGCGCCCGGCGACGTCGAGCGGCGACCTCGCCCTGCTGATCTACACCAGCGGTTCGACCGGCAGGCCCAAGGGCGTGATGCTGAGCCACTCCAACGTGGCCGCGATGGCGGAGTCGATGGCTCAGGCCCTCACCCTCACCGAGCGCGACCACTGTCTGCTGGTCCTGCCGCTGTTCCACGTCAACGCGATCTGCGTCAGCTTCATCGCCACGATGCTGGGCGGTGGACAGCTGACGATCCTGGGGCGGTTCCACCCGGTCGAGTTCCTCGACGCCATCGAGCGGCTGCGCCCGACGTACTTCTCGGCGGTGCCGACGATCTACTCCCATCTGGTCTCCCTCCCCGCCGCGGTCGTGCGGGACACCGGCTCGGTCAGGTTCGCGATCTGCGGTGCAGCACCCGCGTCCAAGGAGCTGATCCGGGCGACGGAGGAACGGTTCGGCTTCCCGCTGATCGAGGGCTACGGACTCACCGAGGGCACCTGCGCCTCGACCGCGAACCCGGTGGACGGTCGCCGCAAGGCCGGCACCGTCGGGGTCGCCCTTCCCGGCCAGGAGGTCGCGATCATGGGCCCCGACGGCCGCCTGCTGCCGCCGGGGGAGCGTGGCGAGGTCGTGATCAAGGGCGCCAACGTCATGCAGGGCTACCTCAACCGCGAGGATGCCACCGCGGACGCGCTCGGCGACGGCTGGCTGCACACCGGCGACGTCGGCATCCTCGACGAGGACGGCTATCTCGCCCTCGTCGACCGGATCAAGGACATGATCATCCGGGGCGGGGAGAACATCTACCCCAAGGAGATCGAGACCGTCCTCCACACCCATCCGGCCGTCCTGGACGCGGCCGTCGTCGGGGCGCCTCACCCGACCTACGGCGAGGTGCCCGTGGCGTACATCGCCCTGCATCCGGAGCGGACCGCGACCGAGGACGAGCTGCGTGCCCTGTGCCGCGAGCAGCTCACCAAGATCAAGGTCCCGGTCTCGATCACCGTCCTGGACGCCCTCCCCAAGAACCCCGTCGGCAAGACCGACAAGCCGGCCCTCCGCGCCGCGCTCACATTCCAAGGAGCCTGAGATGGGATTCCTCACCCCCTCCCCGCAGCCGGTGCCGCCGGCCGAGTTCGTACGCCTTCCGCTGCGCGACCGCGTCCGGATCCTCGCCACCCACTGGGTCGAGGACGGTTTCGGCACCCCGCGCGTCCTGCACGTCGTCTACATCCTGAAGATGCTGGGCCTCTACTTCGCGCTCGGTCTCGCCATCACCTCTTGGACGACCAGCCATGTCCACTTCACCGACCCGGCGTCCTGGTTCGACAACGTGGTCGTCTACCAGAAGCTCGCGGTGTGGCTGATGCTGCTCGAGGTGATCGGTCTCGGTGGCGCGTTCGGGCCGCTGTGCGGTCACTTCGCCCCCATGCTCGGCAACGTCCGCTACTGGCTGCGGCCGGGCACGATCCGGATGGCGCCCTGGGGGCGACACGTTCCTGGCACCGGTGGCGACGAGCGGACGGTCCTCGACGTCGTCCTGTACGTCGCGGTGCTGGCGAGCCTCCTCTACCCGCTGCTGGCCTCGGCCGAGCCGGTGCGGTTCCTCCCCGCGGGAACCGGCCCCCAGGAGCTCGTCCCGCCCGAGGCGTTCGTGCCGATCCTGATCGTGATGCCGCTGATGGGCCTGCGTGACAAGGTGATCTTCCTCGCCGCGCGCTCCGAGCAGTACCTCCCGATCATGCTCATGTCCGCGACGCTCGGCGCCCTGGTGATGGCCGAGGACGCCGGTAGCGCCGCGTTCGTGAACCTCGTCGTCGTGTTCAAGATCATCATCTGCGTCGTCTGGATCGGCGCCGGCGTCTCCAAGCTCGGTGACCACTTCATCAACGTGGTGCCACCGATGATCTCCAACAGCCCCGGTCAGCCGAGCTTCCTCAAGAGGCTGCACTACCGCGACGCGCCGGCCGACGTCCGGCCCAGCCGGCTGGCCTGGTTCATGGCACACGTCGGCGGCACGACCGTCGAGATCCTGATCCCGCTGGTGCTGCTGGTGACCACGAACAACACCGTCGCCCTGCTCGGCGCGATCGCGATGCTCGTCTTCCACATCTTCATCACCTCGACCTTCCCGCTGGCCGTGCCGCTGGAGTGGAACGTCTACTTCGGTTACATCGCCATGGTGCTGTGGGGCGGGCTCGGCGGCGGGTTCGACGCCGAGGTCTACAACATCTGGAACTTCTCCGAGCCGCTGCTGCTGATTCCGATCTTCGCGCTGCTGTGCTTCGGCCCGGTGCTCGGCAACCTGCGCCCGGATCTGGTCTCCTTCCTGCCCTCGATGCGGCAGTACGCCGGCAACTGGGCCTCCGCGGTCTGGGCGATGAAGCCCGGGGTCGAGGAGCGGCTCAACGAGCTGCCGCTCGTCGAGAACCAGCTCGACCAGCTCCAGCGGATGGCGCCCACGCCCTACGAGCGTGACGACGCCGAGATGACCATGCAGAAGGTGCTCGCTTGGCGCTCGATGCACAGCCAGGGGCGAGGACTGTTCTCGGTGCTCTACGAGCACCTCGATGACGTGGAGGAGCGCACGGTTCGTGATGGCGAATTCGTCTGCAACGCCATCCTCGGCTGGAACTTCGGCGACGGGCACCTCCACGACGAGCGCTTGGTCGCGGCCGTCCAGAAGCGCCTGAACCTGGCTCCCGGGGACCTCGTCGTGGCCTACTGCGAGTCCCAGGCCACCCCCTGGGCGAACCCGCCGCAGGCCTACCGCGTCATCGACGCCGCTCTCGGGGTGGTCGAGAAAGGCACGTGGAACGTTAGAGACTGCGTGGCCGAGCAGCCGTGGCTGCCGAACGGGCCGGTCCCGCTGACGGTGTCCTGGTCCGCGTCCGGGTTCCGTCGCCGGCGTACGCTGACGGAAGGGCCCTCGAGCGGCACGGAGGCGATCGCGTGAGCACTGCTGTGGTGGTGGGCAGCGGGCCCAACGGACTCGCCGCAGCCATCAGGCTCGCGCAGGCCGGTGTCGAGGTGACCGTCGTCGAGGCGTACGAACGTCCGGGTGGCGGAACCCGGACCAGCGAGCGAACCGTCCCCGGTGTGCTCCACGACGACTGCGCGGCGTTCCACCCGACAGGCGTCGCCTCGCCGTACTTCGCCTCGCTCGAGCTGGAACGGCACGGGCTGCGCTGGCTGTGGCCGGAGATCGACCTCGCCCACCCGCTCGACGACGGCCGGGCAGGAGTCGCGGCCCGCGACAGGGAGCTGTCCCGCAGCTCTCTCGGGGACGACGCCGGCCGGTGGGATCGCCTCTTCGCCAACCCCACCCGGAACTTCGAGGCGCTCATCGAGGAGGTGTTCCAGCCGGTCGTGCACCTGCCTCGCCACCCCGTCGTGCTGGGCCGGTTCGGGGTCGGCGCCCTCCAGCCGGCGACCTGGACCGCGCGCCACTTCCGTGACGACCCGGCGCGTGCGCTGTTCATGGGGGTGGCCGCTCACGCCTTCGGCCGTCTCGACACCCCGCTCAGCAGCTCGGTCGGCCTGATGCTGACCGCGGCCGCGCACGCGGTGGGCTGGCCGGTGGCCGAAGGGGGAACCGAGAACATCACCCGGGCTCTGCTGGCCGAGCTGGGGGAGCTCGGCGGCAAGGTGGTCACCGGCGTCCGGGTCACCTCCCTGGACCAGCTGCGGGACCTCGCGGGCGGTGAGCCCGACGTCACCATGCTCGACACAGCCCCGAGCGGGGTGCTCGACATCGTCGGTGAGGCACTGCCACGTCACGTCCGTCGTGCGCTCGAGCGCTATCGCTACGGTCCGGCGGCGTTCAAGATCGACCTCGCCGTCGAGGGCGACATCCCGTGGACGAACGAGGCCTGCCGCCGCGCCGGGACGGTGCACCTGGGCGGCACCGCCGCCGAGATCGCCGCGGTCGAGAAGGGCACGGGCCGCGGCATCATGGCCGAGCGTCCCTTCGTCCTGCTCGGCCAGCAGTATCTGGCCGACCCGTCCCGCTCCCAGGGCTCGGTCAACCCGATCTACGCCTACGCCCACGTTCCGCACGCCTACGACGGCGACGCCACCGACGCGATCATCGGCCAGATCGAGCGCTTCGCCCCGGGTTTCCGCGACCGCATCGTGGCCGTCTCCACCCGCAACCCCGGGGAGCTGGAGGCGTACAACCCGAACTGGGTGGGCGGCGACATCAGCGCCGGCGCGAACACTGCTCGGCAGATCGCGCTGCGCCCGCGCCCGGCCCTCGACCCCTACGCTCTCGGGGTCCCCGGCGTCTATCTGTGCTCCTCGGCGACGCCGCCCGGGGCAGGGGTTCACGGCATGGGCGGGTTCCATGCGGCCGAGGCCGCCTTGAAACGACTGGGCTGATTGCCGGTCGGCAGGAACTCGACGTACTCCTCGCTCGGCCTGAAGTCCGGGTCCGGGTGGATCTCGACGTACGTCGCCGGGTGGGTGAGGTCGAGGACGACGACCTGGTTGGCGCCGCTTTGCCAAAGCGGAGCGGGGGCGTACAGGCGCCGCTGGGGCCAGGAAGTCCACAGCCTGTCGAGCAGGGTGCCGTTGAGCCAGACGAACCGGTCGCCGTCACCGGGCATCCCGGTGAACTCAGCCGTCCCAGGGTCCTCGACGGTCACCGTGCCGCCACAGGTGTTCCTCTCGTGGGCCAGCCGCGTCGCCGAGGTCAAGCACGCCGAGGTCAAGCACGCCGAGGCCGGCGCGCCGATGAAGCCGACGAGACCGAGTTCGATGTCCTAGCGCGCGACGGAGGCGCGGTCCGGGGCGAGAGTAAAGGTGTAGCGCCCGCTCAGGTGCTGGGCGCCGTCCAGCATCCCGACGGGTCGAGACCGGCGCGGTCGCTGCGCTGCCACTTCCGAGAAGCTCTGCCAGGCCTCGGGTGACGGTTGCAGGAAGTCTGGTGAGGTCGCTGTGCACCGAGGTGCTCGCGCCTGGCGCCGACAGGTCGGCGCTCGCGTCGAGCAGCGTCTGCAGGATGAGTCCGTTCCCTTCGTGGTCGACGTCCTGGTCCTGGCGCCGGTCGATTCCGGACGCGAGCCTGCGCAGGCGCCGAATGATGTCGCCGATGTCGTCGACGGCTTCTCGCAGCCGGTCTGCGGCGGGTCCTCGGACCGAGTTGCTGATCGAGACGAGCTTGAACCCGAGCGTGAGTTAGGTGCGTCATCGCCACATCCCGAAGCTCTTCGGCGATGCGCTCGCGTTCCTGCAGAAGGTTTCGGCGGGCATCGTCGGCCGTGGTTGGCGTTGACATCGCTGCTCACCCAAGAGCCGAGACATGACGGATCGGCTACCGGGATCAGGGGCACTTCCTCATGGTCACGGGGGAGCCACGAGGTCAACAGAGGGCTACCAGCCAGGCGACGCCAGTGACACCAATGCGGTGGTCAGCGGGCGAGCGTGTGGAGCAGTCCCGTGACCGCGGCCGAGGCGGCTTCGGCATCCTGGGCGCGGATCGCGTCGAAGACGGCGGCGTGCTCGTCGGCGATCTCGGTCGTCTCATCATCGAGGTGGATGGTCGCGCGCAGGGTGTCCTCAAAGCCGGCGTAGAGCTCGATGAGGAGCGGGTTGTGGGTCGCGGTGACCACGGCGAGATGGAAGTCCGCGTCGGCCTCGGCGAATGCGTCGCCGTCCTCGGTCGCGACGGCGGCAGCGCGCCGGTCCATCACAGCGGTCAGCACGCGCAGGTCCTCCTCGGAGCGACGCTCGGCGGCCAGCGCCGCGGCGCGGGTCTCGATCGCATGGCGGACCTCGAGGACGTGCCGCAGGTCGACCCGGCTGACCTGGCGCCGCATCAGCGCGGCGACCTCGTTGGCGGCCGCGACGTACGTCCCGTCGCCGCGTCGCACCTCCAGCACGCCGGTGTGGGCGAGCGCCCGCACGGCCTCGCGCACCGTGTTGCGGCTGACGCCGAGCGCCGCGGCGAGCTCGGGCTCGGGCGGGATGCGGGCGCCGAGGGTCCACTCGCCGTCGGCTAGCAGGGCGCGCATGCCGTCGATTGCCTGGTCGACAAGGGATCGAGGCGTGGTGGCGGAGAGCGGCACGATGCCGTCCTTTCATCCAATCATCCGATGTCTGGCATCCTAGTGGGTGTGAACTCACGTCTCCAGTCCCGCCCCGAGTCTGAGCCGTCCGATACTGCCGTTCGATCGACGGCGTGGCTGCTGATCGCGGTCCTGCTGGTCGCCGCGAACTTGCGTGGGGGCATCACCTCCCTTGGTGCCCTGCTGGACGGGCTCGACGGGCTCTCGGCCGGCACCCGGGCCTTTCTTACCTCGTTGCCGGTGCTGTGCTTCGCGGTCGTCGGCGCCACGGGCATGACGCTCGCGCGCCGGCTCGGTGTGCACCGCGGCATCGGTGTCGCGCTCGGCCTCCTGGTGGCCGGGCTGCTGGTCCGGGTGATGGGTGACCCGTGGCTGCTGCTTGTCGGCACCTTCGTCGGCTGTGGTGGCATCGCGCTCGCCAACGTGCTGCTGCCGGCCGTCGTCAAGGAGGGCTTCCCGGACCGGGTCGGCACGGTCACCGGCGCCTACAGCGCGGTGATGTCTCTGGGGTCGGCGATCGCTGCCGGGGTCACGGTGCCGATCGCTCATGCGGCCGGCAGTTGGCGGATCGGCCTCGGCGTCTGGGCGCTGCTGGCTCTCCTGGCTCTGCTGGTCTGGGTGCCACATCTGCGCGACCACGGTTATCACCGCGGTGGTCGGCCGCGGGTCTCGTTGTGGCGCGAGCCTGTGGCTTGGGCCGTGACGCTCGTCTTCGGCACCCAATCGCTGTTCGCGTACGTCGTGATGAGTTGGCTGCCGAGCATGTACGCCGACGCCGGCTTCGACCATGCGACGGCCGGGCTGTTGCTCGCGGTGAGCATCCTCGTCGGCGTACCAGTCTTCTTCCTGGCGCCCTCGTTCGCGATCCGCGCATCGTCGCAGGGTCACCTGGTCGCGGTCCTGACCGCGCTGCTCGCGATCGGGTTCGCCGGGCTCTGGCTCGCCCCCGTCATGGGCGCCTGGCTCTGGGCGGTGCTGATCGGGGTCGGCTGCGCCGTCTTCCCGGTCGCGCTGACGCTGTTCAGCATCCGCACCGCGACCACCGCTGGCACCGCCGCGCTCTCCTCGATGGCCCAAAGCATCGGCTACCTGCTCGCCGCCGGTGGCCCGTTCGTGGTCGGGCTGCTGCGTGAATCCACAGGATCGTGGTCGTTGCCCATCGTGCTGCTGCTGGGCCTCGCGGTCGTCCAGGTCTGCGCCGGCTACGTCGCCGGCCGCCCGGTCGTCATCGGGAACCCGGCCGAGGGCTGAGGCTCTCCCTGGCGTAGCTGGCCAGCTGCTGCTCGGCACGCTCCAGGTTCAGTGACGAGTTGTGGGCGAGCAGATGGAGGCCGAAGGCGTCCTCGAGGGTGACGAGGTTGCGGGCGATCGCCGCGGCCGAGTCGGTCGGCGTGAAGACGCCGCTGGCGCGCCCGACCTCGAGCACCGCGGTGTAGAGCGAGACATTACGGTCGAAGAGCAGTGTCTTCAGGGTCGCGTGCTTCGGGCTGCGGCTCGTATTGACCGAGATCTCGTCGAGAAGCTGCCTCAGCAGGAGGTCCTCACCACAGGGAAGAGCCGAGTACATCAGCCGTCCGAGCTTCTCAGTGGGGGAGAGGTCGCCCTCGATCGCCCGCCGCCGCGACCAGTGAAGACCCGGGCCACGTCCTCACGGCGCTCCTTGGGAAACGCCTTTGGCGGGATGTACATCCCGCCAGTGACGATCCCCGTCGCCACAGATCAGATGTCACCTACCCGCGCAGCAGTCCCGTGTGTGGTGCAGCACCAATGGTCGGGACCACCACATTCCTCTGGCAAACGAATCCTTTTGGCGTAATGCATCGGCAGAACCGATGCACGCTCCACGTGGACCACCCGTTCGCGTTCTTAGGTAAACCTTCCTAAGGTTTCCCTTACCAATCGAAAGGATGGCCGTGAAGCCTCTCTCTGCTGTTGTGGTCTCGGTCTCGGTTGCCCTCCTCGGGGCAACGCTCACCTCCTGTTCCTCGGGCGACACGCTCGTCGTCTACAACGCCCAGCACGAGCAGCTCATGGAGGAGCTCGTGCCGGCCTTCGAGAAGGAGACCGGGATCGACGTCGAGCTGCGCAACGGCAAGGACCTCGAGCTCGCCGCCCAGCTGGTCGCCGAGGGCGAGAAGTCGCCGGCCGACGTCTTCCTGACCGAGAACTCCCCGGCGATGGCCGCGGTCGAGCGGGAGGGCCTGCTGGCCACGCTGCCGGACGAGGTGACCGCACCGATCCCGGAGCAGTACCGGCCGGAGAGCAACGCCTGGACCGGGTTCGTGGCCCGCTCCACCGTGCTGGTCTACAACACCGACCAGATCACCGAGGCCGAGCTGCCGGCCTCGCTGCTCGACCTCGCCGAGCCGGAGTGGAAGGACAAGATCTCCTTCTCGCCGACGGGTGCCGACTTCCAGGCCATCGTCGCCGGGGTCCTGGCCACGGAGGGCGAGGCGGCCACGAAGAAATGGCTGGAAGGACTCAAGGCCAACGGCACCGTCTACGACGGCAACAACGTGGTGCTCGAGTCCGTCAACGCGGGCGAGGTGCCGGTCGGTGTCATCTACCACTACTACTGGTACCGCGACCAGGCCGAGTCCGGCGAGGTCAGCGACAGCTCGAAGCTCCACTTCTTCGGCAACCAGGACCCCGGCGCCTTCGTGAGCGTCTCCGGGGCGGGCGTGCTGGCCTCGACCGCGCACAAGAGCGACGCCGAGAAGTTCGTCGGCTACCTCACGGGCAAGACCGGACAGCAGGGGCTGGCCGACAGCTACGCCCTGGAGTATCCCCTCAACCCCGAGGTGCAGCTCGACCCGCCGGTCAAGCCGTTCTCCGAGCTCGAGCCGCCCGCGGTCGCCGTCTCCGACCTCGACAGCGACGCGGTGGTCGACCTCATGACGGAAGTCGGCTTCCTCTGAGCAGCGTGCATCTCGGCACGTTGCCGGCCGCCTCCTCCGGGAGGTGGCTGATGCCGGTGCTGGCCGGCACGATCGCCGCCGTCTGCCTGCTTCCGGTGGGGTACGTGCTGTGGTCGACCGCCTCGCTGGGGCCGGCGGAGGCCTACGACTTCCTGGTCCGCCCGCGCATCGGTGAGCTGCTGTGGAACACCGGCAGGCTGCTGGTCGGCGGGGTCGCGCTCTCGGTGGTGTTCGGGGTCTGTGGCGCCTGGGTGGTCGAGCGGACCTCGCTGCCCCTGGCCGGCTGGTGGCACGGGGCGCTGTGCGCTCCGCTGGCCATCCCCGCCTTCGTCAACGGCTACGCCTGGGTCGCGACGACCCACGCGGTCCAGTCCTATCCGGGGGCGGTGCTGGTCGTCTCGCTCTCCTACTACCCGCTGGTCTACCTGCCCGCGGTGGCGGCGCTGCGGCGCCTCGACCCGTCGCTGGAGGAGGTCGCGGCGGCGCTCGGGCGGCGGCCGCGGGAGGTGTTCGCCCGCGTGGTCCTGCCGACCGTCGCGCCGGCGGTGCTCGGCGGAGCGCTGCTCGTCGGGCTGCACCTGCTGGCCGAGTACGGCGCTCTCCAGCTGCTCAACTACCCGACCCTGACGACCGCGATCCTGCAGCAGTACGGCGCCGCCTTCAACGGTCCGGCAGCCACCCTGCTGGCCGGTGTGCTGCTGGTCGCGTGCCTCGGTCTGCTGGCTCTGGAGATGCTGGCCCGCGGCCCGGCCCGGCGCGCCCGGGTCGGCAGCGGCACCGCCCGGCCGGCGACCCGGCTGCGCCTGGGCCGGGGGACCGCACCGGTGGTCGTCGCCCTCGGGATCTTTGTCGCCCTGGCCGTCGGTCTGCCGGCGGCCAGCCTGGTGCGCTGGCTGGTCAGGGGTGCCTCGGCCGAGCTCGACCTGAGCCGCCTGCTGCCCGCCGCCGGCACCAGCATCGCGCTGGCCGCCGTCGCCGGGGTCGTCGCGACCGCCGCCGCGGTTCCGGTGGTCTGGCAGGCCGTCCGCCGCCGGACCCGCTGGTCGCTGGGCGTCGAGCGGGTCGCGTACGTCACCAGCGCGCTGCCCGGTGTGGTCGTCGCGCTCGCCCTGGTCACCGTCGCCATCGGCTGGCTGCCCGGGCTGTACCAGACGCTGCCGCTGCTCGTGGCGGCGTACGTCATCCTGTTCCTGCCGCGCGCGCTCGTCGCGGTGCGCGGGGTGCTGGAGCTGGTTCCGCCACGACTGGAGGAGGTCGCGCTCAGCCTGGGGCTCAGCCGGTTCGGGGCGATGCGCCGGGTGACCCTGCCGCTGCTGCTGCCCGGGTTGGCGACGGCGACCGCGATGGTCGCGCTCGCGGTCTCCACCGAGCTGACCGCGACGCTGCTGCTGGCCCCGATCGGCACCACGACGCTGGCCACCGAGTTCTGGAGCGAGGCGTCCTCGGTCGCGTACGGCGCCGCGGCGCCCTACGCGCTGGCGCTGGTGCTCCTCGCGATGCCGGCGACGATCCTGCTGGGTCGCTCGTCGAGAGGGGAGGGGCGATGACTGAAGCACTTCGGGTGAGCGGGCTGCGGGCCGGACACGGCCGGCGGCAGGTGCTCGACGGGCTCGACCTGAGCGTCGAGGGCGGCGTGACCGCCGTGCTCGGTGCCTCGGGCTGTGGCAAGACGACGCTGCTGCGGTGCGTGGCGGGGTTCATGACGCCGACCGCGGGCGAGATCAGGATCGGCGGGCGCTCGGTCGCCGGGCTGGCGCCGCGCCGGCGCGGGATCGGGTACGTCCCGCAGGAGGGTGCGCTGTTCCCGCACCTCGACGTCGGCGGCAACATTTCCTTCGGGCTGCGCCGCACGGTGACTCGTGTGGAGCGGCAGGAGCGCGTGGCCGAGCTGCTCGGCCTGCTCGAGCTGCCGGCCGACCTGGCCGACCGGCATCCGCACGAACTCTCCGGTGGTCAGCAGCAGCGGGTCGCCGTGGCTCGTGCGCTCGCGCCTCGGCCTCGACTGGTGCTCCTCGACGAGCCCTTCTCCTCGCTCGACGCGGGGCTGCGCGAGGAGTCCGGACGCGCGGTCGTGCGGGCGCTGCGTACGGCCGGAGCGGCGGCGCTGCTGGTCACCCACGACCAGGGCGAGGCGCTCTCGCTGGCCGACCAGGTGGCCGTCATGGCCGCCGGGCGGTTCCTGCAGGTCGGCTCCGCGGCGGACGTCTACCTGACCCCCGAGCATCCCGGGGTCGCGGCCTTCCTCGGCTCGGCGACCCTGCTTCCCGGTGAGATCGACGGCGCCGGGCGGGTCGACTCGCCGCTCGGGGAGGTCGCGCTCATCACGCCGCGTCCCACCGGGCCGGTGACGCTGGTCGTCCGTGCGGAGCAGGTGCAGGTCTCGGCCGACGCCACCTCCGGCACCAAGGGGATCGTCGAGGAGGTCTCCTTCTTCGGCCACGACGCCACCATCCGGGTGCGGCTCAGCGATGACGTACGTGTCACCGCCCGGGTTCCCGGCACCGGGATCCCCGACATCGGCACGACCGTCGCGCTCGAGGTCGTCGGGCCGCTGGTCGGCTATGCCGGGGACGGTCGATGAGCTCGGCAGTTGCTGCCGGTGCCCATCTGCTCCTGAAGGGGCGGCCCGGGGACCCGGCGGTCATCACCACCGAGACGACCCTGACCTACGCCGAGCTGGAGCAGACGGTGATGGACCGGGTGGCCGCCAACCGTGGCTCCCGCGGGGTCGTGCTGCTCGAGGCGGGCAACGATCTGGACTCGGTGACCGGCTACCTGGCCGCCCTCGCCGCCCGGCGTCCGGTGTTGCTGACCCCGCCGGGTGGTGATCACGACGAGCTCCGGAAGCGCTACCGGGCGGCGTTCGAGGGCGAGGCCGACCTGCATCCCGACCTGGCGCTGCTGCTGTCGACCTCCGGCTCGACCGGATCACCGAAGCTGGTCAGGCTCTCGCGGGACAACCTGGCCGCCAACGCGGCCAGCATCGCGGCCTACCTGGGGCTCACCTCCGCCGACCGGGCGATGAGCTCGCTGCCGCTGCACTACTGCTACGGCCTCTCGGTGCTCAACTCCCACCTGAGCGCCGGAGCCGCGGTGGTCCTCACCGACCTCTCGGTCGCCGACGAGTGCTTCTGGGACGTCGCGGCGCGGCACGGTGCCACCTCGTTCGCGGGGGTTCCCTACACCTTCGACCTGCTCGACACCTCGGGGTTCGCCGACCGCTCGCTGCCGTCGCTGCGCTACCTCACCCAGGCCGGCGGGAAGATGCCGCCCGAGACGGTCCGGCGCTACGCCGCGCTGGGGGAGTCTTGCGGATGGGACCTGGTCGTGATGTACGGCCAGACCGAGGCCACCGCCCGGATGGCCTACCTGCCGCCGGACCTGGCCGCGAGCCGGCCCGAGGCGATCGGCATCCCGATCCCCGGCGGGCACTTCCGCCTCGATCCCGTCGATGGCCCCGGGGAAGGTCTGGAGGAGGGCGTCGGCGAGCTGGTCTACACCGGGCCGAACGTGATGATGGGGTACGCCGAGAGCGTCGCCGACCTCGCCCGTGGCCCCGAGCTGGCCGAGCTCCGCACCGGCGACCTCGCCCGTCAGGCCGACGACGGGCTGTGGGAGATCACCGGCCGGCGCAGCCGGTTCGGCAAGATCCTCGGGCTGCGTATCGACCTGGACCGGATCGAGTCCGAGCTCGGTCCCGGGTCCGCACGCGCCGTCGCTCCCGGTGCCCGGCTGCACCTGTTCACCGACGATCCCGGTTCCGCCGACCGGCTGCCGCGGCTCGTGGACGGCATCGTGACGTTGCCGCGAGCCGCGATCGAGGTGCACCGGGTCGTCGAGATGCCGCGTACGCCGAACGGGAAGGTCGACTACGCCACGCTCAACACCTGGGCGAGCGAGGCGGACGCGGCCGGGTCCGCGGAGCGAGGGCCGGCCGACGGTGCGGACGCCGAGGCGCTGCGTACGGTCTATGCCACGGTGCTGAGGCGCCCGGATGCGACGGTGGCGGACAGCTTCGTCTCCCTCGGCGGCGACTCGCTCTCCTTCGTCGAGATCGCGACCCAGCTCGGCGAGCGGCTCGGCACCCTGCCCTCCGGCTGGCAGCACCGGAGCATCGCCGAGCTCGCCGCGAGCGCACGGAGCCCGCGCCGGTGGCTGCGGCCCGTCGAGATCCCGGTGCTGCTGCGTGCGGTGGCCATCGTCGCCATCGTCGGCAGCCACGCGGACGTCTGGACCCTCCTTGGCGGCGCGCACATCCTGCTCGCGGCGGCCGGCTTCAACCTCGCCCGCTTCGGGCTCACCGCCCCCACCCGGACCCTGCGCGCGCGCCGCCTGCTCCAGGGCGCCGCTGCGGTCGCGCTCCCGGCGGCGCTCTGGGTGGGCACGGTGGCCCTGGTCAGCGACCGCTACCACTGGCCGACCGTCCTGGGGCTCAACCAGGCGCTCGGCAGCGACGCGTGGACCCGGGACTGGCAGCTGTGGTTCCTGGAGGTCATCACCTGGTCCTTCGCCGGGCTCGCGCTCCTGCTCCTGGTGCCCGTTCTCGACCGGTGGCAGCGGCGCCACCGGTTCGGGGCCGCCGCGGTCGTGGTGGGTGCGACCCTCGCGGTGCGGTATCTGTGGGTCGGCATCGAGGCCGGCGCGACCGAGCGATACACGATCGGCTGCGTCCTGTGGTGCCTCGCGCTGGGATGGGCGGCGGCCGAGGCGCAGCGGCCGTGGCAGCGGGCGCTCGTCGCGGCGACGGTCGTGGTGGCGACGTACGGCTTCTTCGGCGATCCCCTCCGCGAGGCCACCGTCGCTCTCGGCATCCTCGTCCTGCTCGTCCCGTGGCCGGTGCTGTTGCCCTGGCCGCTCGCCCGGCTCGCCGCCGTGCTCGCCGCGTCCTCGCTGTGGATCTACCTCGTCCACTGGCAGATCTACCCGGACCTCGAGGCCGCCGGGCTCGGCTGGCTCGGCGTCCTCGCCTCTCTCGCCGCCGGTGTGGCCGTCGCGCTCGGTCCGGCGGTCTGGGTGGCCAGAGCGCGGGTGGCTAGATTGACGGCGTGAGGATCACGGTCGTACGCGGGGACATCACCGAACAGCAGGTCGACGCCGTGGTGAACGCCGCCAACTCCTCGCTGCTGGGCGGGGGAGGGGTGGACGGAGCGATCCACCGGCGTGGCGGTCCGGCGATCCTCGAGGAGTGCCGGCGGCTGCGGGCCGGACATCTCGGCGGCGGCCTGCCGGTCGGGCAGGCGGTCGCGACGACCGCCGGCGACCTGCCCTCGCGATGGGTGATCCACACGGTCGGGCCGGTGCACAGCGACGGTCAGGACAACATCACCCCACTGACCTCGTGCTTCCGTGAGTCGCTCCGGGTGGCCGATCAGCTCGGGGCGCGCACCGTGGCTTTCCCGGCGATCTCGACCGGCGTCTACCGCTACCCGCTCGAGGAGGCCGCGTACGTCTCCCTGTGGACCCTCGCGCGGACGTCGACCGCTGTCGACGAGGTGCGTGTCGTGCTCTTCGACCAGAACGCGTACGACACCTTCGACCGCGCCCGCGAGGCCCTCGATCCCTCCGATGCAGAGGTCGAGGACGAGCTTCGGAGCGTGCCGGAGACGCGGTGGCGGGAGTTGTTCGAGGCTGCCGATGCGCTGACCCTCGAGGACCACGAGGTCGCCCGTCCTGTCTACAGCGACCGCGTTCGTCGGGTTTACCGCTCGCTTCCGGGCGCCACCGTCGACTGGATGAAATGGATGCGCGGCAACCCGCTCCTCGCCGAGCCCGCGCTCCTCGCCGCCGCGCCGTTGGCCGATGCGGCTCGCCTGGCCACGGTCTACACCCGAGGCGAGCGGTTCAACGAGGGCGTCTACGGGCGTGCTCTGCAGGACGGCTCCATCGACGCGATCATCGCCCGGCTGCGTACGTGGTTCGAGAGCGAGCGCTGAGGAGCCCATGACCCTTGTCTCGGGACTGAGAGGGAGTGCTGTGAACGGTCGGACTGTCGTCGCCGTCCTGGCGATGGTGGTGGCGGCGTCATCGTGTGCCGCCAACCGGGGGACCCAGCTGGCCGACGAGCTGAACGAGCGGCTTCGGGATGTCGACGGCATCCAGCGCGTGGAGGTCGGTGGCAACAATGTGCTGCCGTTCGCGGGCGACGCCAGCGGAACCATCATCCTGGAGGACGGGATCAGCGCGGCGCGGGCCGGTGAGATCGCCGAGATCCTTGCGCCGTACGTGTCCGGGAAGAGTCCCGACTACGAGCTGAATCTCCGGATCGACCGCGTCGATCTGCAAGTGAGCCCGTCCGAGGAGAGCAACGCGAGCGGGTTGTGGCTGCTCGACGAGGTGCGGCAGCGCACCGACCTGCACGGCGCGCTGATCGCCTACGGATCCGGGCCGCAGGCCTGTCTCGTCGAGGCCGAGGCGAGCGCTGATCCGGTGACGGTCTACGACGGGCTCGTCACGCTCCGGAGCAGGACGTCCGGCTGCGAGAGCGCCGGTGTGCTGGTGAGGCACGGCGGGGACCAGAGTGTCACCGACGCGGCCGAATCCTGGGAGCATCTCGACACGCTGCCTACTGCGGTCTCGATGACGGAGGCGCTCGCCGGCCTGGGCGAGATCCGAGACCGGCTCGACGTCGCAAGCTATTCGATCGGTCCCGGCGAGCTGGTCCTGGAGATGAGCCGCGGCGAGGATGTGGTCGCGGCCGACGAGCTCGCCAGCAGGACGCCGGGCCAGCAGGTCAGCATCAGCGGCGGCAAGGTCAGCGCCTGGAACAGGGACGTCCCCGCCGCTGAGCTCGTGCTCGATCTCGCAGAGCTGCCGTCGGTCGGCTCGGTCCGGAGCGATGACCTCGGCCTCCAGGTCGGGGGTGTCGACGTGGAGGACGTCGTCGCCGCGTACGCGGTGGTGGCTCCACGACCGGAGGCCGCCGCCCTCAGGCGGATCTCGCTCTCCGGCACCGCCGGCGCGGAGAGATACCGGGTCGCCGGACCTCCCGACCTGGTCGCGGAGAGAGTCGCGGCGGCGCCGCTGCTGGCCGCGTACGCGCCGTTCACGGTCACGGATGACGACTTCTCGGTGACCGTGGCCATCGACCAGGTGCCCGACATGGTTGCTGTGGTCAAGCCACTCGCTGGTCGCGGGACGCTGGTCACCGTCCGCGACGACCAAGGGCGGATCGTCACCTTCCGCGGCGCCGGGGGCAAGATCGAGGTGTCCGAGGCCGAACGGCGCAAAGATGACAAGATCCTGCTCGATGCGATCTGGAAAGCCTGGCGGGGGTGATCCTGCGGGGTCGGGTTCGCGGGTCGCGTTCGGGGTGTGTGTCGGGGGCCGGTGATGTCCGGTGGTCGAGCTTGTCGAGACCACCCCACCCCGCTGGTCGAGACCACCTCGCCCCGCCCCGCTGGTCGAGACCACCTCGCCCCGCCCCGCTGGTCGAGACCACCTCGCCCCGCCCCGCTGGTCGAGACCACCTCGCCCCGCCCCGCTGGTCGAGCCGCCGGAGCCGCTAGGCGGAGGCGTGTCGAGACCAACACAGTTTCTCGGCTGATCGAGCTTGCTGAGAACTCCCTGCCGGAACGTTTCGCCCGGAGGGCTGGCCTGGGCCGCCGACCCGTTCTTTGAGGGTGTTCTCGACGGGCCCCGGAGTCAAGGACGGCCTGCGGCCGCCGGCTTCGCCGGCCGCTTCGCGGTCCTGGACACCGGGGCCCGTCGAGAAAAAACTTGGCTGGCTATCGGGGCGGCGGCCCGGGTGTGGCGCAGCGCATTCACTCCTGCGACGGATGGTGTTGCAGGGGGTGGAGGGTGGCCTTTCGGGCCACTTACCATCCACAGGAACGAGGTCGTTCGCTCACCGCGAAAACAGTAGTTGACCTGCGTAAATAGATAGCCAGATCGGTGGCTGAGGCGTAGAATCAGAGCCATCACAGCCCACCTCTGAAGCAAGGGCATCCGATGAGTCTCGGCCGCGACATCGACCACTGGGACACCAACCCCGGCGACGCGATCGACGCTGCCCTCGAGGCCATCGAGACCGCCCTCCACGAGCTCCTCGCGAGTGACCCGATCTACTGGCGCACCGAGCAGAAGAAAGACCTGCTGGAACGCTTGGAGAAGCTCCAGGCCATGCAGGCCGCGCTCAAGCTGCGGGTCCTCGCGTCTGCCGGCGACATCGCCGAGGAGACCGGGGCCAAGGACGCCGCCGGGTGGATGCGGACCGAGCTCCTGGTCGACAGGGGTGCGGCCCGCTCCCAGCTCAAACTGGCCGCCGAGGTGGCCAAGTACGACCTCGTCGCCGCCGGCCTGGCCGAAGGGGTGGTGTCCCAAGACAAGGCCCAGGTGATCACCCAGGCCCTGGAGGCCATCGCGACGGACCTGGCCGTCAGCGGCGAGGACCTGGTCCTGGCGGAGAAGCTGCTGGTGGACGAGGCGACCGAGTTGACCGCGAACCAGCTCAAGATCGTCGGACGCCGGATCCTGGCCAAGGTCGACCCCGAGAGGTTCGAGGAAGCCGAAGCCAAAGCGCTGCAGCGGGAGGAGGAGCGCGCCCAACGGCGCACGTTCTTCTCATCACGTGACAATGGCGATGGCACCATCGACGTTCACGCGAGGGTCTCCCGTGCGGTCGGGATGCGGTTGCGCACGATCTTGGATTCCCTGGCCCAGCCGCGGAAGCTGACCGTGGAGAACCGGGGCCGCAAGGCGCCCTACGACCGGCTGCTGGGTCAGGCGTTCGCCCGGGTCGTCGAGACCTACGACGTGGATCTGTTGCCCCGGCACGGTGGCCACGGGACCACGGTGTTCATCACGATGAGTGTGGAGGACCTCCGCAAGGACCTCGGCACCGCCGTCCTCGGGTTCGACGGGGAGCAGATCACCGCGGCCGAGGCCCGGCGGATGGCCTGCAACGCCGACCTCATCCCGGTGGTGCTGGGCACCAACTCCGAGATCCTCGACCTCGGCCGCACCGCCCGCCTGGCCTACCCGGTCCAACACCGAGCACTGCGATTACGCGACAAGTGCTGCCAAGCAGAGGGCTGCGACGCCCCCGCCGCCTGGACCGAGGCCCACCACCTCCAACCCTGGGCCGAAGGCGGCCGAACCAACCTCGCCAACATGGTCTTGCTGTGTCCCAGTGATCATCGCCGGATCCACGACCCCAACTACACCCATGAACGGCTCCCCGATGGGCAGATCCGGTTCACCCGGGGTGCCCGAACCGGCTGACCCCGGCTGACCCGGGTGACCTCGCACGCTCGGACCTGCTGATCCGGGACAGGGCGGGCGGCACTGTCCCCATTCTCCCTGCGAGCCCACTACGCCCCGCTCGCTGACCGGTGTGCTCGCGCGCTGTCGTGGCGTGCCATCAGTCCAGTCGCAGATGCGGCTCTGTGGCATCCGATCGGCAGCGCTGATCGAGCTTGCACTGGACCTGGCGGCGCGATTGGTGCACGGCGTATCCCACCAACCGTCTGCCCAGCCCGTCTGCCCAGCCCGTCTGCCCAGCCCGTCTGCCCAGCCCGTCTGCCCAGCCGGCGGTCTGATTCGCCCTGGGTTTCGTTCCTATAGGTGTCCCTGTCCGGCGGTCGCCGGCTGGGCTGAATCGTGGTCAGCGTAGTACGCCTGCTCGACCTCGATCGGGGTGCGGTAGTCGAGCTCGCCGTGGAGTCTGTGGTTGTTCCACCACCACACGTATTCCAGGGTGGCCAGTTCGACCTGCTCAACGGTGCGCCAAGGACCGTGGCGGCGAATCAGTTCGGTCTTGTACAGGCCGTTGACTGCTTCGGCGAGGGCGTTGTCGAAGGAGTCCCCGACCGTGCCCGTCGAGGGCATCGCGCCCAGCTCGAGGATCCGGTCGGTGTAGACCAGCGCCAGGTAGTTCGACCCGTGGTCGGCGTGATGGACCAGCCTGGACAGATCCCGGCCCTCACGATCGGCCTCCCAGGCGGCCAT
Organism: Nocardioides sp. NPDC047086; assembly: GCF_040643685.1. Taxonomy (NCBI): domain Bacteria; kingdom Bacillati; phylum Actinomycetota; class Actinomycetes; order Propionibacteriales; family Nocardioidaceae; genus Nocardioides; species Nocardioides sp. NPDC047086. Next base: position 24,996 of record NZ_JBEYUV010000033.1, read on the forward strand.
ATCAAGCGCCTGCAGCGGGAGGACATCGGCCTTCAAGGTGGCTGCGACGTTCCAGCCGACGATCCGACGCGAGTACACATCGGTCACGAACGCGACGTAGGCGAACCCGGACCAGGTCGCGACATAGGTGACGTCGGCGACCCACAATCGTCGTGGCCCGGGCGCGGTGAAGTCGCGGTTGACCAGGTCTTCCGGCAGATCCTTCCCGGTCTTGTCCGGTCTGGTCGTGAAGACCTTCTTCGATCGTCGGACCCCGCGCAGGTCCAGCTCGCGCATCAATCGCGCGGTCTGGTCCCGGCCGACCTCCCAGCCCTGCCGTTTGAGCAGGGCGTGCATCTTCCGGACGCCGTACACGCCGTAGTTCTCGGCGTGCAGCCGGGCGATCTCGGGCTTGAGCAGGTCATCACGCAACCGCCGCGCCGAGGGAACCCGTGCCTTCGCGGCGCGGTAGCCACGCGAGGTGATGAACCCACGAACCGCAGGACGCAAGATCCGGCAGATGGCCTCGACCCCGAACTGATCACGATGTTCGTCGATGAACCGGATCATCTCGTCGTGGGACGGTCGAGTTCCTTGGCGAAAAACACCGACGCGGACTTCAAGATCTCATTCGCCCGCCGCAGCTCAGCGTTCTCCCGCTTGAGTCGCTTGATTTCCGCCGCGGCATCCGTGGTCACACCCGGCGCCAGACCACCGTCGACCTCGGCCTGTCGCAGCCAGCCACGCAACGTCTCGCTGTTCATCCCCAGCATGCCCGCCACGTGACGGATCGCGGCCATCTGGTTCGGGTGGTCCGGACGGGCCTCGGCGAGCATCCGCAACGCCCGCTCACGCATCTCGGAGGAGTACTTCTTCGGCATCGTTCCCAATCCTGTCAAAGATGTCGGAACGAAACCCAGGGCGAATCACGGCTGACCGCCATGCTTGCGAACCGTCACAAGGCGTCATCGTCTTGTAAAAGCACCGCAGACACCGCAACCCCCAGAGAGCCACCAACCCCGGAACCCCAAGCCGGTACCCAACCCAAAGAATTCCGCGCCACACCCCGCCGCCGACCCGATAACCAGCCAAAACTCTCGACGGATCCCGGTGAGAACACCCTCCATAACGGGTCGGCGGCCACCAGCCCCATGAACAACAGTCACAACGAATCAGCAACGACGGCCAGCCCACACGGCATCATCCGATCGGCTATCCGATCATGGCCCGATGCCAGATGGCCGAGAGCGACGATCTGACGATCGTTGAGGCATGAAGAAATCCTCGTTCACAACCCGCCCCGCCCGTATCTTCGCCACCTCGGTGGCCGCCCTCGCCACCGCGGCGGTGCTTGCCGCGTGTGGCGCGACCGACGACGGTGCCACCTCCGCCGCCGGGCAGGCCGGCTCCTCCCAGCAGGCTGCGGAGTCGGCCCGGACCGACAGCCCGTCCGATGTCCTCGCCTCGACTGCCTGGGAGACCACCGGTGCGGTGGACCAGGACGGGAAGGACGTACCGCTGGCGGACGAGAACGTCTCGACCTTCGTCGGCTGGGCCTACTTCGATGCCGAGGGCACCTTCACGATGTACGACCTCGACGACGCCCCCAAGATGCAGGGTGACTGGACCGTCACCGAGGACGGCAGGACCCGCCACATCGTCGCCAAGGACGACGCCGGCGAGGTCATGTTCGAGCGGGACTCCGACATCGTCACCCTGACCGAGGACGAGTTCACCTACCGGGTCTTCCCCGACGAGAACGACAGGTCCGTCTACTTCGACATCGTCCATACGCCGACCGACCACGCGGAGCCGACCAGCTGATCCGCTCCCCCAGGGGTCAGCGGCCGACCAGGCCGGTCTCGTAGGCCAGCACCACCAGCTGGACTCGGTCACGAGAACCGGTCTTGGCCAGCAGCCGGCCGATGTGGGTCTTCACGGTCGCCTCCGCGACCACGAAGGCCTCGGCGATCTCGGTGTTGGACAGGCCGCGGCCGACCAGCGCGAGCACCTCGCGCTCACGCTCGGTCAGCGACTCCAGCCGCCTCTCGACAGCGGGTCCGGCGGTTGCGGGAGCCGAGGCGGCGAAGTGCTCCAGCAATCGCCGCGTGGTGCTCGGGGCGACGACCGAGTCGCCGGCGTGCACGGTGCGGATCGCGCTGAGCAGGTCCTCGGGGCGGGCGTCCTTGAGCAGGAACGCCGCGGCGCCCGCCCGGATCGCGGCGAAGGCGTACTCATCGAGGTCGAAGGTGGTCAGCACGATCACCCGCGGCGCGCCCTCACGGCCGGCGATCAGACCGGTCGCCTCGACGCCGTCCATGCGGGGCATGCGTACGTCCATCAGGACCACGTCGGCCTCGGTGCCGTCCTTGGTCAGTGCGGCTACGGCCGCCTGGCCGTCGCCGGCCTCGCCGACCACGGTGAGGTCGGGCTGGGAGTCGATGAGCATCCGGAAACCGGCGCGGACAAGCTCCTGGTCGTCGACGAGAAGGACACGGATCGTCATGGCGCCAGTCATAGCGGAAGTCTCGCGTAGACACGGAAGCCGCCGCCGGGCGCCGGGCCGGTCTCGAGCGTTCCGTTGTGGGCGGTGATCCGCTCCTCCATCCCGACCAGGCCGAGACCGCCGGACCGGCTCGCGTCCGCAGCGGCACCTCGGCCGTCGTCGGTGACCTCGATCTCGAGGCCGTCGCCCTCGGCCGTCACGCTGACCCTGGCCGCGGCGCCCGGACCGGCGTGCTTGCGTACGTTGCTGAGCGCCTCCTGCACCACGCGGAAAGCAGTCAGCGCGACCCCCTCGGGCACCGCGAGGCCGGGCTCGGGAAGAGTCGCGGCCAGCTCCATCCCACCTGCCCGGGTCTCCTCGACGAGCGTCGCGATGTCGGTGAGCCGGGGCTGTGGGCGGGTCAGGGTGTCCCCGTCGCGCAGCAGGCCGAGCAGCTGCCGCATCTCGGCGAGCGCCTCGCGCGCGGTCTGCGCAACGGTCTCCAGCGCCTTGGGCGCCAGGGCCGGGTCCTGCTCGGCCGCGTAGCGCGCGCCGTCGGCCTGCACCACGATCACGCTCAGACCGTGGGCCACCACATCGTGCATCTCGCGCGCGATCCGGGCCCGCTCCTGGGTCGCCCCGAGCTCGGCGCGCTGCTCGGCCTCGCGGCGCAGCTGCTCGTTGCGCTGGATCAGGGAGTCGACGTACGCCGTTCTCGTGCGGGCCAGCGCGCCCAGCGCCCAGGCGGCGACGGGGAAGGTGGCGAGCGAGAGGACGACCGGGACGTACGTGCTCCACTTGAAGCTTTCCTGGACCACCCCGTCGGGGACAGCAGCGTTCATCCAGTCGTAGGCGCCGAGGACAGAGCCGAAGAGGCCCACGCCGAGCGCGGCCAGTCCCCAGCGCGGGCGCGCGTATCGCGCCACCGAGTAGACCGCGATCGGGAAGGAGACCTGCGAGACCAGGGGGTAGTCGATGAGGAGCACCTGCAGGCCGCAGGCACCGGCCACGATGGCGTAGACGATCACCGGGTGCCTGCGGCGCCACAGCAGCGGTACGAGCTGGACCACCACGAGAACCAGGTCGGCGACGTGGCTGCTGCTCGAGACGTCCTTCGCCGCGTCGCCGTTCACCATGACCTGGATGACGTAGAACGGGATGATCAGGAACAGGGTGCCGGCGAGCAGGACGTCGAACCACCATCGCCCACGCGGGCCGAGCCGCCAGGGACGTACCAACTCCTCCACAGGCCCACCGTAGAGGAGCCGAGGCGGCTGCGACGTCAGCCCGGAGACGGATGTCAGGATCAGACCCCGGGCGGACTAGAATCCAGAGGCTGGCAATGGATCTGTCAGCGGTTGACTGAGGCTGGAGGACTCGTGGAGGCAGTGCGCTACGTCGCGATCGGTGACTCGTTCACGGAAGGAGTCGGCGACGAGACCCCTGACGGTCACGTACGCGGCTGGGCCGACCTGGTCGCCCAGGGCTGGGCGGCGTCGGGGACTCCGGTGGAGTACGCCAACCTCGCCATCCGCGGGCGCCTGATCCGCCCGATCGTCGAGGAGCAGCTTCCCGCCGCGCTGGCACTGAAGCCGACCCACCTCTCCTTCAACGGCGGCGGCAACGACATGCTCCGTCCCAAGGCCGACGCGAACGCGATCGCCGACTTCCTTCAGCCGGTGCTCGAGGCCTGCGATGCCAACGGGATCACGCTGATCCTGCTCTCCGGCGCCAACCCGTCGGCCCGGCTCCCGCTCGGCAAGATCTTCCAGAAGCGCGGCGACGAGCTCTGCGACCTGGTCGAGCAGCGGGTCGCCCATCGGGACGACGTCGTGCGGGCCTACAACTGGCCCGACACCACCCTCACCGACGACAGCTTCTGGTCCCAGGACCGTCTGCACATGAACGCCCGCGGCCACCACCGGGTCGCCGCCCGCGTCCTGGACTCGCTCGGCGTCGAGGTCCCCGAAGGCTGGTGGGACCTCGACTTCGAGGCCGCGGTGGGCAAGAAGGGCCTGGCCTACTACCGCGAGTTCGTCGGCCCCTGGATCCACCGTCGCCTCACCGGCCGCTCCTCCGGGGACGGTCGCACCGCCAAGTTCCCCACCTGGACCCCGATCGCCGGCTGAGCTCTGGCCGTCAGAGTCGTCGGGTGCGGAGCACGCAGGTCACCATCGGCAGCGTGAACTCGCCCTCCGACGTCTCCGGTCTGGTGGAAAGGTAGCTTCGGATCCGGGCGAGGGCGGACTCCCGCTCGTCCTCAGGCATGACCAGCATCCCCGCCCGGGTGCCGAGCGTCGCCGCGAGCGAGTCGGCCGTTCGGCGCTGGCCGTGCGGGAACTCGGCCTGCGTCGCTGAGCCGAACCGGGGCGGGGCGTCGGTCCTGGGCAGATGCAAGGTCGCCGTCTCCGTACGCCAGCTCGCCGGGGTGTCGCGAGGCCCGATCGCCGCGGGGCCGCTGACTCCCGTCAACCCCTCGACCCAGTCGACGCGGTCGTCGACGGTGTTCCACAGCCCGGCGAGCACGCCACCGGGTGCCAGCACCCGGGCGATCTCGGGGCCGGCGACCGCCATGTCGAACCAGTGCATCGCGTTGCCGGCCAGGACCGCGTCGACGCATGCGTCCGGGAGCGGGATCGACTCGGCATTGCCCGGCAGCGCCGTGATCGTCGGGAGCCCCCTTCGCAGCTCTGCCAGCATCGCCCGGTCGGGTTCGACGGCGGTGACGTCGGCACCCGTCGCGACCAGGGTGGCGGTGAGCTTCCCGGTGCCTGCGCCGAGGTCGAGGACCCGCGGACCCGGCGCGGGCTCGAGTGCCCACCGGACGGCGTCGCGGGCGTAGTCGGGGCGGTGGGCGGCGTAGGCGTCCGCCGCCGCTCCGAAGGATGACGCGTGCAGGTGCCGAACGTCCGAGTCCATGCGGGCAAGACTCCGGTACGTCGCCACAACTGACAACTCGATTGTCCTAGGTGACGTCTCGGCCGACGTAAGTGACGTCTCGGCTTCAGGACCAGTGGCGGCGGATCACGGCGGTGACGTCGAAGGGGTCAGTACCGCGCTGGGCGGTCAGGAGGCCCGAGCCCTCGGGCGAGCCGGTGTAGAGCAGGCCGGAGCCGCCGACCCAGTGCTCCCAGGCGGTGCGGAACGCCTTCGCGTCGGCGGCGCGACGGCCGAGGGCGGTAGGGACCGCGTGCCAGGCCTCGGCCTTCGCCGCGTGCCTGCCGGAGGCCCCCCAGCCACAGTCTCTCGAGCGTGTCGAGGTCGCCCACGACCCTGCGCGAGACCAGGTAGCGGGGCGCGGCGATCGGGGCCAGGGCCTCCTCGAGCGAGGTCGCGAAGAGTGCCGACTCCTCCTCGGGCACCCCGGCCAGGTGCAGGCGGTAGCTGCCGTCGGTGTCCACCGCGATCTCCAGCCCGGCGGCGCCGACCGAGGTCTGTCCGGTCTCGCGCAGCCCGTCAGCGACCGCTGCGGCGACCGCGCCGACGCTCGGCCGGCGGCGCAGCTGGGAGGCGATCCGGGTGCCGTCGCGATAGACGTACGCGGTCCAGAGCGCCCACAGCGCACCCGCGACGCCACCGAGCGCCGGAGCGATCCCGTCGCCCGCGACGATGGCGAGGACCAGCCCGACGGTCAGCAGGACCGCCGGCGCCAGGACGGGCTTGGCCGGCAGCCGCCACTCCGGCACCCGCCACTCCGGCACCCGCCCCTCTACCAGCCGGAACCCGGGTGGCCTGGGAGCGAGGACGACTCCCGCCGGCGCGCGCAGCGCACCTGCCCGGCGGAGCCTGACCCTGACGGTACGGCCGGCGACGTCGGCGTACGGCTCCCCGATCCGCCACCGCTCCCGGATCGCGGCGCGGTCCTCTGAACGGGCGACCATGCGGGCGTTGACGGAGTCGAAGTCGGTCTCGGCCGGGGCAGCGTACGGGGAGAAGGACTCGTCGATGTGGCCGACGCCGTCGACGACGGAGCCGTCCTGGTCGGCACCGAAGAAGCCGGTGTGCTTGCGGACCAGACGCTTCCAGTCGTTGTCGCCGCGCGGGTGCTCCTCCTCGACGCACACGACGGTCCAGTTGACCGCCACCTTGTCGGGCCGATGCGGATCCGTACGCAGCGACCGCCCGCGCAGTTGCACGACCGCCGTGGTGGTCGTGGCGGCGGTGAGATCGACGATGCCGGTCACCGACCGGGCGTCCCAGCCCTCGCCGAGCAGGCCGCGGGTCCCGACGAGGCAGCCGCCGGCCTCGAAGAACCGGGTCACGTGGGCGACCCACTGTCGGCTGCTCCAGCGCCCCACGAGCGTGGCGTACGCCTCCCCCGGCTCAACCTCGAGTCCGTCAGCCAGTGCGGCGTCTGTCTCGGCGATGTGCGCCACCAGCGCGGCGAGGGTCGCCGGTGGCCCTGCGACGGTGGCGCCGGTGACCAGCAGGACATCGGCGTGGGACGCGCACAGGGTCGCGAGCACCGCCCGCGCCGAGCCGGACTGCTCTGCGATCACCCCGCGCAGATCGACCGGCAGGGTGGCCGAGGCCCGCTCGTGGTCGGTGACGACGAGGAGCCGCAGCGAGTCGCCGTGCGCGAGCCGCTCGTGGTCCACGATGGCCGCGGTCGCCGTCGTCTTGGCCTCCGAGCGCGCCAGGACCCGGTCCACCGGTGAGCGACCGGCCCGGATGCCGCGTCGGGTCAGCGAGTAGCCGACCGCGGGCAGCGCCTGCTTGATCGCTGCCAGCGCCTCCTGGTCGGCGGCGTCCTCGGAGGCCACGAGATGTCCGCGCACCCAGTCGCCGATCAGCGCCACCCAGTCCTCGGCCGACGGGTCGCGTCGGTGCGCCTCGGTCAGGCTCGCGCCCTCGGGCAGGGCGATCAGCCCGCGATGGTGGGCTCGTAGGGCGGCGGTGGCCAGGTCGGGCGACGCCTTGGCGAGCTCGGCCCAGGAGGGCGCACCGTCCGACCGCGCCACGAACCGCCGGTCCAGCCAGCTCAGGAACGGCACGCTGCCCAGATCGGCCGAGGTCAGCGCGGTGAGCAGCTCCTCGAACCGCTCCGCGCTCCCCCGCAGCCACTCCCGCTCGCCCGGCGTCGGCGCGGTCAGCCACACCAGGTCGGCGAACGGCGCCAGGTCGCCCTCGCGCACCACCGCCGGGATCGAGGTCGCGAAGACGATCTCGCCGAAGAGAATCCCGACCAGCGCGGACTCCTCCTTGGTCAGCGCCTCGGGAGGGGTCGCGGTCAGCCCCAGCACCCGCGCGTCCGGCAGCAGCAGGAGGATCTCGCCCAGCAGCTCGCCCCAGACCTCGAGCAGGTGATGACACTCGTCGAGCACGAGCAGCAGCGGCCCGGCGCCTCGCAGCGCGGCGACCAATGCCCGGCCGTTGTCATGCAGCCTGGCCAGGTGGCTCTCCCCGGTCTCCGCCTCGTCGTCGGGATCGCCGAAGACCGCGACCGACTGATAGGTCAGCGACGTCAGCGGCGCTTTCAGGTCCCGCGAGGCGGACGCCTCGAGCCCCAGTGCGGCCGCCTGCCGCAGCCACTGCCCCTGGATCGCCGTGTTGGGGCTGAGCACGACGACCTTCGCACCCTCCGCGACCGCCTCCCGCGCCGTCTCCAACCCGACCAGCGTCTTCCCTGCCCCCGGCGGCAGCACGACCCACGCCCGCGTCCGCCCCGCCTCCCAGGCCGCGCCCAGAGCGGACAGCGCACGCTGCTGATGAACACGGAGCTCCACCCCGCGAAGCCTAGTCAGCGCCGAGAACCCAGATCAGCCGAGACGGCACGTACGTCGGCCGAGACGGCACAGCACTGACGCCTCGCCCGACCTAACTGACGCCTCGCCCGACCTGGCCGGAGCCTCAGGCAGCGGTGGCGAAGGCGGCCTCGGACTCGGGGTTGCGGGCGACCGAGCGCCGGGCGAGGGAGAAGGCGACGGCGCCGAGGACCGAGGTGACGACCATGGTGATGGCCAGGGGTACCGCGGTGTGCTCGCCGGCGACGGCACCGAGCGGGGAGGCGAGGCCACCGCCGAGGAACATGATGCCGCCCATCAGCGCCGAGCCGGCGCCGACCGAGGGCCGCGCCTGCTCGATGGCCAGGGCGCCGGTGTTGCCCATGATCAGGCCGACGCACGTGGTGACGACCAGGATCGGCAGGAGGATGAGCGCCTTCGGCACCGGCAGCAGCGCGACGACGAGCACGAGCATCGCGCCGATGGCCAGGACCGGCTGCGCCGACCGGATGATCTGCGCCGGGTGCACCTGCCGCTTGGCCAGCCGCGCCGAGACCAGCCCGGCGACGGTGAGGAAGGCGGCGTTGACCGCGAACCCGATGCCGTAGACCGCCGCCGACGTGCCGATCACCGACTGGTAGAGGAACGAGGAGGAGGAGACGTACGTCATCAGGGTGGCGAACGTGAGCGACTGCGTCAGGGTGTAGCCGAGGAAGGCGGGCTTGGCGAGGAGACGGCCGAGATCCGCGTACTCGACCCGAGCGGTCCGCCGCTCCGCCGGAAGGCTCTCCCGGATGACCAGCAGCACGCAGACGACCTGCGCGACGGCGATCGCGGCCACGATGCCGAGCACACCGCGCCACGGCACGAACCCGGCGATGGCGCCGCCGATCACCGGAGCCAGGATCGGCGCGATCCCGCTGATCGACATCATGATGGACATCGCCCGGGCGGCGGCGAAGCCGTGGAGTACGTCGGCCACGATCGCCCGTGCCATCACGATCCCCGCCGCGGCGGCGAGCGCCTGGATGAAGCGGGCCGCGATCAGCAGCTCGACGGTCGGTGCCAGTGCGGCCAGCACGCCCGCGACCGCGGCCACGACGGAGCCGATCAGCAGCGGCCGGAGCCGCCCGAAGCGGTCCGAGATCGGGCCCCAGGCGATCTGCCCGAGGGCGAGCCCGATCAGGAAGGCGGTGAGGGTCAGCTGCACGTTGCTCGCAGCGGCGCCGAGGTCGGAGCCGATCTGCGGGAAGGAGGGTAGGTAGAAGTCGATCGCAAGCGGCGCGGATGCCGAGAGCAGGGCCAGTGCGAGCAAGAGCCGCGGCGGGACTGACGTCACCGAGGAGACCTCCGGAGGAGTTTTGGTTGAAGAAGACAACCAACCGAACGTCGTAGCCCCGCCGGGCATTCCTCACCAGAGCGTGATGGACCTCTCGAAGATCCCGGTCAGATCCTCCGCCGAGGGCTGCTTCGGGGCGGTGGCGAGCAGCCGCTGCTGCTTGAGCGCGCCCTCGACCAGGTCGGGGATGTCCGCGGAGACATAGCCGACCTCGCCGATCCCCGCCGGGATCCCGATGTCGCGCATCAGGTCGGCGAGCACCCGGGGCAGCAGATCCCGCGGCTCCTCCTGAGACTCGTCGAAGCCGGGAGCCAGCAGCCGGGCCGCGCGTAGGTGACGCTCGGGCGCCGCGTCGAAGGTGTAGCGGAACGCCTCCGGGGCGGTCAGCGAGACCGCCATCCCGTGCGGCACCATCGCCTCGTCCCCCGGGTAGTCCGCCGGGTGGAAGTCACGCACGCGCCCGGCGATCGGGTAGGCGCACGCGTGCGGGATGTGCACGCCGGCGTTGCCGAAGCCCAGCCCCGCGAACGTCGCCGCGAACGCCATGTCACCGCGCGCGAGGGTGTCGTCGCCGTGCGCGACGGCCTGCCGGAACGAGCCGGCCAGCAGGGACAGGCCCTTCTCCGACCACATGTCGGAGATCGGGTTGGCGCCGCAGTAGGGCACCCGCTGGGCGGGCTCCTTGCGGTCGTAGGAGGTGTAGGGGCGAGCGGTGTAGCTCTCCAGCGCGTGACACAGGATGTCCATCCCCGCAGCGGCGGTGACCCCGGCCGGTTGGGTCATCATCAGGTCGGGGTCGACGACGGCCAGCGTCGGCCGCAGGCGCGCGTGCGAGATCCCGGTCTTCACCTTGAGCGAGAGCACGTCGAGCACGCACACGGTCGTCGACTCCGCCCCGGTCCCGGTGGTGGTCGGCACCGCGACCAGCGGCAGCAGCGGGTCGGCCGGCGCGAGTCCGCGGCCCACCGGCGCGTTGAGGTAGTCCATCAGGTCGCCGTCGTTGGTGGTCAGCAGGTTGACCGCCTTCGCGGTGTCGATGCTCGACCCGCCCCCGACCGCCACGATCGCGTCGAACGGTCCGTTCTCTCGAGCGAACTCCACCGCCGCCCGCATGCTCTCGTCGGTCGGCTCGACATGCACGCCGTCGAAGACCACGGCCGTGACGTCGTACGCCTTCATCTGCTCGGCCACCCGCTGTGGCAGCCCGGTCGAGGAGATGCCGGGATCGGTCACCACGAGGGCGCGGCGGGCGCCCAGCGACGCCAGGTCGTACCCGATCTCGGCCGATGCGCCGGTGCCGAACTTGAGCTGCGGGGAGCCATAGGTGAACACGGTCTCGGGTGTGGCGAGCGTCATGAGCGCACGATATCGGCCGGCCCCACAGGCATCACCGGTCGGAGCGCCCAAACATCTCGTGAGACACCCGTGGTCTTAAGTCATGTATTTCACTAAACTTTATTCAGATCGAATCGACGCCGTCAGAGGAGACCACGCATGACCATCACCGAAGCATCACCCGTCAACGAGCTCACCGTCCACAAGGTCGGCGGCCGGATCGGCGCCCGCATCGACGGCGTCACGCTCTCCGGCGACCTGCCCGCCGAGACGATCTCCGGGATCCGGTCGGCGATCCTGGAGAACAAGGTCGTCTTCTTCCGCGGTCAGGACCATCTCGACGACCGTACCCAGATCGCGTTCGGCGAGCGCCTGGGACGGCTGACGACCGCACACCCGACCGTGAACACCGGCAGCGCCCGCGTCCTGACCCTCAAGGCCAACCGCGGCATGGCCGCCAACTCCTGGCACACCGACGTCACCTTCGTCGACCGGCCGCCGGCGTTCTCGATCCTGCGCGGTGCCGAGATCCCCGAGTACGGCGGCAACACCGTGTGGGCCAACACCGCCACCGCCTACGAGCGGCTCCACCCCCAGCTCAAGGCGCTGGTCGACAACCTGTGGGCCGTCCACTCCAACGACTACGACTACGTACGCCCCGACGAGCCTGCGTCCACCGACGACGTGGCCGCGCGCAAGCGCGAGGAGTTCGTCTCGACGATCTACCGCACCGAGCACCCTGTAGTCCGGATCCACCCCGAGACCGGCGAGCGCACGCTCGTCCTGGGTCACTTCGTCAAGCACTTCAGCGGCCTGAACCAGAAGGAGAGCGCGATCCTCTTCAACCTCCTCCAGGACCGGGTCACCGCCCTGGAGAACACCGTCCGCTGGCACTGGCAGCAGGGCGACGTCGCGATCTGGGACAACCGCGCGACCCAGCACTACGCCGTCGCCGACTTCGACGAGCAGCCGCGCGAGGTGCGGCGCATCACCGTGCAGGGCGATGCGCCCGTCTCCATCGGGGGCGAGCACAGCCGGGTGGTCGAAGGTTCCGCCGAGGTCTACAACCGCCTCGACGAACTGATCTCCTGACAGAGGTACGTCCGGGAGGTCAGGAGATGGTGAAGCTGACCTTCCGGGCGGCCACGTCGGCCGTCTCCAGCCGCACCGAGACCTCCTCGCCCAGCGGGAGGGCAGTCGTGCCGGTGACCCGGGCCTCGATGGCGGGCTCCTCGACCGTGATCGAGCCCTTCTGCTTGTCCTCGTCGTCGACCTCGACGACGACCGCGGCGAAGGTCTCCCCGATCCGCTGGGACAGCAGCCCGGCCTCGACGAGATCGACGACACCGCGCTCGTACGCCCCGCTGGTGCGTCCCGAGGACCGCATCGTGTCCGGCAGCGTGGTGAACGCGCTGACCACCCAGTCGGGGACCGGCTCGTCGGCGCAGAGCGCCAGGCAGACCTCGCCGGCGTAGCGGTCGATCAGCCGGCGCAGCGGAGCGGTCACGTGCATGTACTCGTTGGCCAGCGCCGAGTGCTCGGTCAGCTCGGGGAGCTCACCGTTGAACGAGGCGTACCCGCTCCCGCGCAGCAGCCGGGTGCAGGCGATCGCCATCGCGGCGTGCTTGCCGTTCTTGCCGTCCAGCGAGCGGATGAAGTCGGGGTAGAGCATCTCCGCGGGCCACTCCAGCCCGAGCGCACGAGCGGTGCGGTGCAGCCGCTGGACGTCTCGGGGATCAGGCGCCGGAAGGGTCCGCAGCAGCCCGACCCGGGCGTAGACCATCATGTCGGCGGCGGCGAAGCCGGTGAGCAGCGAGATCTGGGCGTTCCAGTCCTCGACGGGCAACAGGTCGCGGTACTCCAGCGACCACCGATCGCCCTCGACCGAGATCTCCTGGTCGCGCAACGGCAGGTTCACCCCACCGCGGGCGGCCTCGAGGGCGATCCGCTTCTCGCCGATCTCCTTCAGCAGCTCGAGCGACTCGGCGTATTCGGCCTCGCCGAACCCCTCCCCGTCGAACATCTTCTGCACACCGGCGTAGGAGAGCTTGGCCCGCGACCTGACCAGCGCGCGCTCGACGAAGGAGTCGGTCCCCTCGCCGCTCGCATCGAGCCGGTGGGTCCACAGCAGCGCGGGACGTACCTGGTCCGGGAGCAGCGAGGCGGCGCCCTCGGAGAGCACTTTGGGGTGGAGCGGGATCTTCGCGTCGGCGGCGTAGAGCGACTCGCCGCGCCTGTTGGCCTCCAGGTCGACCGGGTCACCGGGCGCCACGAAGGCGGCCACGTCGGCGATCGCGTAGTGCACCACGTAGCCGTCGCCGTCGCGCTCCAGGTGGAGCGCCTGGTCGAGGTCCATCGACGTCTCGGGGTCGATCGTGACGAACGGCAGGTCGGTGCGGTCCAGCTCCGGGAGTCGGGGGTCGGCCGCGGCGGCGGCCGCCGCCTCCTCCACCTCCGGCGAGAACTCGGCGGTGACGCCCAGCTCGGCCTGGAGAGCGGCGATCCCGTCGCGGAGCGTGGTGGCGGCGACACCGTCGTCGGCACTGGCGACCCGGATGATGCGTGCAGAGCCCATGGCCGGAACTGTAGTGGCTACTTCTTCTTCGAGGCCTTGTACGTCTTGTGCAGCGCGGCGGCTTCCTTGCCGAAGGCCTTGGGGTTGCCCTTGAAGGCGTCGAACTGGTCCCACAGGCGCTTCCGGGACCCGTTGTGCGCCTTCGCCGACCTGTTGATCTTGGTCAGCGCCTTGCGCTGGGAGGAGGTCAGCGACCGCTTGGCCCTGAGATGCTCCGAGCGCGCCCTGGACTTCTTCGAAAGGTCCTGGATCATCCAGAACACCCCGAGGATGATGGCCACGAGGAGGATGCCCCGGAGGTTGGGCCCGGAGGTGGGCTCGGCGGCCAAGACGATCATTCTTGGAACGTAGGCTCGCGCGTTGTCGCAGGTCAAAGACCTATTGAAAGATACCCAATCCTCGATTCGGCCATCCTCGTCCTGGGCGGCACGATAGTCCCCGTGCTGATCCTGCTGCCGCCCTCGGAGGGCAAGACCGCGGCCGTACGCGGCAACCCGCTCGCGCTCGACGACCTCCGCCTCCCGGTGCTCAACCCGGCCCGCGCCAAGGTCATCGACGCACTTGTCGAGCTCTGCGCCACGCGCCCCGACGAGGCCGTCGACATCCTCGGCATCCCGAAGACCCAGCCCGAGCTCGTCACCTTGAACGCCGGACTGAACGATGCCCCCACCGCGCGCGCCGACCGGATCTACACCGGCGTCCTCTACGACGCCCTCTCCCCCGCCACCCTGTCGCCGGCCGCCAAGCGCCGCGCGACCAGCCGGGTCATGGTGACCAGCTCCGTGTTCGGCCTCGTCGGCCTCGCCGACCGCATCCCTGCGTACCGTCTCTCGGGCGACACCACCCTCCCCGGCGTCGGCGGCATCCAGTCCCACTGGCGCGCCCACCTCGGCGACGGCATGACCGAGGCCCTCGGCGACGGCCTGCTCGTGGACCTCCGGTCCGGGACGTACGCCGCGTTCTGGCGACCCGAGGAGGTCGCCGCCCGCACCGCCACCGTCCGAGTCCTCCACGAGCACAACGGCCAGCGCAAGGTGGTCAGCCACTTCAACAAGGCCACCAAGGGCCGCCTCGTCCGCGCCCTGCTCGAGGCCGGCGCCAACCCCCGCACCCCCGCCAAGCTCGCCGAGGCCTTCCGCGACCTCGGCTGGACCGTCGAGACCGGCCCCGCCACCAAGACCGGCACCCAGCTGGACATCATCGTCGCCGAGATCTGAGTCAGCGTCGTCGCCGGCCCGCCCCCGTCGGTCGAGCCGCGAGCGCCAGCGAGCGTGTCGAGACCAACACGGTCACCTTCCGCGCGTCAGAAGACTCCGGCGGCGAAGGGGTCGCGGGAGACGGGGAGGCCGTTGAAGAGGCGCATGGAGGCGCGGTCGTCGGCGAAGAAGGAGATGACGGTGACGGAGGCGGGCGAGAGCTCCATGCTGAAGACTCCGCCGATCGGGGCGCCCAGTGCGTGAGCGACGATCAGCTTGATCGGCGAGACGTGCGAGGTGACCACGACGGTCTCACCGGCGTGGGCCTCGAGCACCCGCGAGAGGCCTTCGAGCACCCGCTCCTGAGCGGAGTCGAACGACTCGCCACCCGGGGGCGCGACCTCGGTCGCGCCCATCCATGTCTTCATCTCTTCAGGGAACTGCTCGGCGACCTCACCGAAGGTGAGCCCCTCCCACTCCCCGAACTCGATCTCCGCGAACGCAGGCTCCTCGACCAGCCGGGCACCGAGCGCACTGGCGACGAGCTCGCCGGTCTCGACGGTGCGCAGGACCGGCGAGGTCACGACCGTCGAGACCGAGGACGCGAGCGGCTTGAGCCACTCCGCGGTGAGCATCACCTGCTCACGGCCCTCCTGGGTCAGCGGCGGGTTGTCGCCACCGAGGCCCCCGGAGAACGCCTTGGCGGCGGTGTGCTTGGTGACCCCGTGGCGTACGAGGACCAGGGTCGTCGCCGCCGCGCCGGCACCCCATCCCCGCGACGTGGACGACGTGCTCACAGACCCGACTCGGCGGTGCGGACCAGAATGCGGGAGCACTCCTCGCAGCGCACGACCTCGTCGGCGGCGAGGCCGCGGATGCGGGAGATCTCGGCGGGGTCGAGCTGGAGGTTGCAGCCGCCGCAGCGGCGGGCGCGCAGCTCTGCCGCACCGACACCCATCTTCGAGCTCAGCCGCTCGTAGAGGGCGAGGAGGTCCTCGGGGATGCCCTCGAGCGCCGGCGTCCGCTCCTCGGCGACCCCGGCGAGCTCGCCGTCGATCTTCGAGGTCTCGACATCGACGGAGTCGACCGCGACCGCGAGCTTCTCGGTGATCTCGGCGAGCTCGGCCTCGAGCCGGGTCAGGTTCGCCTGGGCCTCCTCGAGCTGCTCCATGACCTCGAGCTCCTCGTCCTCGAGCACCGAGATCCGGCGGTCGAGGGTGGCCAGCTCGTGCTGCATCCGCTCGAGGTCCTTGGCGCTGCTGATCGCCCCGGAGTCCATCCGCTCCTGGTCGCGCCGACGGCGGGTCTTGACCGCCTCGACGTCGGCGTCGGCCTTCTTCTGCACCCGCTCGAGGTCGTCGCGGGTGACCCGGGCGTCGCGTACGGCATCGTCGGTGGTCTTCTTCGATGCCTGCAGCTCCGCCACGACGGCGGCCTGCGGCAGATGCGCACGGCGGTGGCGAAGCTGGAGCGCACGCGAGTCGAGCTCACAGACGTCGAGCAGCTTCACCTGGGCGAACGGGTCGGCTTTCAGCGGATTCTCCTCAGCTATTCACACACGATGTTCTTACAGACGCAGCGTCCACGGGTCGGTGACGATCTCCGAGACCCGGGTCTCCACCGTATCTCCGAATGCCTCCCGAAGTCGCCTCGCCAGGACAGGCAGCCAGGTCCACTCCGCCGCCCAGTGCGGGATGTCGATCAGCGCACCGCCCTTCTCGAGGAACTCCGAGGCCGGATGGTGGCGCAGATCACTGGTCACATAGACGTCGTACGCAGTCACCTGGTCGAGCAGGAAGTCACCCGCGCCGCCGCACAGCGCCACCGAGGACACCGGCCGGTCCAGGTCACCGGCGACCCGGATCCCGGCAGCGGTGGCAGGCAGCGCGGCCGCCACAGACTCGGCGAAGGCGCCCAGCGTGGTCGGCTCCACCGTCCCGGCCCGGCCCGTCCCGACATCGTCGGTGAGCCCCGGCACGAGCGGCCGCAGCGAGCCCAGCCCGAGCGCCAGCGCCAGCGACTCCGAGACCCCACCGAGGGCCTGGTCGGCGTTGGTGTGCGCGGTGAGCAGCGCACACCGCGCGGAGACCAGCGTCGAGAGCGTACGCCCTTTGGGGGTCGTCGCGGCGAACCCGTGCACACCCTTGAGGAAAAGCGGATGATGGACGACGACCAGGTCCGCACCCCATGTGGCCGCCTCCTCGGCGACCGGGAGGGTGGGGTCGACGGCGAGAAGCACCTTCGAGACCGGCTGCGAAGGATCGCCCCAGACCAGCCCGACCGCATCCCAGTCGTCGGCGGTGGCGGGCGGATACCAGTCATCCAGCAACGAGGTGACGGCAGACAGTGACGGCGGGGTCGGCATGGGGTAAACCCTAGATCCCGCCACCGGGCCCACACCCAGCGGCGGCACCTAGCACGGAATCCAGTTCGTAACCGTTCTTTTACAACCGATTCCGTACTTTTCCCGGAATCTTGTGGTGGAATGCAGCGCTAAGTGAACAATCGACTGGAGCAGCGATGACCACGAAAGCTACCCCGGACCCATCCTCCGGCTCGGTGACGATCAGCGGCCTGACCAAGACCTATGGCCAGGCCACGGCGGTCGACGGCCTCGACCTGGAGATCCGGGCCGGTGAGTTCATCTCGCTGCTCGGTCCCTCGGGCTGCGGCAAGACCACGACGCTGCGCATGATCGCCGGGTTCGAGACGCCTGACTCCGGCAGCATCGTCATCGGCGGCAAGGACGTGGTCAGGCTCGCGCCCTACCAGCGTGACGTGAACACGGTCTTCCAGGCGTACGCGCTCTTTCCCCACAAGTCGGTCGCGGAGAACGTCGCCTACGGTCTGCAGCAACGCCGGACCCCGAGAGCCGAGGTCCGGGAGCGGGTCGTCGAGGCGCTGCGGATGGTGCGCATGCTCGACTTCGCCGACCGCTCACCGACCCAGCTCTCCGGCGGCCAGCAGCAGCGGGTGGCGCTCGCCCGGGCACTGGTCAACCGCCCCGGCGTCCTCCTGCTCGATGAGCCGCTGGGCGCCCTGGACCGCCAGCTGCGCGAGGAGATGCAGCTCGAGCTCAAGCTCCTCCAGTCCCGCCTCGGCATCACCTTCGTCTTCGTCACCCACGACCAGCACGAGGCGCTCGCGATGAGCGACCGGATCGCGATCATGCGCGCCGGGCGGATCGAGCAGCTGGCCGACGCCGACACCGTCTACAACCAGCCCGCGAGCGCGTACGTCGCCGGCTTCGTCGGCCAGCAGAACTTCCTGCCCGGCGAGGTCAGCGCCGACGGCACCACCGTCGAGACCCCGTTCGTGGTCGTCGAGGGTCCCGCGAAGCCCGACGACAAGCCCGGCGAGCCCCACCAGGCCGCGATCCGACCGGAGCTGATCTCCATCGGCCCCGCGGACGGGAACGGGACGGCCGCCGAGGGCCTCAACTCCGTCGCCGGCGAGGTCCTGCAGGTCTCCCCGCTGGGCGAGGTGATCCAGTACCTCGTCAAGGTGACGGCGGAGACGAGCCTCCTCGTCCGCCGCCCCACCCACGGCGCCGCTCGGCTCGCCCCCGGTGACCAGGTCCTCTGCGGCTGGGCCGCCGAGGACGTACGTCTCTTCCCCCTCGACACCTCACCCGACCACCGCTAGGAGTCCCCGATGAACACGGACAACAACGTACGCATCCTGGCCAGCCATGCCGGCGCGCGAGCGATCCGCCAGGAGCTCTCGCGGCGCCACTTCCTGAGCCTGGCCGCACTGGTCGGCGCCGGCGCCGCCCTGAGCGCCTGTGGCTCGGACGGCGGCGGCACCTCCAGCGCGGTCGAGCCGGGCGGTGGCGCGAGCGGCGGACCGGTGGAGAAGTCGCTGTCGATCTACACCTGGGGCGACTACGACTCCCCCGAGGTGATCGACGCCTTCAGCAAGACCGGCCCGAAGGTCACGCTCGACTCCTACGGCTCCAACGAGGAGCTGATCTCCAAGCTGGTCGCGGCCGAGGGCACCAGCGGCTACGACATCGTCGTGCCGACCGGCGTCTACATCCCGCAACTGATCGAGAACGAGATCATCGTCCCGCTCAACAAGGACCTGATCCCCAACCTGGCCAAGGTGGACCCGCAGTTCCTCGGCCAGGACTGGGACCCGGAGAACAAGTACTCGGTGTGCAAGTGCTGGGGCACCACCGGGTTCGTCTACGACACCACCCTGATCAAGCGCGACCTGGTGACGTGGAACGACTTCATCGACGCGATGCAGAACGAGGCCTCGGGCAGGACCTCGCTGCTCGACGACCCGCAGGGTGTCGCCGGCCTCTACTTCTGGGCCAACGGCATCGACTGGAACACCGAGGACATGGCGGACTACGACGCCTACGAGGCCGAGGCCGTCGAGAAGTGGGCACCGCACATCGCCGGCTTCGACTCCTACCCGGCCACCGGCGCGATGCAGCAGAACACCTTCGCGCTGATGCAGAACTGGAACGGCGACTCCCGCCTCGGCATCCTCGAGCACAAGCAGCCCGACCGCTGGAAGTGGGTCCTGCCCGGCCCGACGACCGAGCTGTGGATGGACAACTGGTGCATCCCGACCGGCGCGCCCCACCCGGAGGCGGCCCACGCGTTCCTCGACTTCGTGCTGGAGCCGGAGAACTCCTTCCTGGAGATGGACTACATCGGCTACAACACCGGTGCGCTGGGCATCGAGGAGCTGGCCAAGGAGCGCAAGGTCGAGCTGCCCGAGATGATCTTCTTCACCGAGGAGCAGCTCGCCACCATGAAGAACGGTGCGGTCAACGAGGCTCAGGACCGGCGTACGGAGGTCTACGACAAGCTGAAGGCCGCCGCCAGTGCCTAGGAGTGTGTCCAGCCGGCTTCCCGGGTTCGTCCTCGCCGTCCCGGCGTGGCTGTGGCTGACGGTCTTCTTCGTGGTGCCGTTCCTGCAGATCGCCTGGTTCAGCCTCGGCGAGAAGCCCGGGATGTTCGGCACCCACAGCAACGAGGTGATGTCGCTGGACCGCTACGTCCAGGCGTTCAGCCCGACCTTCTTCACGATCTTCCGGGCGACGCTGTGGATGAGCGTGCTGGGGACGGTCGCTTGCCTGCTGATCGCGTTGCCGGCTGCGTACTTCATGGCGAAGAAGGTCCCCGCACAGCATCGCGGGCTGCTGGTCGCTCTGGTGATGGTCCCCTACTGGACCTCGTTCCTGATCCGGACGATCGGCTGGAAGGTGATCCTGTCCTCGGAGGGCGCACTGGCCGGGTTCCTGACCGACATCGGCCTGGTCGCCGACCCGCACGACCTGCTCAACACCCGCGGCGCGGTGCTGCTGGGACTGATCTACAACTATCTGCCGCTGATGATCCTGCCGATGTACGTCGCCTTCGACCGCGTCGACGGTGCGCTCGGTGAGGCGTCCAAGGACCTCGGCGCCGACCGGTTGCGGACGTTCTTCCAGGTCACGCTGCCGTTGGCGCGGCCGGGGATCATCGCCGGCGTCATCCTGGTCTTCATCCCGATGATGGGCGACTACGTCACCCCGGCGGTCCTCGGCGGCGCGAAGGGCACGATGGTCGGCTCCTTGATCGCCAGCCAGTTCCTGACCGCACAGAACTGGGCGCTGGGCTCGGCTATGGCGGTCGTCCTCATCCTGCTCACCATGCTCGTCGTCGTCCTCGCCATCGCGCTGCTGTGGGGCGCGGGCTGGCTCCTGCACCGACGCAGCAAGCTGGTCATCGGACCCAAGGCCGTCGAGACGTTGGAGGTGGCGGCACCATGAGCAGACCGTCCGGGACCAATCTCGCGCTCGGCGCGTGGACGACGCTGGTCTTCGTCTTCCTGTTCGCCCCGATCATCGTGATCGGCATCTACTCCTTCAACGGCGGCCGCCTGCTCACCGCCTGGGACGGCTTCAGCCTGCAGCCGTTCACCGCGATCATCGAGCGGCCGACCGTACGCCACACCGTCGCCGTCTCGCTGCAGACCGCCGTGATCGCCGCGCTCCTGGCGAGCGTGCTCGGCACCCTGGCCGGGATCGCGATGGCCCGGTTCCCCGGCCGGTGGGCGGGCCCCTTCACGCTGCTGTTGCTGCTGGTCTCGGTGACCCCCGAGATCGTCGACGGCATCGCGCTGCTCCCCTGGTTCGTGACGCTCGGCCAGGACTGGTCGCTGCTGCCGTTCAACAACGGCTACGTACGCCTCGTGATCGGTCACTCGCTCTTCGCGACCGCGGTGGTCACCTACATCGTCCGTGCTCGCCTGGTCGGGCTGGACGCGTCCCTGGAGGAGGCCTCGGCGGACCTCTATGCGAAGCCGGTCGCGACGTTCTTCAAGGTCACTCTCCCGCTGGTCGGCCCGGCGGTCCTGGCCGGCGGGCTGCTCGCGTTCACGCTGAGCCTGGACAACACGGTGATCTCCTCGTTCATCAACGTCTCCGGCACGACCTCGTGGCCCGTCTACGTGCTCTCCTCGGTCCGTTCGGGTCTCAAGCCCGAGATCGCCGCGGTCTCCACCATCCTGCTGGTCTTCACCCTCCTGGTCCTCGGCCTGGTGGCGTGGGTGCTCAAGCGCTCGGGCTCCTCGGTCACCGACACCATGGCCGTCAACTGATGGGCGCTCTTCCCCTCCCGGCGGACCTGCTGCTGCGCGGTGGGCGCGTGCTGCGCGAGGGCCGCTGGGACGACGCGGCCGTCGCCGTCCAGGGCGGGCGGATCACGGCCATCGGAGCGGATCTCGACGCTCTGGTCGGCCCCGGGACGGTCGTCGAGGAGCTCGAGGGCCGGTGGGTCCTTCCGGCCTTCCACGACTCCCACGTGCACCCGATCCAGGCCGGGCTGGAGATGAACCAGTGCGACCTGACCGGTCTCTCGACGCTCGAGGGCTACCTGGACGCCATCGGGTCCTACGCCGCGGCCGACCCGGATCGCAGCTGGGTCACCGGCGGCGGCTGGTCGATGGACTCCTTCCCGGGCGGGGTGCCGAGCGCCGCGCCCCTCGACCGGCTCCTCCCCGACCGGCCGGTCTTCCTGCCCAACCGCGACCACCACTCCGCCTGGGTGAACAGCCGCGCGCTCGAGGTGGCCGGCATCGATGTCCACACGCCCGACCCCGCCGACGGGCGCATCGAGCGCGACGCCGCCGGCCGGCCCACCGGCGCACTCCACGAGGGCGCGATGGCGCTGGTCGGCTCGCTGGTCCCCGCTCCGACCACGAGCGACCTGACCGAGGCGCTGCTCACCGCGCAGCGGCATCTCCACTCCGTCGGGATCGTGGGCTGGCAGGACGCGCTGGTCGGCGAGGGTCTCGGCATGCCGGACTCGCTGCCGACCTATCTCGCCGCGCGGGAGTCCGGCGAGCTCACCGCGAAGGTCGTCCTCGCCCAGTGGTGGGACCGCGACCGCGGCGTGGAGCAGCTGCCCGAGTTGATCGACCGCCGCGCCCTGGCCGCTCGGGCCGGGCTGGACGCGGCCAGCGTGAAGCTGATGCAGGACGGCGTCTGCGAGACGCATACGGCCGCGATGCTCTCTCCTTACCTCGACGCTCACGGCCAGCTCACCGACAACCGCGGGCTCTCCTTCATCTCGGCCGACGCCCTGGCCGCCTACGTCGCGGCGCTGGACGCCAACGGGTTCCAGGCGCACATCCACGCGCTCGGGGACCGGGCGGTCCGGGACAGCCTCGACGCGATCGAGCACGCGCGGGCGGTCAACGGGGCGAGCGGTCTGCGACACCATCTGGCCCATGTCCAGGTCGTCGACGCAGCCGACGTCCCTCGGTTCGGCGCCCTCGAGGTCACCGCCAACATCCAGCCGCTATGGGCGTGCCTGGACGAGGCGGTCGAGGTGCTGACCCTGCCGTTCCTGGCACCGGGTGCCCGCGACCGGCAGTACGTGTTCGGGTCGCTGCTGCGTACGGGTGCCCGGATCGCGTGCGGGAGCGACTGGCCGGTCTCCGACCCGGCGCCGCTGCTCGGCATGCACGTCGCGGTCAACCGCCGCTCCCCGGACCAGCCCGCCGACGCCGTCCCGCTGCTGCCCGAGGAGGCGCTGTCGGTCGCCGAGGCTCTCGCCGGCTACACCACCGGCACCGCCCACCTGAACCGGCTCGAGGGCACGACGGGCAGGATCGAGCCCGGGTACGCCGCCGACCTGGTCGTGGTCGACCACGACATCCTCGGCACGGACACCACCGTCCTCGGCCGGACGCAGGTGACCCGCACCTACGTCGACGGTCGCGAGGTCCATCGGCGCTGATCGCGTGCAAGACTCCTTGCCATGATCATCTTCGGGCTCAAGGCCTACACGCGGCTGCTGGCCACGCTCTCGCTGGTCTGTCCCCACTGCCGCCAGCAGGCGGCTCAGCTCCAGTCCGCCCCGCGTCCGGGCGTCGGCTGACCCTCCACTGATCCTCGGCGGCTTTCACAGGAACCCCACAGGCGGCGCAGGAGGTCCTCACGGTTCCAGACGTCAGAGTCAGGTCAACGCACCAGGACCGACGTCAAGGAGAACCAGATGAGCCGCGTACCCGAACCCGAGAACACCCCGGAAGGCCCCGCCTATGAGGGCCGCCTGCTGGCCCGCCCCGAGGAGGAGGTCGTCGACCAGGGTGCCGGCTTCGACATCTCGCCGCTGCTGACCCGCCGCCGGGTCCTCGGGCTCGTCGGGGTCGGGGTCGGAGCGGCCGCCCTGGCCGCCTGCGGGGCGAGCTCGTCCGGCTCCTCGAGCACCTCCACGGGCGGATCCGCCGCCAACACCTCCGCGACCGCCGACGGCGAGATCCCGCAGGAGACCAACGGCCCCTACCCGGCCGACGGGACCAACGGCACCAACGTGCTGACCGAGTCCGGGATCGTACGCAGCGACATCACCTCCAGCCTCGACGGCGGCGCCACTGTCGACGGGGTGCCGCTCACCTTCACCTTCGCGCTCACCGACATGGCCAACGACAACGTGCCCTTCGAGGGCGTCGCGGTCTACCTGTGGCAGTGCGACGCCCAGGGGCTCTATTCGATGTACTCCGAGGGCGTCGAGGACGAGACGTACCTCCGTGGTGTCCAGGTCGCCGACGCCGACGGCCAGGTGACCTTCAAGACCATCGTCCCGGGCTGTTACGACGGCCGCTGGACGCACATGCACTTCGAGGTCTACCCCGACGCCGACTCGGCCACCACCGGCGAGAACGCGATCGCGACCTCGCAGGTCGCCTTCCCCGAGAAGATGCTGACCAAGGTCTACCAGGAGGACGCCTACGCGGGCTCCTCCGACAACCTCGCCAAGGTCAGCCTCGACTCCGACAACGTCTTCAGCGACGGCTACGAGCTCGAGATGGGCACGTTCTCCGGTAGCCCGAGCGCCGGCTACAAGGGCTCGCTCGCCGTCGCCGTCGACACCACCACCGAGGCCTCCATGGGCGCCGCGCCCGGTGGTGGCGGCGGCACCCCGCCCGAGGGTGGTGACGGCGGCACCCCGCCCGAGCCCCCGACCGAGTGACCCTCTACCCCTCTAGGAGCATCATCATGTTGCAGAACCTCACGGGCTGGCACGCCCTCGTCATCCTCGCCATCATCCTGCTCGTCTTCGGCTCGGCGAAGCTGCCGGCACTCGCCCGCAGCGTCGGCCAGTCCGTACGCATCCTCAAGGACGAGGCCCACGACGCCGAGGCGCAGCCCGCCACCGTCGAGGCCGTGGCCGACCGCAGGGCCTCATGACCACCGCCACCGTCGCACCGGTCACCCCGGCCCCGCAGACCGCGAAGGGGACCATGCCGGTCGCCGGCCATCTGCGCGAGGCGAGCAGGCGTGGGATCCGTGCGGCGGTGGCGCTCCTCATCGGCGTGGTCGTCGGCTTCTGGGCCTCCGACCAGATCCTGGAGGTCCTGCGGTCCCCGATCGAGCAGATCGCGCAGTCCCAGGACGCCAGCCTCAACTACGACACCGTCACCGGTGCCTTCGACCTCAAGCTCAAGATCGCGCTCTTCACCGGCGTCATCCTGTCCAGCCCGGTGTGGCTGGCCGAGCTCTTCGCGTACGTCACCCCCGGACTGACCCGACGCGAACGGAGGTACACCTTCGGGTTCCTGGCGGCCGCGATCCCGTTGTTCGCCGCCGGCTGCGCGTTCGGCTTCCTGCTCTTCCCGCACATGGTCGAGATGCTCGCCGGGTTCTCCTCGACCGAGGAGAGCACCATCCTCAACGCCGGCTACTACGTCGACTTCGTGATGAAGATGGTCCTCGCCATCGGGGTCGCGTTCGTGCTCCCGGTCTTCGTGGTCGTGCTCAACCTGCTCGGCCTGCTGTCCTCGCGCACCCTGCGGCGCAGCTGGCGCGCCATCGTGGTCGTCATCGTCCTGTTCAGCGCGCTGGTGACACCGGCCGCCGACGTACTGTCGATGTTCCTCGTCGCCGCGCCGATGTCGGCCCTCTTCGCCGCCGCCGTCCTCATCACCCACCTCCACGACCGCCAACTCGAAAGGAGACAGCCGTGTTCGGTCTGAGCGTCGAGAAGCTGTTCCTGGTCGCGATCGTCGCCGGCCTCGTGATCGGCCCCCAACGACTCCCGCTCTACACCCACCGCCTCGCCGAGCTGATCCGCTCCTTCCGGAACGTCAACGACTCCTCGAGGGCCCGGGAGGAGCTGGAAGCCCTGGACGTACGCCACTACGACCCGCGCAGCATCATCCGCGAAGCGCTCGCCGACTCACCCCGTGCCGCGGCAGAGGTGGGGGCCGCCGACGACGGCGCCGAGGAGCGAGCACGCATCGTGGCCGAGCAGGCCAGCCGCGTACGTCCGGGGCAGAAGTACCTCGTCACCGGCGGCTCCGCCCATCCTCGCCGGATCCTGATCGCGTCGCTTCCGGAGGACGACCCCCGCCGCCTCGCCGCGTACGTCCCACCTCCGGCCGCCGACGACGAGACCGAGCTGCTCCTCGAGGAGGTCAACCAGCTCCTCGAGGAGCCCGTCCGGGCTAGTTGACCTTGCGGTCGCGGTCGCCCCAGTAGGGCTCGCGGAGCTTGAACTTCTGCAGCTTGCCGGTGGCCGTGCGGGCGAGGGAGTCGCGGAACTCGACGACCGTGGGCGCCTTGTAGCCTGCGGCTCGTTCCTTGCACCAGGCGATCAGCTCCTCCTGGGTCGCCTGCGCACCCTCCGCGAGGACGACGAGGGCCAGGATGGTCTCGCCCCACTTCTCACTCGGGATGCCGATGACGGCGACCTCGGACACCGCGGGGTGCAGGAAGAGGACGTCCTCGACCTCGGCGCTCGAGACGTTCTCGCCGCCGGTGATGATCACGTCCTTGATGCGGTCGGAGATGGTGAGGTAGCCGTCGTCGCCGAGGCTGCCGCCGTCACCGGTGTGGAACCAGCCCTCGGCCAGCGCCTTCTCGGTCTCCTCCGGCTTCTCCCAGTAGCCCTCGAGCACCACGTTGGACCGGGCCAGGACCTCCTTGTCGGGCGAGATGTCGAGGCTCACCCCGATCGCAGGCGCGCCGGCGCGGGTCAGCTTCGCGGCCCGCTCCATCGGGTCGAGGTCGTCCCACTCGGCGCGGGTGCGGTTGATGGTCAGCAGCGGCGAGGTCTCGGTGAGGCCGTAGATCTGGATGAACTCCCAGCCGAGCTCCTCCTGGACGCGGACGACCGTCTTGGTGGGCGGCGGCGCACCGGCCATGATGATCCGCACCTTGTCCCGTCCGGGGATCTCACCCTCGGTGGCCTGCCACTGCGGCAGCGCGTCGAGCACGGCGGCGGCCACCGCGGGGGCGGCGCACATGTAGGTGACGCCGTGGTCGCGTACGCGGCGCAGGATCTCCATGCCGTCGACCTTGCGCAGCACCACGTGCTTGATGCCGAGGCCGGTCGCCGCGAACGGCATCCCCCAGCCGTTCGCGTGGAACATCGGCAGCGTGTGCAGGTAGACGTCGCGGTCGGTGCAACCCGCGTGCAGCGCGAAGGTCATCGCGTTGGTCCAGATGTTGCGGTGGGTGATCTGCACACCCTTGGGCCGGGCGGTGGTGCCGGAGGTGTAGTTGATCGCCGCGGTCGCGTTCTCGTCCGGCTCCCACGGCTGCGGCTCGGCTCCCTCCGCGGCGTAGAGGTTGGCGTCGTCGCCGAGCACGAAACGATGCTTCGCGGTCACGTCCTTCAGCGCCTCGTCGACCTCCGGGTCGACCCAGAGCACCGAGGCTCCGGACTGCTCCACGATGTAGGAGACCTCGTCGGGACGGAGGCGGAAGTTGACGGGCACCAAGATACGGCCATAGCCGGAGACGCCGTAGAACGCGGTCATCAGTCGCGCGGAGTTGTGGGAGACGATGGCGACCCGCTCCCCCACCCCGATGCCGAGCTCGTCCAGCTTCGCGGCCATCCGCTTGGCGAGCGACTTCATCTCGGCGTACGTCACCTCCCCGAGGGAGGGCGCCGGCTGATCGGGCTCGTCGACGATGCCCACCCGCTCGCCATAGACGGATGCGGCACGGTCGATGAAGTCGTTGACGCTGAACGGGACGAACACGGGCGTTACCTCCAGGTGCAAGTGGTGACCCGGATCACTGTATCCATGAGAGGTCTCTCATGGACCCCCCACATCGGAGGGGTGGTCGGGCACTATCGGAGGGTCATGTCGCGCACCCTGAAACTCATCCTGCCGCTGGTCGCCCTGGTGGCGGTCGGCGTCTACCTGGCCGGCTCCTTCGCGGGAGCCTCCGAGAACGACCCGCCGCCGCGCGGGCCCGTCGTGCTGCCCTCGCAGTCGGCCTCACCGTCCTCGCCGAGCACCGGATCGTCCCCGAGCACGGATCCCTCGGGTGTCCCGGTCGTCACCCCTGGTCCCGTCGACGATGATGATGACGACGACGATGACCACGACGACCGCCATGACGACGACTGACCCTCAGCCGCCCGGGACCACACCGCCACCGCCGCGCCGGGGGCTGTCCGTACGCGCCCGGATCACCGCCTCGGTCGCGCTCCTGGTCACCCTCGCCCTGGCCGGGGCCGGCCTCATCGTCTATGCCGTCGAGCTCGGCCGCGTCGATGCCGCGACCACACGCGAGATGGAGCAGGAGCTCGACGAGTTCTC
Organism: Nocardioides sp. NPDC047086; assembly: GCF_040643685.1. Lineage (NCBI taxonomy): Bacteria > Bacillati > Actinomycetota > Actinomycetes > Propionibacteriales > Nocardioidaceae > Nocardioides > Nocardioides sp. NPDC047086. The sequence goes on from NZ_JBEYUV010000033.1 coordinate 52,690, forward strand.
CAGGCTGCGCACCGAGGGCATCGACCCCGAGACCAGGGCGCCGTACGACGTGGAGGGCCTGCTGCTCACGTTCCTGCGCCGTAACGTCCCCGACGACGACGAGCTCCTCGTCGCCTGGGTGGACGGCCGGCCGCGCGCACAGTTCCCCGAGGACCCGCTGGTCACCTCCGCCCGGTTCGGCAACGCCGTCCGCGACCTGGCCGTCCGCGGCGGGACGACCTATCTCGACACCGCCGAGGGCGAGGTACGCATCACCAGCCAGCCGGTGCGGCAGGACACCGCCACGGGCACCACCGAGGGTGCCCTCCTGGTCGTCTCCTACCTCGACGAGGACCGTGCCGAGCTGCGCAGCACGATGCGCACCTACACGATCGTGGCCGGCCTCCTCGCCCTGCTCGTCACCCTGGTCGCGGCCTGGCAGTCCGGGCGGCTGCTGGCCCCGCTGACCAGGTTGCGACAGGCCACCGGCGCGGTCAGCGCCACCGACCTCTCCGCCCGGCTGCCCGAGTCCGGCAACGACGACATCTCCGCGCTGACCAGGAACTTCAACGACATGCTGGCCCGCCTGGAGCAGGCGTTCACCGACCAGCGCCAGTTCCTCGACGACGCCGGTCACGAGCTGCGTACGCCGCTGACGATCATCGGCGGCCACCTCGAGCTCCTCGACGAGTCCGACCCGGCCGAGGTTGAGCAGACCCGGCGGCTGGCGCTCGACGAGGTCGACCGGATGAGCCGTCTGGTCGGCGACCTGATCCTGCTGGCCAAGCACGACCGGCCCGACTTCCTCACCCTGGAGGAGGTCGACGTCGACACGCTCACCGAGGACATCCTCGCCAAGGCCAGCGCCCTGGCCGAGCGCGACTGGCATCTCGACGAGGCCACGCCCGGCACCTGGCGCCTGGACCCGCAGCGCGTCACCCAGGCGATGCTGCAGCTGTGCGACAACGCCGCCGGCCACACCGCGCCCGGAGACCGGATCGCGATCGGCTCCGCGACCGTCGACGGCACCCTGCGGCTGTGGGTGCGCGACACCGGGCCGGGCGTACCCGCCGAGGACCGGGACCGGATCTTCGAGCGGTTCGCCCGCGGCGCCGAGACCGGCTCGGGCGACCGCCCGGGGCTCGGTCTCGGGCTCGCCATCGTCTCCGCCATCGCCACCGCCCACGGCGGCACCGTGACCGTCGAGGACGCTCGACCCGGCGCCCGCTTCACGATCACCCTGCCCGCACGCACCGAAGGAGAGGCATGGCCCGCATCCTGATCGTCGAGGACGAGGACCGCATCGCGGCCTTCCTCGCCAAGGGCCTGAGCGCCGACGGCCACCAGGTCAGCACCGTGGCCGACGGGCTCGAGGGCCTCGAGGAGGCGCTCAGCGGTGCCTTCGACCTGATGGTGCTCGACATCGGGCTGCCGACCATCGACGGCTTCGAGGTGCTCGACCAGCTGCGCGCCCAGGGCTCCCGGATGCCGGTGGTCGTGCTGACCGCCCGCGACTCGGTGCACGACACCGTCTCCGCGCTCGAGGGCGGCGCCGACGACTACCTGGCCAAACCGTTCCGCTTCGCCGAGCTGCGGGCGCGGATCAACGTACGCCTGCGGCAGCAGGACCGCACCGACGCCGAGGTGGGCGAGCTCCGCTCCGGTTCGGTGGGCCTGGACCTGCGTACGCGGCGGCTGCAGGTCGACGGGCGCGAGACCGACCTCTCGGCGCGGGAGTTCGCGCTGGCTGAGGTGCTGCTGCGGCATCCGGGGCAGGTGCTCTCCCGGGCCCAGCTGCTCGACCTGGCCTGGGGCATGGACTTCGACCCGGGCTCCAACGTCGTCGACGTCTACGTCGGCTACCTGCGCAAGAAGCTGGGCTCGGCCCGGGTCGAGACCGTCCGTGGGATGGGCTACCGCTTCCAGCCCTGAGACATCAGCCGATCCGCAGGCCGCCCAGCGAGGCGCGCGGGAGTCGCTCCACGGCGGGCGAGACGGTCTCGGCGATCTCGGCCGGGGCCGGGCGGTCTCCGGCGTCCGGGGCGAGGCACGCCTCGATGACCTTGACGATCTCGGGCGGCGTACGTCTGGGGAGGGCGCCGGGGCGGGAGACGAGCTGCGGGTAGCGCTCGGTGCGGTCCGCGGCCGACGGGTCGCCGTGCGCGAAGGGCCGTTCGCCGGTGACGGCGTGGAAGAGGGTCGCGCCCAGGGCCCAGACGTCGCTGGCCGGGCCGACCTCGCCGCGTTCACCGGGCAGGCACTGCTCGGGCGCCATGTACGCGTCGGTGCCGATCTCGTGGCGCAGCGCGGCGGCCTCGGCGGTCGGCCGGGCCACGGAGAGGTCGATCAGCCGGGCCGGTGAGCCCATGATCAGGTTGCTCGGCTTGAGGTCGAGATGCACCCAGCCGGAGCGGCGCAGGTAGTGCAGCACCGAGGCCAGGTCGATCGCCAGCGGCAGGTACTGCTGCTCGGGCAGGCGCCCGTGGCGACGGATCAGCGTCGAGAGCCGGGGGCCCTCGACGTGCTCCATCACGACGTAGGGCCGCTCGCCGTGGAGGTCCTCGCGCAGGCCGCGGACGAGGACGGGGTGCCTCAGGTTCGTCAGCGCGTCGGTCTCGCGCCGCAGCGCGTTGCGGCTGGTCTCGCTGCCGACCAGCCCCGGTCGCAGCACCTTGGCTACGACCGGACCGTAGGTGACGTCGTCGAAGGCCAGGAAGGCCTCGTACGACGAGCCGCCCCCGAGCAGCCGCATCGCGGTCAGCTCGGGGGTGATCGCGTCACCCTGGACCAGGCCCCAGGTGTCTGTCATCTCTCGACTCAGCCCTGGGTCCGGTCGTTGGTGTTGTCGCGGGTGTTGTCCCGCGTGTTGTCCTTGGTGTTGTCGCGGGTGTTGTCCTTGGTCGCCCGGGTCACGCCGGTGCCGTTGGTCACGGTGTCGTTGCCGGCGGCGTCGCGGGTGACGTCGTCGGCGTCGTTGTCGTCGTCATCGTCCACGGTGGTCACCTGGGTGTTGGACTTCTCCTCACGCTTGGCATAGCCGTCACCATCGACGGCGGCAGCGCTCTGGTAGGTGAACACGCCGGCCGCGACCACGCCGACGAGGCCGGTGCCGAGGATCATCGGAAGCTTCTTCATGATTCGTCCCTTCAGGTTCTGCACCGGGTGTTCCCGGCGCCATGCAAGAACCATCTCGACCCGCGGTGAGGTGATCGTGAGACGACCATGAGAGCTCTCTCATCCGCGAGCCGGTTCGGGTCCTGGGGCCGCTGGTGGTAGGAACGTCCCGTGCAAAGCAGCGAGTGGCGCGAGATCGCGCTCAAGGTCGGTGTCCTGGTGCTGGTCGGGGTGCTGATCTCGGTGGCCGGGTACGGCTACTCGCGCTCACGCTTCCGCGAGCACGCCACCGACCAGGCCGAGACGGCCGCCAGCCGGTTCGCGCGGACGACGAGCTGGACCACGGTCGAGGCCGAGCCGGAGCTGGTGGCCCAGTGGGCCCGGGCCTGCCCCTCGGTCCAGACCCCGCCCACCGAGAAGGCCGCCGACGCCCGCGGCCACCTGGAGAAGGTACGCATCACCTCCACCGACCTCACCGAGACCGGCGCGAGCGTGGAGCTGACCCCCGATGGCGGCCGGTCGGTCTTCACCCTCGTCGTCACCCGCTCCGGCGAGGGCAAGGACGAGGAGTGGCACGTCACCGAGGTGACCTGCGAAGCCGGTTGAGCCGGACCGTGTGACAGCCCCCGTAGGTGGGTACCACACCGGTATGGACACCGCTGGATTCACCAACCTGTTGACCCGCCCAGGGCCGTACGCCACCGTGCTGGCCGATGTCAGCCAGGACTCGGAGAACGCGGCCCACGCCAAGGAGCTGCGCGTCCGAGCCGCCTGCGAGGAGCTCTCCGCGCAGGGCGCACCACCGGATGTGGTGGCACAGGTCTCCGACCGGCTGGACGTGAACGTACGCCAGCCGGCGCCCGTGGCCCGCGTCGTCGTCGCGACCCCCGACGGGGTCGCCTACGACCAGGTGGCCGTCGCCGAGGTGCCGAACCCGGTCGCGACCTGGGACGCGCTGCCCGACCTCGGCTCCTGGATCGCCGCACGCGAGGCCTCGATGCCGTTCGTGCTGGTCCTGGCCGACCACACCGGCGGCGACATCTCGCTGTGGGACTCCGGTCTTCCGAACCCCACGAGCAGGACCACCGTGGCGGGCGACGAGCTCGAGCACGTCCACAAGGTCCAGGACAACGTGGGCTGGGCGGCCTTCCGCATGCAGCAGACCACCGGCAACGTCTGGCGCCACAACGCCGACAAGGTCGCCGGGGAGGTGACCAGGCTGGTCCGCGACCACGGTCATGAGCTCGTGCTCGTCGGCGGTGACCCGACCACGGTGGGCAGGCTTCGCGACGACCTCGCCGGCCTCTCCACCGAGGTGGTCGAGCTGGCGAGCGGGCAGCGCGCCGAGGACGGCGGCGACCAGGCTCGCGACGACGCGATCCGCAGCGCCCTTCTCGATCAGGTCGTACGCCGCCGCACGGCCCTGGTCGGGCGCCTCGAGGAGGCCTGGGGCCGGGGCGAACGCGCGGCCACCGGTGTACGCGACGTCGCCGACGCCTTCGTGACCGGTCGCGTCGAGACCCTGCTGGTCGACCCCGGCGCACTGGCCGGGCACACCCTCGACCCGGCGGATCACCCCGGACTCACCTTCGGCGAGGCCCCGGTCTCCGGGCCGGTCGAGGCCGGCGAGGCGCTCATCGCCGCCGCGGTCCTCACCGACGCGGAGGTGTGCGTCCTGCCCGCCAGCGTGCTCGGCGACGCCCCGGTGGCCGCGCTGCTGCGCTGGGCCTGACCCGCCTCAGCGGCCCGGGGTTCAGCGGCGCCAGGCCCTGATCCGGTCCGGCTCGGGGTCGGGTGACTCCGTGGCCGCCCAGACCTTGCGCCACTCGGCGATCTCCTCACCGGCCGGGTCGGGCGTACGCGACTCCGCGGCGCGGCGCATCGAGGCGTACCAGTCGGTGGCGTCCGGTTGTCAATGACCGGATGGCGTCGATATTCTCATCCCAGCCAGTTCGCAGTTCAGGCGGGTAATCGTCATTCTCGGAAGGACTGGGGTTCGGATTATGACGTCCTTCCCGCGGAAGGACTCGGTGTACTGCCAGGGCAAGGGTTTCTGACGTGGTGGATCCTTCGGAACACATCGGCGCGGCAGACTCCTCCGTGGCAGCTGAGGGCACCCTGTGGGCCGAGTTTCTGGACCTTCTGCAGCGGTACGGAACGGTGGAACGACACACTCAGCGGGGGCTCGTGTTCAGCTCCTCGGGAGAGGAGTCGACACGAGAGTTCGTGGTCACTTCATCGGACTTGCGCTCGGTCTTCGTGAAGGATCTCGCGCGCGCGGTTGCCCGGGGAGAGTCGATCCGCAAGGTTGATCGGCTGCCGGACTGGTTCACCGACCAGATCATAGAGTTCATCGGTTCGGTTGAGGAACCATACGAGGATCCGTACGTAGTCCTCACCTCGAACGGGAAGCCCGCGCCATCGCGGGACGGCGTCCGTCCTGATAATCGGTCACCATGGGGCAGGTAAGAGTTTCGGTCGATTGTTCGCAGGACGCGATGGGCCAGTTCACGAGTCGCGATCTGTAACCGGCCTCGTTCAGCCGGATCACTTATCCCGGCGCTGCGGTGGGCACATCCAGCTTGATCCCGGAGCTGGATCTGGGCGGTCAGCGCGGTACCGACCACTGGCCTGATCCCCGGCACGGCCGACGCCGGGTCAGCGGCGCCAGGCCCGGATCTTGTCAGGCTCGGGGTCGGGAGACTCCGTGGCCGCCCAGACCTTGCGCCACTCGGCGATCTCCTCCCCGGCCGGATCGGGCGTGCGCGACTCCGCGGCGCGGCGCAGCGAGGCGTACCAGTCGGTGGCGTCCTCATCGAGCAGCCTGGCCACCGCGCTCCGGATCCGGGGCGCGAACTCACGCATAGACTCACCCTCGGCCGGGCGCAGCGGTTCGCCGAAGCGTACGGTCAGCTGGCGGCGGCCCCCGGCCTTGTCCTTGCCGGGCCAGCTCACCCCGCGCGGCATCGCCGCGTAGGTGCCGCGGTGGGCGATCGGGACGACGGGGACGCCGTACTCGATGGCCAGATAGGCGGCGCCAGAGCGGAACCGGCCGACGGTGCCGTCCTTGGACCGGGTGCCCTCCGGGAAGACGACCAGGGACCAGCCGTCGGCGAGTACCTCACCGGGGGCGTTCGCGAGCGCGCCGCCGCGGCGGTCGATCGGCAGCGTGTTGAAGACCAGCGAGGAGCCCACCGCCCGCCACCAGGTGTCGAAGAAGTAGTCGGCCGCGGCCGCCACCGCCGTACGCCGCCGCCACTGGTCCGGAAGGCTCAGCAGGATCAGCGGGGTGTCCAGGTGGGAGGCGTGGTTGGCCACGAAGATCACCGGCCCGTCGAGCTTCTCGAGCACATCGAGGCCCTCGACCTGGGTCTTCACCTGCGAGCGGAACACCGCCTCCAGACCGGCCTGGGCGACCTCTCTGACCGCTCGCGCGGCCGGCTTGCGCGACCACTCGTTGTCGAAGACCGTCGTCGTCGCCGGCGGCACGAACGGCTCCGCCGACCGCGGCACCTGCGCCCGGTGTCCCCACCGCCAGCCCCGCTTCATGAGGCGTACGTCGCGGACCGTCTCTTTCCAGAAGCCACTCATCGCGCCGCCTCCCCCGCTGGTCGAGCGGCCCCCGCTGGTCGAGCCGGATTCGTGAGGAACGAACGAATCCGTGTCGAGACCAACACGGTCCCGTCCGCGCTCGAGTCGACTGTGTTGGTCATCTCGACAAGCTCGATACAACGCTCGACACGCCTCCGCCTAGCGGCTCCGGCGGCTCGACCGACGATGGCGCTCATCGCACGTCCGCCAGCAGGTGCGGAGGGTTGCGCAGGTAGGTGATCGACGGGGACGGCCCGACGGTCGAGGACGCCATCTCGAGCGCGTCCCGCAGGGTCGTGGCGCTCCGGAAGCCCATCCGCGCGGCGGCCTTCGGGTTGCCGCCCACCCAGATGACGTCGCCGAGGTGGTCGAGCGCGTGCGCGATCCAGTACCACATGTAGAACGGGTGGACGCCGTGGTAAGCGTTCGAGGTGCGGTAGAGGTGGACGTACCAGGGATCGGTGGCGAACTGCTCCTCGAACTTCGGCCCGATCAGCGCCGGGTCGGTGGTGTCGGCCAGCACCTCCTCGTAGAAGTCGACGTAGGAGGGGTGGGTGAGGGTGTTGAAGCCCTCGTCGAGCGGGTGGTAGAGGATCGCGACGCCGCCCTCGCGCACCACCGGCTGCCGCAGGTAGGAGTTGAAGTAGTAGCCCAGGCCCATGCAGGCGGCCAGGATCGGGTTCATGGTCGAGTTGACGTTGTAGGGCCCCAGGTAGGGCACCCCCATCACCATCACGTCCGACTGCCCCTCGACCTTGACCCGCTGCTGCTGGTGGACGCGCTGCACGGTGAGCTCGTGCACCGGCTCGACGGCGCCGGCGGTGATCCCGGTCAGCCCGTAGTTGGAGCGCAGGTCGTGGAACATCTTGTGGCGCATCTTCTGCGGCGCGACCGCCAGCCCGCGGCGCAGACCGAGCACCGTCGCCTGGTCCCGCAGCGACCATTCCCACTCGCGCTTGAGGAGCGTGTCGTAGGGGCGACCGAACACCTCGTTGTCGAGGGTCGTCTCGATCTGGAAGACCTTGACGTGCTCGCCGATCAGCCGGCCCATCCGCCAGGCCGAGGAGTGCATCTCGGAGTGCTTGTGGTCCATGAAGGAGCGCGAGTGCACCATCGTCTTGGCGTTGTGGTGGTGCTTGATCGACTTGTAGGAGGCCAGCCCGATGCCGACCGACTTGTGGCCGCCGTCCATCGCGACCAGGTTGACGTTGACGTAGATCAGCAGGTCGGAGGTGGCCGCCCGCTTGTTGATCTCGACGTCCTCGCCCTTGTCGGTGACACCCATGTGCTCGAGGTTGGCGCGGTCCTCGGCGTCGTGGTTGTAGAGCAGGCCCTGCGGCGCGAAGCTGCGGAAGACCCGCTCGCCGACGATGTGCTTCATCTCGGCGTCGGTCATCCGGCGGTGCAGGGCGAGCGCGGCGATGATCTCGACGTCGTCGACGCCCTTCTCGGCCGCGATCGTGAGCACCTGCTCGATGATCCGGCCCCGGATGTCGGGGGCTTTCATCGTGGGCAGCGGCAGGGAGAGGTCGTCGAAGGCGATCGTCAGCCGCATCCCCGGGAACATCAGCTCCCGCAGCGGCTCGGAGTCCACCGGGTTCTCCAGGGCCTCACGGATCGCCCCGTCGACATCCGGCACGGTCGGCAGCGACTCGGGCGGGTAGACCACCCGGGTGCCCTGCGGAAACTCCTCCAGCCGGAACCCGAGCCCCTCGTGGACGAGCAGGGGCGGCGTACGGTCGTCGACCTCCAGCACGAAACCTGGCCGTGTCATCGTGTCTCTCCTTCTTCAGGACGTACGTCTGGGGTCGAAGGCCACCTTGACGGTGCCGAGCCGACCGGCTGAGTGGGCATGGTCGAGGGCCTCGCGCCAGCGGTGGAGCGGGTAGGGCGCGACGGTCTTGGCGAGGCGGCACATGGCGTCGTGGCCCACCAGGTCCAGCGCGGTGGCGAAGTCACCGGAGCCACGCGAGGAGGCGTACGTCCCGACCACCTCGAGCTCCCGGAACCAGGCCGCGGACAGATCGGCGGAGGCGGGCATCCCGGAGAGCACCACCCGCCCGCCCGCGCGGGTGGCGTGCAGGCAGGTCTGCAGCGACTCCTTCGAGCCGACCGCGTCGATGGTCACGTCCACGCCGCCGAGGAGGTAGGGAGCCGAGAGCATCTCGGGTTCGAGCATGAAGGCGCTGGTCGCCCGGCGGATCCTCCGCAGTGTCTCGCTCGGGGCGACCACCTCGGTGGCGCCGAACTCCAGCGCCAGCTCACGCTGGTGGGCGTGCTTGGCGACGACCAGGATCTCGCCGGCGTCGGTGAGCTCGCGCAGGGCCAGGGTGGCCAGCAGCCCGACCGCCCCGGCACCCGAGACGAGCACCCGGTCACCGGGCTTGACCGCGGCCCTTCGCGCGGTGTGCACGGCGCAGGCGACCGGCTCGGCGAGCAGCGCCTGCTCGTCGGAGTAGCCCTCCGGCACCACGTGGAGCTGGGAGCGGTGCACCGAGAGCTGCTGGGACCAGCCGCCGCCGGTGTCGTGGCAGAACCCGGTCTGCAGCCCGGAGGAGATGTCGCCGACGGTGATCCGGGAGCACCGGTTGGTCTCGCCGCGCGCGCACGCCTCGCACGCCTCCAGCCCGCGTGCGGCGCAGGTCAGGACCGGGTCGACGACCACGCGGGTGCCGGCCGCCAGGTCGCCACAGGCGTCGAGCAGTTCGCCCACGATCTCGTGGCCGGGCACGAACGGCAGGCTGACCAGCGGCTGGAAGTAGAGGGAGGTCTTCCCCGACAGCATTCCCAGGTCGGACCCGCAGATGCCGGAGAGCGAGACCCGCAGCCGCGCCCACCCCTCGTGCTCGACCCTCGGCGGGTCGAGCGTCACCATCCGCAGCGGGGCCGCCGCCCCGGTCAGCAGCAGCGGCAGGTGTCGCCCGGCCACCTTCCCGACCGCCGTCTTGGCGACGCTGCGGTACATCTCGAGCGCAAGCATCAGTGCCTCCTCATCGGCGCAGCCCCACCGGGTCGAGGGTGCGGCTCGCATGTCCCGGGGACTCCCAGTCGACGATCGCCCAGTGTGACTTCTTGGCGTGCCGGTAGAGAGGTACGTCGGGCCGGACCGCCACCGGGTGACCGACCGCGGCCAGCAGCGGGAGGTCGGAGTGGGAGTCGGCGTAGGCGAAGCAGTCGGCCGGTGCGATGCCCTCGCGGCGCGACCATTCACGGACGAACGCGCCGCGCGACTCCCCGACCAGCGGCGAGGCGGCGAGGTGGCCGGTGCAGAAGCCACGGTCGTCGACGGCCAGGTCGGCCGCCTCGATGTGGTCGAACAGCGGCAGCAGCGGCCGGGTCAGCGGCCGGATCGCGCCGGTGACCAGCACCGTGACGTGCCCCCTCGCCCGGTGCTCGCGGATCCGCCGGACCGCGTCCGGGGCCAGCCGTCCGAGGATGTGCGTGGTCAGGTGCTCGTCGACGATCTGGTCGAGCTCGGAGAGCCGCGCGCCGGCGTACTCCTTGTAGACCGTACGCAGCAGCGAGCTGCGCTCGGCACGGTCGGCCCACACGTACTTGGGCACCTTGCCGGCCATCCGGGCGATCTCCGCGGCCTTCTGGGTGCCCGACAGCTCGCCGAGGCGCAGCCACAGGTAGGTCTCGATCACGTTGGAGGACATCAGGGTGCCGTCGAGGTCGAAGAAGGCCGCGACCCGCCCGTCCTTGAGCTGCGGGAGCCGACCCGGGACCGGCCTCTTCCGCAGCCTGCGCAGCTCATCGAGCTCACGGACCGGCTTGGTCACCGACGGCACGTGGATGTCGTGGAGGTATTCGTGCCAGTCGATCACGCCGGTGTCGAACGCGAAGGTCTCCTGGTCGGCCGGCGAGAGCGACCGATAGAGCGCGAGCGTGTTGGCGTCGACGAAGCGGAGGTCGGCCTGGGCGTACTCCTTGTAGAGGTCCAGGTAGCGCCGCAGGAACTGCAGCCGACGGCCCTGCCGGTCGAGATCGCGGGCCCAGCCGCGGGTGCGGTCGCTGCGCGGGGCCAGTCCGAGCAGCCGGTCGGCGACCTTGTGCACCTTCTCGCCGGTCGCCATCATCCGCTCGACCGAAGCCCCGCCCGGGAACGTCCACTCCGGGAGCCGCGCGGCACCGCGGTCACCGGCCGCGAACGGCTCCTTGGAGAAGTAGGCGCGCACGGTCTCGTAGAGCATCCCGAACGTCACCGGGTTGCGGTCGCCGGAGGCGAGATGGAAGTAGGCCTGGTCGCCGTGCTCCGGCGGGTGGGCCAGGCACGCCACGATCGCGGCCACGACGTGGTCGACGGGGACGATGTCGACGGGGGTGTCCGCGGCCGCCGGGAAGAGCGGCAGCTCGCCGCGCCCGTAGGCAAGAATCAGCGGCTCGGCCATCTTGAAGCCTTCGATCCAGCCCGGATAGGGGCGGGACACGGCCGACTCGATGATCGCGGGACGGAAGATCGTGACCCGGTTCCCTGCCGCGGCGTGGGCTTCGACGACCCGCTCCCCCAGCGCCTTCGTGAAGGTGTAGCAATCGGTCCAGCCCAGCGACCGCGCCCGCTCGGTGCCGAGGCGAACGAGCTCGTCCTTCACCCACTTCTTGCGCGCCTCCTCGGCGGCAGCGGCGGCCGTGATCAGGCCCGCGCGACCGTGCTCACGCTCGGCCTGCTTGCGCAGCCGGGAGATGACCTCGACGCCGCGCGAGCGCTCCTCGACGGCCGCCCGCTGCGCCAGCCCCCAGGCGAGCTCGGCCTCGATGTCGACGTCGTGGTCCACCGGGCCCTCGGGAATGTGCCCCCTTCGCCGCCCGGAGACGTACGCGGTCGAGACGTGCAGGTAGTGGATGTCCCGTCCCGTCTCTGCGACCCGCCTGAGCAGCTCGCGGACGCCGACGACGTTGGTGACGAAGCCTTCGTCGACCGGCGGGTCGAAGGAGACGTCGCCCGCCGAGTGCACGACGGCATCGAGGTCGTCCGGCAGCGCCGGCGGATCGGAGAGATCGCCCTCCACGACGTTCACCTGGGCGCCTGCGACGGACTCGAAGATCGGCTTGGCCAGCATCTTCGCGATCCGGTCCGCCCCCGGGGTCGATCCCTTGGGCCGGACCAGGACGCTGAGACGTACGTCCGGCACCTCGGTCAGTATCAGCTGCAGCAGCGCCTCCCCGACGAACCCGGTCACCCCCGTGAGCAGCACATGCTGTCCCGCGAGCCGCTCCCGAATGGAGGCCCGACTGTGGTCGTCGTGATGGGTTCCCTGCACCAGGTCAGAGGTCACGGGAGCGATTGTGCCCGGTCGAGGCAACCCCCGTGACTCCTTTTCCGGGCTCGACCTGAGAAACTGCGGGGAACCCCGAAAACCGAGGAGACGTACGTGTCGAGGAAGCTGCTGAGCATCGCGGCCGTCCTCTCCGCGACCGCTCTCGCCGGCTGCGGATCCGGGGAGCCCACCTCCAGCAGCCCCGGCCCGAGCCCCTCCACCTCCTCCCCCGTCGAAGCCTCCGGCCCCTGTCTCTTCGAACCCGGCCAGGTCGCCAACGCCATCCCCGGCACCTGGACGCACACCGCCGACGAGGACGTCTGCACCTACACCAGCGACCGCGGCGCGATCTTCGTGACGACCCTGGTCGACACCTCCGTCTCCGCCGGGCTCTCTGCCAGCCGGAAGGACTGCATCTCCTCTCCTGCTCCCGTCGAGATCGGATCCCGGGCGTTCGTATGCATCGAGTCGCACGATGACGGGGATCTTGTGGTCGGGAATGTTGCTGTGGGCAGTCGGCTGTGGTCTCTTGTCATCGTTCCTGACGAGGGTGTTCATGATGCTGAGCTCGGGGCCATGGGGCGGCTTGTCGAGATGGTTGCTGGCTCGTAGGTGCTGCTGGGCTCCCCTGGTCGAGCCGCTTCCCCCGCTGGTCGAGCCGCTTCCCCCGCTGGTCGAGCCCCTGTCCCCCGCTGGTCGAGCCCCTTTCCCCCGCTGGTCGAGCCCCTTTCCCCCGCTGGTCGAGCCGCTTCCCCTGCTGGTCGAGCCGCCGGAGCCGCT
>NZ_JBEYUV010000034.1:0-64478 GCF_040643685.1 Nocardioides sp. NPDC047086
TCCGCAACGCCCGCTCACGCATCTCGGAGGAGTACTTCTTCGGCATCGTTCCCAATCCTGTCAAAGATGTCGGAACGAAACCCAGGGCGAATCAGGACAGACCCAGACCCGGAGTTTTGCGCACCATGTCGTCGGTTCTTGGGCAGCTCGACCGGCATCGGCCCGTTCGTTCCCTCACGACCAACCATGCGACTACCAGGTGTAGAAACCATGCCCCGTCTTGCGCCCAAGCGAGCCTGCGGAGACCTTGTCACGCAGGATTGCCGGCGGCTCGAACCGTGCTCCGACCTCGCGGGCGAGGTATTCAGCGATGGCGAGGCGTACGTCGAGCCCGACGACATCGGTCGTACGGAGGGGGCCCATCGGGTGCTTGTAGCCCAGCGTCATGGCGGTGTCGATGTCCTCGGCCGTCGCAACCCCGCTCTCGAGCATCCGCATCGCCTCTAGGGCGAGTGCCACACCAAGGCGCGAGGAGGCGAAGCCGGGCGAGTCAGTGACCGTGATTGCGGTCTTGCTCAGGGCCTCAACCCAGCCCTTCGCCTCGTCGGCCACAGCATCGGAGGTTCGGGTGCCGACCACGATCTCGACCAGCTCGCTCGCCGGCACGGGGTTGAAGAAGTGCAGCCCTAGGAATCGTTCTGGATGTGCTAGTGCCGTGGCGATACCGTCGACCGACAGGGAGCTGGTGTTGGTCGCCAGCACGGCATCGGGAACGACTTTCTCGACAGCGGTGAGAACCGCTGTCTTGAGCTCGGCCGACTCGGGGACCGCTTCGACGACCAAACCGCAGCCGCCCAGCGCATCGACGGCCGTCGCGACGTGCAGTCGCTCACATACGGCCTCGAGCGGCTCCGAAAGGGCGCCCCGTTCGACCGCCTTGGCCAGGCTACGTACGGCCCTCTCCTCCGCGGCGGCCGCTGTAGCGTCATCGGATTCGATGATGGTGACAGATGTCCCTGCGGTGAGGAAGGCGTGAGCGATGCCGGCGCCCATCCTTCCGCCGCCGTAGACGCCGATCAGCTTGGGCAGGCTCATGAGAGTTTTCTCCGATTTCGTGGGTAATACGGGTGAGAGAGGCCGTGCTGCCACCATCGAGGTGTTGATGCTTTCCGAATCGGATCGGTGTGGCAAGGACCGGTTCTTACTTCGCGGAACGCGACAACGGACTCGTCCAACTGTTCGGGGTGGTCGAGCCACAGTGCCTGGGTAGCAAGCATCAGGTGAGCCCGGTGGTGAGCACGACTTTGCCGCGGACGCGTCCGTCCTTCACGTACTGCAGGGCGTCGCTGACCTTCCCGAGCGGAAAGGTGAGGTCGATCGCCGGGTCGATCCTTCCGGTCTCGGCCAGGTGTAGGATCTCGGCGATGGTTGCACGCATCTGATCCGGCTCCCGGTCGCGGTAATCGCTGCTCTGGAGCCCGACAAGGCTGATGTTCTTCACGAGAAGGTGTCCGGGCTTGACCGGGTTCTGACCTCCAGCCGCGAAGCCGACGATAACGATCCGCCCCTCCCACGCGGTGGCGCGAATGATCTGGGTGAGGTAGTCGCCACCCAGCATCTCAAGGGTCAGGTCGACACCATGTCCCTCGGTGGCAGCGAGGAGATCGTCGCGTAGGGTGTCCGGAGGAGAGGTGAGGACGACATCTGCTCCCTGAGCACGAGCCAGCTCGGCCTTCTCCCGACGGTGTGCTAGGGCGATGACGCGGGCACCCCGGGCCTTGGCGAGCTGCACTCCTGCTGACCCCATTCCACCGCCGGCGCCCGTGACGAGGACGGTTTCACCGGCTTGGAGGCGACCGCGGCGACACAGCCCGAAGTGCGCGGTTGCATAGACGAGGCCCAATGCGGCAGCAGCCTCGAAACCGACGGCGTCCGGAAGCTCGATGACCAGTTGCTCCGGGACGCGGAGTTGCTCGGCGTACGCGCCGTGCTCGACCAGGGTCAGCACTCGCTGGCCAACCTTGATCCGCTCGACACCGTCTCCAACAGCGACAACGCGGCCAGCGGCCTCCTTCCCTGGGGTGAACGGCCGCTCTGGCAGGTTCTGGTAGCTACCGTCGACGACGAGCAGGTCGGGGAAGTTCACGCTGGCCGCGCCGACCGCGATCACGACCTCGCCGGGTCCGGGTACGGGGTCAGGTACGTCCTCGACCGTCAGCACGGACGGTGCGCCGAACTCCTTGACGAGCGCTGCGCGCATCAGTGGCCATCTCCTTCTGTCTTCCAGATCCCGCCAGCCGGCAACGGCTCCAGGCGAGGGTAGGTCAAGGTGTCGCCGGTGCGCCTCAGTGCCGGGCTGATCGCGCTGGCAAGGGTTGGTACGCCCCCATCGGGCTGTCCGGGCGCTGCGACTTGCTCCGCGCTCTGGGTGTAGACCATGCCGGCACTCTCTGCTTCCTCCCAGGTAGCGACAACCACCGTGCAGACGTCTTCACCCTCGAGGAGGGCACGCCAGTGCTCGGCTGGCTGGGCAGTGAATACCTCCCCCATGGCCGCGATCACGGTGTCTTCCTGGCCTGCGTCCTCGTGGTACTTCTCCTCCAGCCCGACGAGCTCGACCAGTCGCTCCCAGAACTTCTGCTCGAGCGCGGCGCAGGCGATGTGCCGGCCGTCGGAGGTCTGATACACCTGATACCGGGGGCTGCCGCCGGTCAACAGTTCGCGTCCGGGCCTCGGCCAACCTCCCCCGGCTTGGTGGGTGGCGAGGTAGCCGTACGCCATGGTCTGGAGATTCTGAGCCATCGAGATCTCAACATGACAGCCCTGCCCAGTCGTCTCTGCGTTGCGTAGCGCCAGCAGAACGTTGACAAGCGCCGGATAGGTACCGCCGGCAATGTCGGCAATGGTCGTCACCGGCAGGGCTGGACTGCCGGTCCGGTCGATGACGGTGCCAAGAAGTCCGGACTCGGCGAGATAGTTCAGATCATGTCCGGCCTTGGACGCATTGGGTCCGGTGGAACCGTAGCCGTTGATCGAGCAATAAACCACGCGTGGGTTGCGCTCATTGATCGCGGTGTACCCCAGTCCCAACCGGTCGGCGACACCGGGCCGGAACTGCTCGATGACGATGTCAGCCTCGCCAGCCATATCCAGGACGCGGTCGCGCTGCGCGGGGTCCTTGAAGTCCACGGCGTACGCCCGTTTGCCACGGTTGAGGATGGCGTAGTTGGCGCTCGCCTCTCCGAGTCGTGGCTGGTAAGTGCGCATCTCGTCACCGCGCCCCGGGCGTTCGAGCTTGATCACCTCGGCGCCCGCCTCAGCCAGCATCAAGGTGGCGAGTGGTCCAGGAAGCAAGGTCGAGAGGTCCAGCACCTTGACCCCGGCGAGTGGCAGCGGCGCGCTCATCGGACCATCTCCCGAAGCTTGACCTTCTGAATTTTTCCACTCGGCGTCATGGGCAACTCGGGCAGGCAGATCACGCGTTCGGGCAGGTAGTGCTTCGAGAGACCCTGACCGACGAGATGGTCGGCGAGCGACGCCACACTCAGCTCTGGTCGTCCGTCCTGCACGACGACCACGGCGCAGATCCGTTCACCCAGGCGATCGTCCGGGATGCCTACCACCGCGGCGTTCAGGACGTCAGGGTGGTCGAAGATCACTGATTCGACGTCGGTGACCGGGATGTTCTCGCCACCGCGGATGATGATGTCTTTGCTGCGGCCCGCCAGCGAGACCCACCCGTTGGTGTCGATGCCCGCGCGGTCGCCGGTGCGGAACCACAGTTCGGGATCGAACGATTCCTCGGTCGCGTCCGGGCGGTCGAAGTATCCGTAGCAGAGCGCCGGGCCGCGGATCAGGAGCTCGCCGATCTCACCAGGGGCGACCTTGTCGCCGGCGTCGTTTACGACCTTCACCTCCGATCCTTCGAAGACCGAGCCGTCGGTGTGCTGGATGGCGTCGGGCTCGTCCGGGGTGCAGCTCAGGATGATGCTGCACTCGGTCATCCCCCACGCCGGTGCGACGTAGGCACCGAGCGCTGCCCCTGCCTTGGCCGGCAGGGTTCGCGGGACCGGCGCGCCGGCGATTATCAGGCAGGACAACGGGCAGTCAGGGTCGCCGGCCAGGTCGGTTCGCATCATGTCTTGCAGGAAGGTCGGCGCCCCGAAGAAGGTGGTGACGCCCTCCTCGCGGATGATGTCCACTCCCCAGGCCGGGTCCCAACGGTCGACGTGGACGCCGGTGCCACCGAACACTGCGGTGAAAAGTATCCCCCAGATGAAGCCGGTGTGGTGGCCTGCCGGTGACGCCACCAGCTGCACCAACGGGTCACCGAAGACCCCTGGGCCCACGTGGCGCCCCTGCATCCGGGCGGCGTAGACGAGCGAGTTGTGGCTGTGCATCGCGCCCTTGGGCTCGCCGGTGGTGCCAGAGGTGAAACCGAGGTAGCAGATCCTGTCGGGATCCGGGTCCGGAAACGTACGAGCCGGAGCATCGGCGTGGTCGCTCCAGAGTGTCTCCCCGGGCTGCAGACCGGTCTCGTCGTCGTCGAGGACGACGACATGCTCGAGGGTGGGGATCTCTGCCCGTAGCCGTCTGGACATCTCCAGATGCTGGTTGCTACGCCAGCGGCTCGGAATTACGAGCACCTTGGCCTTGCTCCGGCGCAGCACCGCTGCGGCTTGGCGCTCGCCGTAGGCAACAGGGATCCCAGCGTAGATTCCGCCGACCTCGTTGATGCCGAAGACCAGCTCGGCGTACTCGACCCAATTCGGCAGCATCAGGACAACCGCGTCCCCTTGGCCCACACCGAGATGGGCGAAGACCTCCGCGGCGCGGTGAGCGTTGTGGTCGAACTCGGCGTAGGTGCGGGTGATCCGGCTGCCGTCCGAGCGCCGTCCGACCAAGGCAAGCCGATCCGGATGTTTCCGGGCAGCATCGGTGAGGATCGAGCGGACTGAGCGGTCTTCCCACCAGCCGTCCGCGCGCCAGCGCTCCGCGGTCGCGTCGTCGAGCGGCGTGAACTGGCCGTCCAGGGCACCAGCGAGGGATCGGTTGACCGATGTGGCTGTCATGACGCCTCCTTGATGAGAGTGGGGTTGCTGGGCCGCCCGACCAGAAGGGCGGCTGCCCGTTCGGCGGCACCGTCCACGTCGGTTGCGGCGCGCAGCGAAATGGCGTCCCGCAGATGACGCTCGGCGGGATACTCGCTGAGGTAGCCGTAGCCGCCGTGGGACTGGAGAGCGGACGTCGCGACATCGATCGCGTCCGCGCATGCACGCCGGGCAAGGCCGGTCGCCGTGACAAGGTCGTCCGTGGCGCACAGGGCGAGCGAGTCCAGGACTGCCGTCCTTGCGCTCTGGTCGAACAGCGAGAGCCGGACCGTGGGAATCGCAGTCAGCGGCCCACCGAACTGGTGGCGGGAGCGGGTGTATTCGAGCGCGTCGTCCGAGGCGGCACCGGCGATTCCGGCCGCGACAGCTGTCGCACCGAGCATCAGTCGGATGTGGGCCGCTGCGATCCCGGGGCCGGTGACCTCGACGATGTCCTCGGCGGCCGCGTCGACGGTGAGGCTCCTGGTGAGAGCACCATCGAGGCCCGTACCGCGAATGGGGACCGAGGCTGTCGCCGCGGAGGGGATCAGGATCGCTCGGTTGGCGCCGTCGAGCACCAGCACGGACGGGGAGTCCGCGCTGGTGTCAACCCGGTCGATCGCCCCGGTCAAGCGAGCGCCAGTAGAGTCGAGCTGGACATGGACGGCCGCAGAATCGACAACCGCGATCGTCGTGGTGCCAGAGTGCAGACCGTCGCGCAGGTTCGCGTACGCGTCCGGCTCGAGGTCGCCAAGAGCATCGAGGGCCGCGTGGGTCTGGGTGCTCGCCCACCCGAGAGCCGGCCAGTGTCGGCCAAGTCGTTCCATGGCGGCGCCGACGGTGAACGGATCTGCTCCCCCACCACCGTGCTCCTCGCTGACGCCGAGCGTCCAGACGCCGAGCTCGGCAAGCTCCTTGCGCACCCGCGCGATGGTGGCCGGATCATCGTTGCTCAGGTCGATGGCGCGGTCGTTGGCCAAAGCGTCGAGCATGGCAGCCAGATCGCGCTGGTCCTCGCTGAGCCTCGTTCCGCGCCAGGTCACGACCAGAACCTCTCGGTCTTGGGGGCGCGTCGCTCGGCGAACGCCTCGCTCATCTCGTGGGCTTCCTGGCTCTGCAGGTAGAGCGAGAGCTGCTGGTCGTGGGCCATGCGGGCCTGACCCGAGACCCCGTTGTGACGGGCGGAGAACGCTCCCTTCATCGCTCCCACGGCGAGCGGGCTGCGGGTGGTGATCTCGCGGGCCACCTCGGCAGCGCGTTCACGCAGCGCGTCAAAGGGCACGACCTCGTTGACGAGTCCCATCTCGAGAGCCTGGGCTGCGGCGTACTTCTTGTTCAGGTACCACATCTCTTTGGCCCGCTTCCGGCCGATGGTGTCCTCGAGATACCAGGAGCCGTAGCCGGCATCGAAGCTACCCACCATGGGACCGACCTGCCGGAACACGGCGTTCTCGGAGGCGATCGTCAGGTCGCAGACCGTGTGGAGGACGTTTCCGCCGCCGACTGCGAAGCCGTTGACCGCCGCGATCACCGGCTTCGGGATGGTGTCGATGGCCTGGTAGACGTCGATGATCGGCAGAACTTGAGACTGGTCGAGCGAGGTCACCGGGTCGTGCTCGCCCCCGATGCAGAAGAACTTCTCGCCGCTGCCGGTCAGGATGGCCGCTCGTAGCTCGGGGTCGAGCCGAAACCTCTGCAGGGCGTCGAAGAGCTCGAGGCAGGTTTGGTGGCGGAACTTGTTGCCGGCCTCGGGCCGGTCGATCGTGATGGTGAGGATCGGCCCGTCCGTGTCGGTGCGGATGTCGTCGTACGTCGTCATGGTTGTGCCTCTCAGCTCGCAGTAGGGGTGGTGTCGACACGGAAGCCGCGCCCGTTCTTCTCGCCGAGGTGGCCGGCGGCCACCATCTGGCGCAGCAGCGGCGGCGGCGCGTACCGGTGATCGTGGGTCGCTGCGTACGCCGCCTCGGTGGCGTGGAGATGGACGTCGAGACCGATCAGATCGAGCATCGCGAGCGGTCCGGTCTTGTAGCCGAGGCCCAACTGCAGGGCGATGTCGATGTCTTCGGCGGTGGCCAGTTCGTCGTCGTACTCCTGGATGACGTCGTTGAGGTAGGGCAGGAGCAGAGCGTTGACCAGGAACCCGGGCCGGTCCTTGACCACGACGGGTGTCTTGCCAGGCAGGTCCTCGACGAGCGCTACCAGTTCCTCGACCAGGGACTCCTCGGTCTGAAGCGCTCGCACCACCTCAACGGTCGGCATCAGTTGAGCAGGGTTGAAGAAGTGGAGACCCGCGACTCGGGCCGAGTGGGGCAACCCCGCCGCGAGTTCGGTGACCGACAGAGCCGAGGTGTTGGTGAGGATCGGTACGCCGACGGCAACTACCCCCGCGACCTCGGTCAGTAGCGCGGACTTGACCTCGGCCATCTCGGTAACCGACTCGATGACCAGCGTGACAGTGCTGAGGTCGGCCATACGGGTGGTGCCGGTGATCCGTTCCAGAACACCGGTCTTTTCGTCCTCCGAAACCTTCCCCCGCGCGATCCCGTCGTCCAGGAACGCGGTGATGCGGGCGCGGCCTTCGGCGATCCGTTCCTCATCTGTCTCCAGAACGGTGACGGTGCGACCGGAGGCCGCAAAGACCTGGGCGATGCCTGCGCCCATGGTGCCAAAGCCTAGTACCGCGACGGTCGGGAAGTCGGTGGTTGTGCTCATCTCGCTCATCTCCTCAGGAACCGAACAGTCGGGTGTCGTCGTACTCGTAGAACCCACGCCCGGTCTTGCGTCCGAGGTCGCCGGCAGCGACCATCCGTTCGACCATCGGTGGCGGGAAGAACCGCGGGTCGCGAAGTTGCTCGTAGAGCCGGGTGGCAACCTGCTGGTGGATGTCCATGCCGACGATGTCGAGCAGCCGGAATGGGCCCATCGGGTGGCCGAGGGATCCGAGGACCGCTGCGTCGATGGACTCCTTGGTCCCCAGCCCGGATTCGAGTGCCCTGATGCACGAGTTCTCCCACGGGATCAGGAAGCGGTTCACGATGAACCCGGGCCGGTCCTTGGTCACCACGCTGGTCTTTCCCAGTGAGTTCAGAAACTCGATCGTTGCCTTGTGTGCCCACCCAGCGGTGTGGCGGCCGTCCGCGACCTCGACCAGCTTCATCAGCGGGGCGGGGTTGCAGTAGTGGGTGCCGACGACTCGCTCCGGCGACCGAGAGCCCGATGCGATGCCGGTGACCGACAGCGTCGAGGTGTTGGTGTGGAACAGCGTGGACTCGCCGACGATGTCGTCGAGGCGACCGAAGAGGTCCTTCTTGAGATCGAGGTCCTCGAAGACCGCCTCGACAACGACATCACAGTCGCGCAGGGCGGTGAGCTCGGTGGTGCCTTCCAGCGAGGCTTTTGCGTCGACCGCCTGGTGCTCTGTGAGCTTTCCCTTGCGGACGCTGTTGTCGAAGAAGCCGTGGACGGTGTCGACGCCTCGTTGGAGGTTGTCCTCGGCGATGTCGTAGAGGAAGGTGCGGTGCCCTGTCCGAGCCATCACGCTGGCGATGCCGGAACCCATCGTTCCGGCGCCGAGGACGGCGACAGTCTTACGTCGGTCGTTCACTGGTTGTCTCCTGGTCGATGGTTGGTTGGAGTCACCGGACGCTCTGGCCGCCGTCGATCACGACGACCTCCCCGGTCATGAAATCGGAGGCGGTACCTGTGAGGAGGAGTAGCCACGGCTTGAGCTCGTCGGCCTTCCCCATCCGGCGGGCTGGGATCGCGCGCACGACCTTGGCCATCGCTTCCTCGTCGGCTCTCATATCCGCGTTGAGCGGGGTGGCGAAGTAACCAGGGGCGATCGCGTTGACCTGAATGCCGTGCTTGGACCACTCGATGGCCATCGAACGAGTGAAGGCGATAACTCCAGCCTTGGATGCCGAGTAGGCGGCGTGGTTCGCCACCCCCTGGAGCGCGAAGTTGGAGGCGATGTTGACGACCTTCCCCGATCCCTGGGCCACCAGGTGCCGGCCCACCGCCCGGGTCGCCAGGTAGATGCCGCGCAGGTTGGTCGCGATGACGCGGTCCCATTCCTCAGCTGGCTGATCCAGGAGTGGCGTGGTTGCAACGATGCCGGAGTTGTTGACCAGTACGTCGACCCTGCCGTACGTCTCTATGGTCGCTTCGACCATTCGCGCCACCGACCCCTCATCGGTGATGTCGGTGGGGCATGCGAGTGCCTGGCCACCGGCGTCCTTCGTCTCCTCCACGAAGCTGTCCAGCTCGGCGCGGGTTCGTGACGCCACGGCGACCGCCGCACCCGCATCAGCGAGGGCGGACGCCATGGAACGGCCCAGGCCACGGCCTGCACCTGTCACGATGGCGACCTTGCCGGTGAGTTGCTTGTCCGTGGTCATGCGAGCTCCTTGATCGCGCGGGTGGTCTCGCGGCCGATGAGCAGCCGCTGGATCTCGTTGGTGCCGTCGTAGATCTGGGTGACCTTGGCGTCGCGGAGGCAGCGCTCCACCCCGAGGGTCGAGAGATCCCCGTACGGCCCGAGAATGCGTGCGGCCTCGATCGAGGCGGAGAAGCCGAGGTCGGTGCACGTCTGCTTCATCATCCCGATCTGGCCCGGGGTCACGTCGGGATCCGTGTCGACCCGTCGCGCCACAGCGTGCAGCAGCAGTCGTCCTTGCAGGATGCGGCCCCGAAGGTCCGCGAGGGCGAAGGTGGCCTCGTCGGGGAGCTTGCCGTCGTGGAGTGCCGTGAGAGCTGCCAGTGTGCGGGCGTACGCGGCTCGGGCGAGTCCGACGCCTTGGGCTGCGGCGCTGATCCGCGACTTCACCACGGACTTCATCACCACCGACCAGCCGCCGCCCTCTTCGCCAAGAAGGTGCGTCCGCGGCACGGCGACCTGGTCGAAGAAGAGCTCGGCCGTGCTCGATCCGTGCATCCCCATCTTGTCGAACGGAGCGCCGCGGCCGATGCCTTCCCACCCGCCATCCAGGACAAAGGCGGTGATGCCTCTCCGGCCCAGCGATCGGTCGACGGTGGCAAAGCAGATGATCACGTCAGCGCGATCACCTGTGGTGATGAACGTCTTCTGACCGCTCAGTGACCAGCCGTCGTCCGTGGACACCGCGATCGTGGTCAGACCGGACACGTCCGAACCTGCTCCGGGCTCAGTGATCCCGAGCGATCCGTATGCGGACCCGTCGAGGAGGCCGGGGATGTAGCGCTGTTGCAGCTCCTCCGAGCCGGCCGTCATGATCGGGTACGCCGCGTGCATCTGAGTCATGAACACGAGACTCGTGGCCGCGCACGCTGCGGTGATCTCCTCCATGGCGACCGCGTAGGCGACGTTGCTGTCACCTGTGCCACCGAACCGCTCGGGGAAGATCAGCCCGCACAGCCCTGCATGGGCCAGCGCCTGCACGCTTTCGTGGGCGAATGTGTGGTTGAGATCCAGATCTGCCGCCCTGGGTGCCACCTCGTGGGCGACGACGTCGCGGGTCAGGGCGCGGATCTCTCGTTCGCGTTCGGTCAGGAACTGGTCTGCCACTGGCTCGTCGAGGAGCTGGTGCAGTGCCAGGTAAGCCTTGGGGTCCTCCTCGAGTGCGGGTGCGTCGAGGTTCATCGGGTCTCCTTCCGGTTGATGAACTGAGCCGGCCGGCGCTCGAGAAATGCGCTGATGCCTTCGGTGGACTCGTCCCCGGCGATGGCAAGCGCTGCGAGGCCGGTCTCGGCACGCAGTCCTCCGTCGAGGGGCGTGTCGCGGCCGAGGTCCATGGCCTGCAGGATCGATTTCACCGCTGACGGCCCTTGGGCGGCCACGGTTTCGGCGAGGGACGCAACGGTCTTGGCAAGCTCTGCCTGTGGCACCGGCGGGACCGGCGTCAGACCGAGGTCGAAGGCACGCTCGGCGCTCAACCGCGCACCGGTGATCATGAGATGGGCGGCGATCCGTGGTCCGACCGCCCGCGGGAGCCGCTGGGTGCCGCCATATCCCGGGATGAGTCCGAGCCCGGACTCAGGCAGCCCGAGCTGGGCCCGGTCGGCGAGCACCGGGAATGTGGCAGCCAGTGCGAGCTCGAACCCGCCACCCAGTGCCAGAGCGTTGACGGCTGCGATCACAGGAACCGGTGTGCGCTCCAGGTGGCGCATCACCTCCTGCCCGTACGCCATCGTCCGATGCGCCTCGTCCGGCCCCATCGTGGCGAGCTCCTTGAGATCGGCACCGGCGCTGAATGCCTTCTCACCAGAAGCTGTCACGACGATGACCCGGATGCCAGAATCCTTCGCTGCCTCATCGACGCCGGCTCGGATCCCGTCCAAGACCTCGCGGTTGAGTGCGTTGTACGCCTCGGGACGATCAATCCTCAATGTCAGAACCGACCCGTCACGCTCGCGGAGCAGACTCACGCGGACACCTCCGTGCTTCCTTCGAAGGCGGCATCGGCGGCGATGAGTGCGTCGACCTGTTCCTCGGTGTAGCCGGCTTCGGTCAGAACTGTCCGTGTGTCGGCCCCCAGGTCGGGGAACCGCTCGTTGCGTGGGGCAACCGATGCCAGCCGGAACGGGCTGCGCACCGAGACGAGCTCGCCACCCGACCCTGGGACCGGGAGCAACGCCCCTCGGGCGATCACCTGCGGGTCCTTGACGACCTCCGACAGCGACTGGACCAGCGCGCATGGGATCTTTGCCTTGTTGAACTCCGCCAACCACTCGTGCGCTGGCCGTTTTCGAAGCATGGGCGCAACCGTGACAGTGATGCGATCGCGGTGGGCACGACGGCCGGCGTTGTCCGCCAGGTCCGGGGCCGCCCCGAGGTCAGCACGACCTACGACGTCGCAGAAGCGGTGCCACAAGCTGTCGTTGCCGATGGCGATGACGATCGTGCGGTCTGCCGTCTCGAACGGCTGATAGACCGCGAGCACGGAGTCAGTTCCGCCGCTGGGCTGCGGCTCTGGCTCCCCTGCCGAGTACGCCGCGATCCGCGGCGCCATCAGGGCAAGGTCGGTGTCGAGAAGCGAGACGTCGATCAGCTCGCCCTGGCCGTTGGCTCGTTGCCGCACCAACGCGGCACTTACGGCGATCGCCGCCGACATCCCGGTCACTACGTCCGAGAGTGCCGTCGAGACGCGCTGGGGTGCGCCACCCTTCGCGCCGGTCACCGACATCAGCCCCGAACGTGCCTGGGCCACCAGGTCATATCCAGGCAGGTCACTGTCCGGGCCGTCCTGCCCGAACCCTGACATCGCGCAGTAGACGAGACGGGGATTTCGGCGGGAGATGCTCTCACCGTCGATCCCGAGGCGTACCAGCTTGGACGGGTTCATGTTCTGCAGGAAGACATCGGCGCCATCGAGCAGGTGTAGCAGTGCCTCTCGTCCTTCGGCGTGTCGAAGATTCAGGACCACCGACTTCTTGTTCCGGTTGGCCGACGCGAACCAGGCTGAGGCTCCGTCCACGAACGGTGGGCCCCAGGCTCGCGCATCGTCACCTGCCCCGGGCCGTTCCACCTTGATGACCGTGGCGCCGAGATCGGCGAGGTACATCGCGGCGGTAGGCCCGGCATAGGACGTCGTCATGTCGACGACGCGTACACCTTCAAGTGGTCCGAGAGTTGCAGACATCCGGTTTCGCTCCTCTGTGATCGGTAGGTGGGCCGTGGGCTGCCCTTGCGCCAGCAACAGGCAGCCCACGGGGCTTTCAGATGCTGGTCTCGACAGAACCCGGGCCGGCGCCGCGAGCCGCAGAAACGACCATCGAGTTCGCAGGCTCGTCGACCCAGTCGATCTCGTCGTGACGGGTCTCCCGACACACAGCGACTGCGATGAACGTCAGGAGGCCGCCGGCGGCGATATAGACCGACAAGGGCCAAGCACTCCCGAACTCGTCGAACAGCGCCGTCGCGATGAAAGGAACCGGCGCACTGAACAACAGGCCGCCGAGCGTGTAGGCGATCCCAGCGCCGCTGTAACGCAGCTGGGTCGGAAACATCTCCGGCAGAAGGCTCGCCTGCGGACCATAGGTCAGCGAGTGACAGATCGGTAGCGCGATCAACATCGCCAGGATGATCGCCCAGGTGTTGTGAGTGTCGATCAGCCAGAAGAACGGGAACGCCATCAGAACCGTGCCCACGCAACCGGCCAGCATGACCGGACGTCGGCCGACCCGGTCGCAGAGGGATGCCATCAGCGGAATCGTTGCCATCTGCACCACCGACGCAAGGCAGACCGCACCAAGCATCGTGTTGCGGCTGACACCGTCGTCAGCGCCATATGTCAAAGCGAACACCGTCGCCATGTAGAACGGGATGTTGGCAGCTGCAACAGCCAGGGCACCGAGAAAGACCCGGCCACCTGCCTTGCGGAAGACCGTCGCGGCAGGGAACCGCTCTTCCTTGTTGCTGTTCTTCACAGACTCGAAGGCCGGCGAGTCTTCGATCTTGAGGCGAATGTAGAGACCGACGACCACCAGCACCGAGCTGACCAGGAACGGCACCCGCCACCCCCAGGCCTCGACCTGGTCCGCGGGCAACCGCTGGACAAGCCAGAACATCCCCGTACCCAGCACCAGACCGGCCGGCACTCCGATCTGCGGCCAGCTGCCGTAGAACGCCCGCTTGTTGCGCGGCGCGTGCTCTACCGCCATCAGGACCGCGCCGCTCCACTCGCCACCGAGCGCAAGCCCCTGCACAAGGCGACACAGGACGAGCAAGATCGGCGCCCAGATCCCTATCTGGCCGTACGTGGGGAGCAGGCCGATCGCGAAGGTGCCCAGGCCCATCATCATCAGGCTGGTTACCAGCATCCGCTTGCGCCCCAGCCGGTCACCGAAGTGACCGAAGATCAACGCACCGAGCGGACGGGCAGCGAAGGCGACGCCGAAGGTCGCGAACGATGCCAATGTTCCAGCAAGCGGGTTGAGGTCGGGGAAAAACAGCACGCCGAAGACCAGGGCGGCAGCAGTGCCGAAGATGAAGAAGTCAAAGAACTCGATCGTCGTGCCGATGAGGCTGGCACCAGCAACCCTTGCGATCGAGAGGCTGGATTTCTCGGTGGTGGCCACGAGTTTCCTCCTGAAAGACGAACCGCACTGCTGGCGACACCGACGGTGTAGCGCGGGCCACATGATCTGTGACGGCAGCCACAGTAGCCACTACTGTCAGACTGCGCAAGGTCCGACATTTAGCGTTTCCCCACAGGATGCGCCCGCAGCCCGCACGTATTGCCCGTGATGTACACCGAATGTCACGGAGACGTGGTAAATATTGGACATTAGCCAGTCGATGCCTCGGAACTGGCTGCACGCAACGAAAGGCGACAGCGGTGACCGCACCGATGCAGACCGAGAACGAATCGGGCCCGAAGATCATCGGCCGCACAGTTCTCCGACCCCGTCAGCAGGTCGAGGAGACGATCAAAGCGGCGATCTTGGCCGGCGACCTCAAGTCGGGCGAGATGCTGCCCCCCGAGGCCGAGTTGGCGCGGCAGTTCAACGTCAGCCGCTCCACCCTCCGCGAAGCGCTCCGCTCGCTGTCGACGCAGAACCTCATCACCAAGGTGCCCGGCGCCCGCGGAGGCAACTTCGTCCAGTCGGTCGACTACCACTCCCTCGGCAACGTCGTCATCGAGTCGGTCAACAACCTGCTCGCCCTCGGAAGCATCGACTTCGACGAGGTTGCCGAAGTGCGCCAACAGCTTGAGGTTCCCTCTGTGCGCCTCGCCGCCGTCAACCACACCAGCGATGACCTCGAGAGCCTCAAGGCCATCGTCGCCAAGCAGAAGGCCGCGACCGTAGAGGACCCTTCCATCCCCGACCTGGATCGCGACTTCCACACCCTCATCGCCCAGGCCTCCGGCAACCGAGTCCTCGCCTCGTTCGTCGCCGCCCTCCACCACGCCACCGAACCCGTCCACTACCTCGACCTCTCTCCCGAAGTCGGACGCGAGACCGTCAAACAGCACCAGGCCATCGTGCGGGCCATCGACAACCAGGACCCCGACGCCGGCGAGGAGGCGATCGTGCGCCACCTGACCTATCTCCGCAAGCACATCACTGCTCACCGAGCGAGGTAAGAGCCCGGGTCGCTCGCTCGCTTAACGCACGGTACGGCTCCTGCCACAAGCGCACCTCGCCTTGTCGCCGGGTTCGAGTCGATCACCCATCTCAGCTGTCCCCTCCGTCATCGGGGCGCCGGGAGACTCGCTCCCCTCAGCCCAGGGGAACCGATTAGCCATCGTGGGCTCCACTCGAGGCGCCGGGGCAGGCGCACGCGAGTAATGGGCGGCAAGCCTTCCCATGGCGTCGCGGCCGCGCTGCGATACCGCTGCGCCCGAATGGGCGGTGCTCCGTCGGCTGCCTCGGGTATTCAGTCGAGAAGATCAGTGATCCGATACCGAACGCAGGAGCCGACCTGAGCGGGCCCTCGACCGTTACCACGGAGCCGCGAGGGCCCGACCACAGCCCTACTGTCCGGTCGAGAGTCACTCCGGACAGTTGACAGCCGTCGTCGAGAATCATGTTTCCCCAGGTCAACCTCCGATTTCCGTCGACAGTCGTCACCAACCCTTCCTACGGGACCGCTCCTCGGCCCACGGTCCGGCCCGTTCGCCTCACCCCTCTGACCTGCCAAAACGCGGTTCAGGAAACCTCGCCGTGCTCCACCGCAACCGCTCGGCGTGGATGCGGTCCCCGATTCGGGGGAACCTGCATACGGCCCTCCTCCCCTGTCACGAGATCCCGCTACGGTCCTTGAGCAGCACACGCGCCCACGCGGATCATGCGACGACGCCGCAGAAGGGAGCAGCGTCGTGGCAGGCCTCCTCGGTCGACTCGGTGGCTTCTGTGCCCGGCACAGCCTCCTCGTCATCGGCGCCTGGGTGCTGGTGCTCGTCACCGTGGTCGTGGCTGTCTCGACCCTCGGAGCCAAGACCAGCAACGACCTCGCGCTGCCCGGCACCGGCAGCCAGGAGGCGAAGGACCTGCTCTCCGACCGGTTCCCGCCCCAGCAGAACGGTGTCAACCCGATCGTCTTCCACGTCAGCTAGGGGAAGCTGACCGACTCCGCCAACAAGCAGGCCGTCGACGACGCGGTGAAGGAGATCGGCAAGCAGCCGCACGTCCACACCGTCACCAACCCGCTGAGCAGCGACGGACAGACCGCCGGCCTGCTGTCGAAGGACGGCCGTACGGCCTTCGCGCCGGTGCTGATGGACGTCGGGTCCGGCGAGCTGACGGAGGAGATCGCCGGCGACGTCCTGGACGCGACGCACCCCGCCGAGAAGGCCGGCATCACCACCGCGGCCGGCGGCTCCATCGGCTCGACGCTGTCGACCGACGAGTCCAGGACCAGCGAGGTCGTCGGGATCATCGCGGCGATGATCATCCTCAGCCTGGTGCTCGGGAGCCTGGTGGCGATGGGGCTGCCGATCATCACCGCCGTGGTCGGGCTCGGCGTCGCGCTGGCCTCCGTCGGTCTGGTCGGCCACCTCCTCGCGATCCCGTCCGCCGGGCCGACCCTGGCCACCATGATCGGCCTCGGCGTGGGCATCGACTACGCCCTCTTCCTGATCACCCGCCACCAGGACCAGCTGCGCGACGGGATGGCGATCCGCGAGTCGATCGCGCACGCGGTGGCGACCTCCGGCAGCGCCATCGTCTTCGCCGGCTGCACCGTCGTGGTGGCCCTCCTCGCGCTGGGCGTGGCCGGCATCCCGCTGGTCTCCGCGCTCGGGTACGCCTCGGCCATGGCCGTGGTGGCCGCCGTCCTGGTGGCGATCACCCTGCTGCCCGCGTTCCTCGGACTGCTGGGCCACCGGATCCACTGGGCCGCGCTGCCGGCGTTCATGCGCCCAGGACGCCGGCGCGACCAGGGCCTGTGGGCGAAGTGGGCCGGCGTCGTCCACCGCCACCCGTGGGTGGTCGCAGGCGTCTCGCTCGCTGCCCTGGTGCCACTCATCATCCCGGTTTTCAGCCTCGAGCTCGGCCAGGAGGACGTCGGCGCCACCTCGAAGGAGACGACCGAACGGCAAGCGTACGACCTCATCAGCGCGGGCCTGGGCGTCGGCTACAACGGTCCGCTGCAGGTCGCCTCGTCGCTCGACCCGCCTGCGGCTCCGAGCGAGGAGTACACCCAGAAGTACGACAGGGCGATGTCGCTCAAGTCCGACCTGGAGAAGAAGCAGAAGGAGCTGCCCCAGCAGAAGAAGCAGCTCCAGGCCGAGCAGGCACAGCTCAAGGACGAGCAGGCTCAGCTCGAAGCCGAGCAGGCGTCCCTGGAACGACAGAGCGCGCAGCTGCAGGCGCAGCAGGCCGACCTCGAACGGCAGGCCGCCGCGCTGCGCGGGCAGCAGGCGGACCTCGAGCGACAGGCCGACCGGCTCCGCGCCGAGCAGCGGAGGCTCGAGGCCGAGCAGGCACGCCTCGAAGCCCGTCGGGACCAGCTGCGACGCGAGGCGAGACGACTGGCGATGCAGGCCCGGCCGCTCGTCCGGGAGCTCGTACGGCTCCGGGTCCAGGAGCGCGTCCTGGAACGCCGCATCGCACGCGCCGAGCAGGATGGCGACGAGGCTCGGGTGGAACGGTTGGAGGCCCGCCTCGACGCGGTGAAGGCCGCGCAGGCCGCCGTCCAGAAGAAGCTCGCGCCGCTGGAGAAGCAGGCACGCAGCCTCGCCCAGCAGGCCCGCCGGCTGCAGGCGCAGGCACAGCGCCTCCAGCAACAGGCCGACGTACTACAACGGCAGGCCGACTCGCTCGCCCGGCAGAAGTCCGAGCTCGAGCGTCAGGCAGCCTCGCTGCGGGCCCAGGGCAACGAGCTCCAGACCCAGGCCGACGAGCTCCGCGCCCAGGCAGACTCGCTGCGCCGGCAGGGGGACGCGTTGCAGCAGCAGGCGCAGGAGCTCCAGAAGAAGGCCGACGACCTCAAGGCCGCGCAGGAGCAGGCCGAGCAGGAGCAGAAGGAGGCCGAGCAGCTGCAGGACGAGCTCACCCAGATGATGACGGCGGCCGGCGGCGACGCCCGTGGCACCGATCTCCGCGTGGTGAACCTGCAGACAGCTCTCTCGGACACCGAGGGGGTCGCGACCCTCACCCCGCCGCAGATCAACAAGAAGGGCGACGTGGTCCTCCTTTCCGCCGTGCCGACCACCTCCCCCGCCTCGGACGACACCGCCGACCTCGTCGAGGACGTCCGCGACTCCGTGCTGCCGAAGACGAACACAGGAACGGGCACCACGTCGTACGTCGGTGGCTACACGGCGTCCTACGTCGACCTGGCCTCCCTGATCTCGGCCCGGCTGCTGCTGGTCATCGGGACCGTCATCCTGTTGGGCTTCCTGCTGCTGATGGTGGCGTTCAGGTCGCTGCTCATCCCGCTCCAGGCAGCGGTGACCAACCTGCTCTCGGCGGCCGCCGCGTTCGGTGTCCTGACCGCCGCGTTCCAGTGGGGCTGGGGCATCGACCTGCTCGGCATCGATACGGCGTCGTCGACGGTGCCGATCGCCAGCTACGTACCGCTGATGATGTTCGCGGGCCTGTTCGGGCTCTCGATGGACTACGAGGTGTTCCTCGTCAGCCACGTCCAGCAGCACGTCCACGAGGGCACCGAGCCTCGGCAGGCGGTCCACTCGGGGCTGGTCTCCAGTGCCCGGATCACCACCGCCGCGGCCCTCATCATGGCCTCGGTGTTCGCCAGCTTCATCCTCGACCCCGACCCGACGATCAAGCAGTTCGGCGTCGGCCTCTCCGTCGCCGTGCTGCTCGCGGGCCTCCTCGTGGTCACCCTGGCGCCGGCAGCGCTGGTGATCTTCGGACGCGCTGCCTGGTGGCTGCCCGGTTGGCTCGACAGGGTTCTCCCCCACATCTCGATCGAGGGCGAGCCGACGGCGCCGCGCCACCGGGGCGAGGAAGGCGCCGCGGTTTCGTACGGGCGCAGCGAGGGGTTGGGCGACCAGGCAGAGTAGGTGGTAGCACTCGCCGTACTCGACCTCCGTCGTGGCACCCAGGACGCCCTGAGCGACTGGATGACCTCGGCTGATCCGACAGGAGACGTGAGATGGACACGACCACCGCGATCGCTCGCTTCGACGCAGTCCGGGCCGACACCGAACGCCTCGCAGCACCGCTCTCCCCCGAGGACCAGACCGTCCAGTCGATGCCGGACGTCTCCCCCACCAAGTGGCATCGCGCGCACGTGACCTGGTTCTTCGAGACCTTCGTGCTGGCCGAGAACGAGGCCGGCTTCACCCCGTTCCAGGACCAGTACTGGTTCCTCTTCAACAGCTACTACGAGCAGGTCGGGCCGCGGTACGCACGGCCGATGCGTGGCGTGATCAGCCGCCCCGGCGCGCACGAGGTCGGCGACTACCGGCGCAACGTCGACGACCGCATCAGGGACCTGCTCGACCGCGTGGACGAGGGCACCTTCGCCAAGCTCGCGCCGACCATCGAGCTCGGCTTCCACCACGAGCAGCAGCACCAGGAGCTGCTGCTCATGGACATCAAGCACGTGCTCTCGCTCAACCCGCTGCAGCCGACGTACGCCGGGCGGCCGGTCGCGGCTGAGGGGACCGACCGGCTGGGGTGGGTCGACCTCGACGGCGGCCTGGTCGAGATCGGTTCCGAGGGCGGTGGGTTCTGCTTCGACAACGAGCTGCCTCGGCACCAGCAGTGGCTGGAGCCGTACCGGCTCGCCGACCGGTTGATCACCAACGGCGAGTGGCTGGAGTTCATCGCCGACGGCGGCTACCGGCGCCCGGAGCTGTGGCTCTCGGACGGATGGGCGCGGGTCAACGCCGAGGGCTGGGAGGCGCCCTTCTACTGGCGCGAGGCCGACGGGGAGTGGTTCGAGCACACCCTGCACGGCACGTCCCCACTGGACCCGGGGCTGCCGGTCTGCCACCTGAGCCACTACGAGGCCGACGCGTACGCCACCTGGGCCGGCAAGCGCCTGCCCACCGAGGCCGAGTGGGAACACGCCGCCCGGACCTATGAGGTGGCCGGCAACCTCGCCGACCGGGACAGCTTCCACCCCCGCGCGGCCGGGCCGGCGACCGGCGGCCTGCGACAGCTCTTCGGGGACTGCTGGGAGTGGACCTCCTCGGCCTACCTGCCCTACCCGGGCTTCCACCCCGCCGCCGGCGCGATCGGCGAGTACAACGGGAAGTTCATGTCGAGCCAGATGGTGCTCCGCGGCGGCTGCGCGCTCACCCCGCCGGGACACACCCGAGCCTCGTACCGCAACTTCTTCCCGCCCGGCGCACGCTGGCCCCTCACCGGGCTCCGGCTCGCCGACGACGGGCGCCGTGCGTGACCTGGTCGGCCTCGATCACGTGTGCCCATCGCGGCGTCCTCGGACCGCCCCCGACCCACGCCGAGTGGGCCTCTCATCACGACGGCTGCCCGCCTCCGCTGCGACTCGGTCCGTGGAGCGCCGCGGTCAGCGGCACCATCGACGCCTCGTGGACATTCATCCTGGACAAGGCGCAGCAGGACGGCCTGCCGATCGGCTCCGCGGTCGTCCAGATCGCCAACGAGCTGGAGGTCGGTGGCTTCTCGGTCCTCCTCAGCGACGGGGAGGACCTTGTCCTGCTGACCGGTGACGAGGGCTGCCACCTGGTCGAGCCCGCGGCCTGGGAGTACGTCGTCAGCAGCCGCCCGCTCTCCGGCGCTCCGTCCACCCCGATCCCGCCGCGCACCATCGGTGTCCTCAGCCCGTGCGGGCCCACCTGGTGGCGGCTCGACACACCTCGCCACCAACTGAAGGAGAACCTCGCGTGACCCTCGACCGCAACGGCCGCACCAGCACCAGCACACAGGCCGGGGGCAGGATCACCACCCTGCTGACCGCCGAGGACCTGCGTCGGAGCCTCGCGGAGGACGCGCGCACCGGCCTGAGCGCGTCGCCGAAATGGCTGCCACCGAAGTACTTCTACGACGAGCGTGGCTCGGAGCTGTTCGAGGAGATCACCCGGCTGCCCGAGTACTACCCGACCCGCACCGAACGGGCGCTCCTGACCGAGCATGCGGGCGAGATCGCCGAGGCCTCCGAAGCCGAGGTGCTCCTCGAGCTCGGGTCCGGTTCATCGGAGAAGACCCGGCTCCTGCTCGATGCGCTGGCCCGGACAGGCCGGCTGACGACGTACGTCCCGGTCGACGTCAGCGCCAGCGCGCTCACCCAGGCGATGGACGCGCTCGCCGAGGAGAGGCCGGGGCTCGTGCTGGAAGGGGTCGTCGCCGACTTCGACCAGCATCTCCAGCAGCTGCCGACCCCGGGACGTCGGCTGATCGCACTGCTCGGCAGCACGCTGGGCAACTACGACCGCCCCGGACGCGAACGGTTCCTGCGGTCGGTCGCCGACGCCATGCAGCCCGGCGAAGGCCTGCTGCTCGGCCTGGACCTGGTCAAGGACCCCGGGCAGCTGGTCGCCGCCTACGACGATGCCGCCGGCGTGACCGCCGAGTTCAACCTCAACGCACTGCACGTTCTCAACCGGAGCCTGGGCGCCGACTTCGACCCTGACGCGTTCCGGCACCTGGCGCGTTGGAACACCGAGGAGGAACGGATCGAGATGCGGCTGGTCGCACAGGACTCCGCCCGCGTGGAGCTGAGCGAGCTCGACCTCGTCATCAAGTTCGACGAGGGCGAAGAGCTCCTCACCGAGCTGTCCTGCAAGTTCCGTCGAAGCAGCGCCGCTCGCGAGCTCGCTGCGGCGGGCTTCGGCGACCTTCGCTGGTGGACCGATCCGGAGGAGGCGTACGCACTCGTCCTGGCCAGGCGCTGAGCGCCAGCGGTCCGGCTCTCTCCCGGAGCAGGCGGGGACCCAGGTCGTAGGTCCCCGCCTGCGTCGTGATCTACCCGATGCCGAGCTTCACGAAGACCAGCCAGGCGACGAGTGGCACCACGGCGATCATCAGCACCGCCCACAGCAGGAGCGACCTGAAGAACAGTCGTTCCTCCTCAGGCCGGGCGCTGGCCATGAGCAGCGCGCCGCTCGTCGACATCGGGCTGGTGTCGACCACGGACGAGCTGATGGAGATCGCGGTGACGACACCGAGCGCGGTGAGCGTGGGGTCCGCGGCGATCGGCACCACGACCGGGCTGATCACGCCGAGCGTGCCCGTGGTGGAGGCGAAGGCGGAGATGAGACCGACCACGTAGCTCGTGATGAGCGCCGCGATGGAGCCGCTGCCCAGACTCTCGATGCCCGCCTGGAGATCCGCGAGCGCGCCCACCGATTCGAGCATCCCGACATAGGTGACGATCCCGGTCACCAGGAGGATCGCCGACCACGGCATGGTGTCGATGGTCCGCTGCTGGACATCGGGGTTGACCACGATGAGGACAACGGCAAGGGCGATCGACGCCACGCCGACATCGAGCCCGAAGACCGTGGTGAGGACGAGCAGCGCCCCGAGACTCACCAGGCTGAGGACACGCATCGGCGTGACCTCCACCTTCTGGGGCACGACCTCGGCCTTGGCCTCGGTGAGCACACCGCTCCCGGTGCCCCCGACGACGTCGCCCGTGGGCGACCCCGACGTCCGCACCTCATCTCGCGCTGCGGCCGTCACGCCGTCGGCTCGTGCCGCGCGGCGGCGAACGATCCCCTGGACGCCGGCGTAGGCGACGACCGCCAGGACGGCGTTGAAGGCGAAGCAGTACAGATAGAGCTTCAGCGTGCCGTCCGGCGACCCTGCCTTGTCCAGCATGACGTTGGCCAGCGCACCGAACGGATTGACCGGAGAGAAGGCGCCAGCGTTGGCCCCCTGGATCACGACGAGGCCCATCGCGAGGGTGCTGATCCCGAACCGGGCCCCGAGCGCCAGCGCGACGGGCGCGACGATGGCGATGGCGGCCGGGGTGAACGCCCCCGCCGAGGCGAGGAGCGCGGTGAGAAGAAACATCAGCACTGCCACCAGGAGGCGGTGACCGTTCGCGAGTCGTTCGGCCCAGTAGGCGAGCAGGTCGATCGTGCCCGTCTGCTTGACGATCCCGAAGAGCAGGGTGGCGCCCACGAGGATCAGCAGCAGCTCGGTCGGGAAGCCGGCCATCACGTCGTCCAGCGACAGCCCACCGATGAGGGTGCCGACGCCGAAAGCCGCCACGAGGGCGAGGAGGCCGGCGTTGATACGGGTGAAGCAGCCGACGGCGAAGGCGGCGATCAGAACGAGGAAGGCAACCAGGGACACGGTCATCTCGGCACTCGCCTCACCTGGTGCGAGCGTCGGCCGCGACGAGAGAACCCTCGAGCAGGCGCCCCGCGTTGCTGATGGCCGGCTGGTGACCCAGCGCCTGCAGGATCTCGAACGTCGTCGCCGTCGCGGCGGTGATGACCGGTAGACCCAGCTCGTCCTCCACCGCCTGGACGGCGTCGAGCGAAGGCATCTGAACACACGCGGACAGGATCAGGGCGTCGGCCTCCGAGTGCTGGAGCTCGCGGGCGATGGCCGGCAGGTTGCGCGGGTCGAGGCATCCCACGGCGAGGTTGTCCGAGACCTCCAGGCTGGTGGCGTCGACCACCGTGAAGCCGGCGCCCTCGATGTAGTCGCCCACCATCTTCGTCAGCGGCTTCATGTACGGCGCCACCATCGCGACCTTGCGGGCGCCGATGGCCTCGAGCGTCCGCACCAGCGCGCCGGCACTGCTGGTGACGGCTGCCGGCAGGCCGTTGTCGGCCGCCGCCTCGCGAATGACCGTCTCCGAGCCAACGTGGGCGCCTGCCCCCTGGGCCATCACGGCCACCAGGCAGGCGTACGCGATGACGTCGACGTCCGCGTCCGAGACGGCAACAGCGCAGTCCGCCGCCTTGTCGACCATCGCCAGCAGCT
This sequence comes from Nocardioides sp. NPDC047086, assembly GCF_040643685.1. Lineage (NCBI taxonomy): Bacteria > Bacillati > Actinomycetota > Actinomycetes > Propionibacteriales > Nocardioidaceae > Nocardioides > Nocardioides sp. NPDC047086. The sequence goes on from NZ_JBEYUV010000034.1 coordinate 23,847, forward strand.
CTTCCCGGGTGACGCTCTTCAGCGTCGCCCGCGCCGAGTGGAAGGTGTAGCGGTGCCCGGTGGCCAGCGACTGGCGACGGAACAGCTCCGGGAGCTCGGTCTCCATGGTGATGTTCGAGCTCGGCACGATCAGCCCGATCCGAGAACTGTCAGCGGCCGCCTGCGGCTGCCGATCAGCGGAATTCGCGACTCCAGTCGTCATCTGTCAACTCCGAAACATGTGGTAGGGATGGCGAACCCACATTCTGGGTTCGGAACCCACGATGCAGGTAAACGCCACGTGATGTCAACCACTCGAACCCAGATCGTGGGCAGGTGCCCTACGATGTGGGCTGTCGATTCATCCCCGAAGGACGGAACGTGGCATGACCGCAGACGAACGCGACCGAAAGTCCTCCACACTGGTGCTCGGGAAGATCGTCCGCATCCTCGACTGCTTCTCAATAGAGGACCCCGAGCCCACATTCCAGGAGATCCTGCGCAAGACGGGCCTGCCTTCGAGCACCTGTCAGCGCCTGGTGCAGGACCTGGCCAACGAGGGGTTCCTGGAGCGCGACGGCGACCGGTACCGCGTCGGCATCGCCATGGTTCGCTGGGCCGCGCCTGGCACCCTCGGTCTCGACGTGGTGCGCGTGGTCCAACCGGTCCTGACGCGACTCCGGGACGAGACCGGTGAGACCGCGTGCCTCTACGTCAGGGACGGAATCCATCGGACCGTCGTCGCAGTGGCACAGACTCGTCACGTCGTCATCCGGCCCTTCATGGTCGGCATGGTCATGCCGATACACGCAGGCGCTCCGGGCAAGATCTTCCTCGCCTTCGACCCCGAGGCGCGCAAGGACCTGGAGCAGAGCGGCGAGCTGACGAAGTTCACGTCCAGCACCCCCGACAGCATGAAGCTGCTCGACGAGCAGATCACCACCGCGCGCGAGCAGGGCTACTACGCCGCGTTCGGCGAACGGCACCCCGACGTCGCCTCGATCAGCGCTCCCGTCTTCGACCACACCCGAAGTCTCGCCGCGGTCATCGGCCTGGGCTTCCCGACACAACGCGTGACACCCGAGGCCGTGGACCAGCTCGTGGGCCCAGTGAGCCAGGCGGCACGCGACGCCAGCGCGCAGCTCGGCTTCGACGACGGCCCGCTACCAGCGCCGGCATAGACGCTCACCCACGCTCAGCCGGAGTCTCAGCTCAGGGCGCCTCGTCGTCGAGCAACGGCTGCAGCTGCGCCTGGATGGCGGCGGGCGTGGCCGAAGTGCGGAGCACGACGACGGCCGAGGACGGCTCGAGACCTGAGGGCTGATAGCGCTCGAGCGCCACCCGCATCGCCTGGTCGAACTCACTCTCGGGGTCGGACGTCTGGTCCCGGAGCCAGCGGCGGAGCACGAAGTTGTGCGCGGTCACCAGGTCGGCGGCCAGCAGGTCGGCGCGCAGCTGCCCGTCGGACAGGTCGGACATCCACTCGCGAAGCCAGCGCGCGAACAGCCGCTGGTACTGCTGGATGCCACCCGTCTCACGGGCACGGAGGGCGGGCACCGAACCGACCAGGCGGTAGCGCGCACGCGCCAGCTCCCCCTCGTCCAGGTAGTGACGCAGCACGACGCGGGTGGCTTCGCTCAGCGCGAGCGCTCGTGTCGCCGGGGTCGCGGCAGCCAGACGCTGGTCGATGCGACCGAGCAGCTCCTCGTGCTCAGGAAAGATCACGTCGTCCTTGGACCCGAACGCACGGAAGAAGGTCGTGCGGCCGACACCGGCGCGACGCGCGATGTCCTCGGCGGTCGTCGCGTCGAACCCTCGTTCCTCGAACAGCTCGAACGCCGCGGCGACGAGGCGGTCCTTCGTCGTGGCCGATCGAGGCTTCTCGCTCATGACCCGAAACGTACTTGATGGTACGACGTTCCGTCTATAAGGTACTCCGTACCAACAACGGGAGGCTGCACATGACTGGGTTCAACCACATCGGCGTCGTCGGCGCAGGACTGATGGGGGCCGGCATCGCCGAGGTCGCCGCGCGCGCCGGCAAGGACGTCGTCCTCATCGACGCCAACCCCGCGGCCGCCGAGGCCGGCCACGAGCGCCTGCGGGCCTCCCTCGAACGGGCCGAGCAGCGCGGCAAGATCGCCCGGGCCACCGAGGTGCTGGAGCGCATCAGCCTCAGCAGCGACCTCGAAACGCTCGCCGACCGCGACCTGGTCATCGAGGCGATCGTCGAGGACGAAGCCGCCAAGACGGCGCTGTTCACCCGGCTCGACTCGATCGTCACCGACCCGGAGGCGGTGCTGGCCTCCAACACCTCCTCCATCCCGATCATGAAGCTCGCCGTGGCCACCGAGAGGCCGGCGCAGGTGATCGGGCTGCACTTCTTCAACCCGGTCCCCGTGCTCTCCCTGGTGGAGCTCGTGCCGAGCCTGCTGACCGCGTCGGAGACCACCGACCGGGTGCGTACGTTCGTGGAGGCCGACCTCGGCAAGCACCCCATCGACTCCCAGGACCGGGCGGGCTTCGTGGTCAATGCCCTGCTGATCCCGTTCGTGCTCTCCGCGATCCGGATGCTGGAGTCCGGGTTCGCCACCGCCGAGGACATCGATCAGGGCCTCGTGCGCGGCGCGGCCCACCCTCAGGGACCGCTGGCGCTCGCCGACCTCATCGGACTGGACACGACCAAGGCCGTGGCCGAGTCGCTCTACGAGGAGTTCAAGGAGCCGCTCTACGCCCCGCCGCCGCTCCTCGCGCGGATGGTCGACGCCGGTCTGCTGGGCCGCAAGACCGGCCGCGGCTTCTACCACTACTGATACCGACCAGCCATCGATCAAGGAGCCATCATGACCGACGACTTTCCCTACCTCGAGCTCGCCGACCACCATCTCGACCTGCGCGAGGCCGTGCGCGCGGTCGCGGCCAACAAGATCGCTCCCCACGCCGCCGACGTCGACGCCGCCGCGAGGTTCCCGACCGAGGCCTACGGCGCACTGGTCGCCTCCGGGTTCCACGCGGCCCACGTGCCGGAGGAGTACGGCGGCGAGGGCGCCGATGCCCTGGCGACCTGCATCATCATCGAGGAGATCGCGCGCGTGTGCGCCTCCTCCTCCCTGATCCCCGCGGTCAACAAGCTCGGCAGCCTCCCGCTCATCCTCGCCGGCTCCGAGGAACTCAAGCAGCGCTACCTCCAGCCTCTCGCCGCAGGCACCTCGACGTTCTCCTACGCCCTCTCCGAGCGTGAGGCCGGCTCCGACACCGCCTCCATGAAGACCCGCGCCGTCCTCGACGGCGACCACTGGGTGCTGAGCGGCCAGAAGTCGTGGATCAGCAACGCCGGCGTATCCGACTACTACACCGTCCTCGCCGTCACCGATCCCGGCGGTCGGCGCGGATCCAACGTGAGTGCCTTCGTCGTGGAGAAGAGCGACGAGGGGTTCACCATCGGCGCACCCGAGAAGAAGCTGGGCATCAAGGGATCTCCCACCTGCGAGCTGATGTTCGACGCTGTCTACCTGCCCGGTGACCGCATCATCGGCGAGCCCGGCACCGGCCTCCAGCTCGCTCTGCGCACCTTGGACCACACCCGCATCACCATCGCCGCCCAAGCCGTCGGCATCGCCCAGGGCGCCCTCGACCACGCGCTGGCCTACGTCCAGGAACGCCAGCAGTTCGGCAAGCACATCGCCGACTTCCAGGGGATCCAGTTCATGCTCGCCGACATGGCGATGAAGCTCGAGGCCGCCCGCCAGCTCGTCTACATCGCCGCTGCGAAGTCCCAACGACATGCCGGCGACCTGTCCTTCTTCGGAGCGGCCGCCAAGTGCTTCGCCAGCGACACCGCCATGGAGATCACCGTCGATGCGGTCCAGCTCCTCGGCGGAGCCGGCTACACCCAGGACTTCCCCCTCGAACGCATGATGCGCGATGCCAAGATCACCCAGATCTACGAAGGCACCAACCAGATCCAGCGCCTCGTCATGGCACGCCAGCTGCTCGGCGCCCGATAGCCGATCACGACGGTCCGGGCAACGCAGGGACACTCATCGCTGCAGCCGGCGGCGTGCTGTCACTCTCGTCGGCCATGTCAGCCGGACTGCGACCTCCCGCACGTTCTGCTCCTACGCCGGCTGCGACCACGAGCCCGATCCCGAGCACGGCGATGAGGTTGGGCACCTGATGGAGGGCGAGGAACCCGATCACCAGCGCGAGCGCCGGCTCGAGCGCCATGAGCGTCCCGAAGGCACCCGCGGTGAGGCGACGTAGCGCCAGCATCTCCAAGGCGAAGGGAACCACCGGCACCAGCAGGGCCAGCCCCAACCCGGCGAGCACCAGCTCCGGGGTGAGCTTTCCCACGATGCCGGGGCCGACCACGACGGAGGCGACGACCGCCGCCACCGGCATGGAGATCGCGAGGCCACCGATGCCGCTCACCGCATCGCCGACCCGCTGGGTCAGCAAGATGTAGGACGCCCAGCACCCGGCCGCACCCAGGGCGAAGGCGACACCCACCACGTCTACGGCGCCATCCCATGGTTGGGTCAGGCAGAGCACCCCGCCAGCTGCCACGATTGCCCAGGCCCGGGCGATGCCGCGGCCGCGGACGACGGCCACCCCGAGCGGCCCCAGGAACTCCAGCGCGGCGGCAGTGCCGAGCGGAAGCCGGGTCAGAGCCGCCATGAACAGCAGGGTCAGGCCCGAGGTGACCACGCCGAGAGCGACACCGGCCAACAGCGTCTCGCGTCCGAACGTCGAGGGCCGCGGCCGGACCAGGACAAGCAGCAGCACAGCCGCCCAGAACAGGCGCAGCCAGGCGACACCCGCCGGACCGAGCTGGTCGATCAGACCCACCGAGGCCGCGAGACCCAGTTGGACACAGAGCATGGCAGCCATGGCCATGGAGGCACCGGCACGGGCGGAGCGTGGAGCTGTCGCGGTCATGCCATCCAGTCGACCCGATGAGATCCGTTCGTGTCCACGTGACATTACTGGACATTACGTTCGTAGATCCTAAACAATTGGTTCTGTGGACGTGCGTCGGCTCCGGATGTTGCTCGAACTCTCTCGGCTCGGCTCGATGCATGAGGTCGCCGCCGAGGTCGGGACCACTACGTCCAGCGTGTCCCAGGCCATCGCGGCGCTCGCACGGGACGTCGGAACCGACCTCGTCGAGCCCGATGGGCGGCGCGTACGCCTCACTCCAGCGGGCCACCGTCTCGCCGAGCACGCCGTCACGATCCTGGCGGCGGTCGATGCCGCTCGTCTCGATCTCGCCCCGGACGCGGAACCGGTCGGCGTGCTCAAGGTGGCTGGCTTCGCCACCGCGATCCGGCGCTCCCTCATGCCCGCGATCGACGGTCTCCGGCGCGCTCACCCCGGCCTCGAGGTGCGGGTGCACGAGCACGAACCGCCCGAGGCACTGGCCCTGCTCGCGCGCGACGACATCGATCTTGCCCTTGTCTACGACTACAACGTCGCCCCCGCCTCCTGGCGCGGCGACCACGACACCGTGGCGCTGTGGGAGGCCGAATGGGGCCTCGGCGTGCCGACGCAGGAGCCGCGCGCTCCGCTCGCGACCTACGCCGACCGAGACTGGATCGTGAACTCGCGCCACACCGCCGACGAACAGGTGCTGCGCACGCTGGCGTCGATGGCGGGATTCACGCCCCGAATCGTCCACCGCGTCGACGCCCTGGAGCTCGTGGACGACCTCATCCTCGCCGGTCACGGACTCGCGTTGCTGCCGCGCGGACGCACCTCCCGGCGAGGCGTCACCGTACGGCCGTTGACCGACCCGAGAGTGCGACTGCGCGCTTACGCCGTGACTCGCCGAGGTCGCGACCGGTGGCCACCTCTACGTGCAGTCCTGAGCCGACTGTCCCAGGTCTGACCAGGTGACCTGGCAACGCCAGGCCTCATCTCAGCCACGTTCGCCGGCCGATCACCGCGGCCAGCTCGTCGGTGCGCTCATCGGACCAACCCGGAGGCGGCAGGATCTCCGCCCAAGCGTGCACCGGCGCCGTACCGAACTGGTGGCCCTGCCCGTGCGGCACCGAGTTGGCGGAGAACTGGTCGACACCCAGCTGGAGCATCGTCACCCCCGGGATCCAGCGTACGTTCGGGGAGACGCCACGGCCGGGCTCCTCCTCCAGCCAGTCGGGGCGATCGAGCGCCAGCGACGGAGACCACCAGGTGATCGGGTCGTTGGCGTGCTGGAGATACCCGATCCGGGTGCCGTCCCAGGCCCCGGGCAGGTCCCACTCCTCGGGCCGGTCGGCGAAGCGGACGATCTCACCGCCGTCCACGATCGGCAGCACCTGAGGGGTCCCGGGGTCGCGTTCCTCGGTGAACCGGCCCCACAGCCGGTTGTCGGCGGTCGGGCCGACGAACAGGGCGCCGTCGGTGCGGGTCGCGAGGTCCTGGGCTCCGCTGAAAGCGGCCTCGCCGCCGAAGCTGCCCAGGCTCTCCCCGCTCACCACCAGCAGCGGACGTTCGGCCTCCGGGATCTCCAGCCAGCGTCCGTACACGGCGTCGAAGAGCGCCAGGCCGGCATCCTGCGCGCGCTGCCGGTCCAGGACGAAGGACATCCAGCTCGGCAGGTAGGAGTACTGCAGGCTGACCGTCGCCGTGTCACCACCCCACATGAACTCCAGCGCCTGGGCCTGGTTCTCGTTGACCCAGCCTCTGCCCGTGCCCGTCACCACGTTGATCACCGCGCGGTCGAAGCCTCCGAGCGCGTCGAGCTCGGCCACCGCGGCCGTCGCCTCGTCGCGGATGTCGACGCCTTCGTGGCCGGCCCCGACGTAGGCGCGCACCGGCTGCCGGGCAGGCTCCTGGGTGAACTCCCCGATGTCCGCGGCGGTCGGCGCGCTGGCGATGAAGACCCTTCCCTGGCGGCCCAGGTCCTCCCATTCCTGCAATGAGGCCCGGCCGGCCGTGAGCTCGGGCGTCGTGGGCGCCGGTACGTCGGTGCTGAACTCCTCGTTGATCGTGGCGAAGCTCGCGTCGAGCGCTCCCAGCAGCCGGTCCCCGCCCACCCCGATGGCCAGCTCGTAGATCAGGAGCGCAGCGATCAGGCCGCCGATCACGGTCGACGCGGCGGCAGGAAGAAAGCGGCCGACGAACCGTCCGATCGAGCGCCCCAGCGCCCTGATCCCCCGCGACAGGGCGAGCAGCAGCACGAACAGCACCGCGGTGATCAGCACGGTGAGCGCCGGGTGCAGGAAGCCCGCCCGGTCGACCCCGACCAGATCGCGTACCTGGTTCTCCCACCGCAACGACAGCCCCAGCACGATCAGGGTGCCCAGGCCGCCGACGACCGCCAGGACCCGCCACGCGATCACCCGCGCCCGGCCGGTCAACCGGCCACCGCAACTGCGGACCAGCCACCCGGCCAAGGCGCCCGCGCCGTAGCCGGCCAGCATGCACAACGCGGTGAGCAGCGCCTGGAAGAGCGCGGTCCGCGGCATCAGTGAGGGCGTCAGCGACGCCCAGAGGAGCACCACCACGCCGGCCGTCGGCGCGAACGGCGCCCGCAGCTGCCCTCGCAGCACCTCGACCTCGTCACTTCGTGGGATGGACCATCGCGTCGACCGCCACGGTCACGGCCAGGACGAGCGCTGCTTCCTCGCCCGGTGCCACCTCGACACCGTAGGTGTCCCGGAGGCGGAACCACTTCTTGGAGACCTCGGCGATCTTGCGTCCGTCGGCCTCGATGTCGTACTCGTGGTCGACGATGTTGCCCTGGACCGTCCAGTCGTCACCATGCTCGCGGTCGACCTTCCAGCGATCGCGCAAGGGCGAGATGAGCGCCTTGTGCACGAGGGCGAGCTGTTCGCCGTCGGCGTCCTCGATCGCCATCGAGTCGCGGATGTGCAGGACCCTGGTCTGGATGCGGCAGATCCTGGTGCCGTGGGCGTCCTCGAGATCAAACGTGTCACGCAGCCGCAACGCCTTGCCATCGACACGGAAGACGCGTTCGCCGTCCTCGTTCTCGATCCAGTAGTCGTCGCCGATCGAGATCATCTTCTGGCGCATCTGGAAGCGGTGGGCGCTCCCGCCGCGCCCGAAGGCCTCACGTTCTTCTTGGCGCTTGTCGCGTCGGTCGCGAAAACCCATCGTCGTCTCTCCCTTCACCGGACCGTCCCAGCGTTGCGCCGGACGATCCGCGGCGGATCACACGTTCCGGGTGAGGTGGACGGATCGGATCCGACATCAGATCAAGGGCATGAGTTCTGACGCGGCCACCACCGAGGCACCAGCTGCAGCGAAGATGAGTCTTCCCACCCTGACCGCGATGGTCGTGGGTGGGATGGTCGGCGCCGGGGTCTTCTCCCTGCCGGCCCGGTTCGGCGTCGCCACCGGCATCCTCGGCTCGCTGATCGCCTGGGCGATCGCGGGCGCCGGGATGCTCATGCTGGCGTTCGTGTTCCAGAGCCTCGCGATCCGCAAGCCCGAGCTCGACTCCGGGGTCTTCATCTACGCCAAGGCCGGCTTCGGCGACTATGCGGGCTTCAACTCCGCGATCGGCTTCTGGGCCAGCTCCGTGGCCGGCAACACCTTCTACTGGGTGTTCATCGGCGCCACGATCGGCGCGTTCTTCGACGGCTTCGGTGACGGCGACACCGTGCTCGCGGTCGCGCTCTCGACCGTGGGGGTGTGGCTCTTCCACTATCTGATCGCGCGCGGCGTCCGCGACGCCGCGGTGATCAACCGGATCGTCACGGTCTTCAAGGTCCTGCCGATCCTGGTGTTCATCGTGGTGCTCTTCATCTCCTTCGACGCCGGCGTCTTCGCCGACAACTGGGTCGCCACCGGCTACGGCGACCTCGGCAGCCTCGACGAGCAGATCCGCAACACCATGCTGATCACCACCTTCGTCTTCATCGGCATCGAGGGCGCCAGCGTCTACTCCCGCTACGCCAGGAAGCGCGAGGACGTGGGGAAGGCGACCGTGCTGGGCTTCCTCAGCGTGCTGTCGATCTTCGCGCTCGTCACCCTCGCCAGCTACTCCGTCGTCCCCCAGCCCGAGCTGGCCGACACCCGGCAGCCGTCGATGGTCGGCGTCTTCGAGTCGGTGGTCGGCGACTGGGGCGAGGTGTTCATCAGCGTCGCGGTGATCGTCTCGGTCCTGGGTGCCTACCTGGCCTGGACGCTGATGGCCGCGGAGGTCATGTACATCCCGGCCCGCGCCGACGACATGCCCGCCTTCCTGGGACAGGAGAACCGGAACGGCACCCCGATCGCCGCGCTCGTGGTGACGTCGCTGGGCGTCCAGGGACTCCTCGCGCTGACCCTGTTCGTCAACGACGCGCTCAACTTCATGCTCGACCTCTCCACGAGCCTGGCGATCCTGCCCTACCTGCTGGCCGCGGCGTACGCGCTCAAGCTCGGGCTCACCGGCGAGGCGTACGAAGGAGTGCCGGCACGCGTACGTCGCAAGGAGACGATCGTGGCCGGCATCGCGACGGCCTACACGATGTTCCTCTTCGACGCCGCCGGGCTGAAGTTCGTGCTGCTGATGACGCTGATCCTCGCGCCCGCGTCGCTGCTCTACATCAAGGCCCGCAGCGAACGGGGCCGCAGGATCTTCAGTCCCACCGAGATCGCGCTGTTCGGCGCGATCCTCATCGGAGCGGCGCTCGGCGTCTTCGGCCTGTCAACGGGCTGGATCTCCCTCTGATCTCCATCCTCAACCGAAAGGCATCTCATGTCAGAGCAGAAGTCCGCGTACGGCGTCCACTCCGAGGTCGGCAGGCTGCGGAAGGTGCTCGTCTGCGCACCCGGCCTCGCCCACCGCCGGCTCACCCCCAGCAACAACGACGAGCTCCTCTTCGACGACGTGATGTGGGTCGAGAACGCCCAGCGCGACCACGCCGACTTCGTGAACAAGCTGACCCAGCGTGGTGTCGAGGTCGTCGAGCTGCACGACCTGCTGGCACAGACGCTCGCGGTCGCCGGCGCCAAGGACTGGATCCTCGACCGCAAGATCGTGCCGAACCAGGTCGGCCTCGGACTGGTCGACGACACCCGCACCTACCTCGAGTCGGTCTCGGACCGGCAGCTGGCGGAATTCCTCATCGGCGGCCTCGCGACCAACGACCTGCCCGGCGACTTCCGCTCCGCGTACCTCAGCCTGGCGCGGGAGTCGACCGGTGCGCGGGAGTATCTGATGCCGCCGCTGCCGAACACGCTCTACACCCGGGACACGACCTGCTGGCTGTACGGCGGGCTCACCATGAACCCGCTCTACTGGCCGGCCCGCAAGGACGAGACGCTCCTCTACAAGGCGATCTACCAGCACCACCCCGACTACGTCGGCTCGACCGTGTGGTGGGGCGACCCCGAGCTCGAATGGGGACAGGCCAGCTTCGAGGGCGGCGACGTGATGCCGGTCGGCAACGGCATCGTGCTCGTCGGCATGAGCGAGCGCACCTCACGCCAGGCGATCACCCAGGTCGCCAAGGCCCTCTTCGAGCAGGGAGCCGCGGAGAAGGTGATCGTCGCCGGGATGCCGAAGCTGCGGGCCGCCATGCACCTGGACACGGTCTTCACCTTCGTCGACCGCGACATCGTCACGCTCTATCCGACGATCATGGACGCGGTGCACACCTTCACCCTGGTGCCCTCCGACACCTCACCCGGGGTCGAGGTGATCGACCACGGCGACGCGGCCTTCATCGACGTCGTGGCGCAGGCGCTCGGGCTGCCCGAGATCCGCGTGATCGACACCGGCGGTGACGTCTACCAGTCCGAGCGACAGCAGTGGGACAGCGGCAACAACGCGGTCGCGCTCGAGCCCGGTGTGGTGTTCACCTACGACCGCAACACGCTCACCAACACGCTGCTGCGCAAGGCGGGGGTCGAGGTGATCACGATCGTGGGCGCCGAGCTCGGCCGCGGTCGCGGGGGCGGGCACTGCATGACCTGCCCGATCAGCCGTGATCCCGTGGACTTCTGAACCGCCGACCAGTGAGCACACCGGAGAGCTCCGACGTCAGCACCGCCCACCCCGGGCGCGGCGCCTGGATCACGCGCATCGTCCTGCTGGTCGTGGCGGTGCTCAGCTCCGTCACGATCGTACGTCTGGTCGGGCAGGTCGACTGGGAGGCGGCCTGGGATGCGCTGACCCACCTCAGCTGGTGGCACCCCGTCGTGCTGCTCGCCGTCGTACTGGTCCGCCAGATCCTGCTGGCGATGCCGCTGAGGTTCTTCATCCGCGGCGTGACGTTCTACCGGGCCACCATCAACGACCTCGGTGCGACGCTGATGTCGCTCATCGCCCCGCCGCCGAGCGACATCGCGCTCCGGGTCTCGATGTTCAAGTCGTGGGGGGTCAGCCCCGCCAAGGGCCTCGCCGGCACGGTGATGAACTCGCTGACGTTCTACATCGCGCGATTCTCGGCCCCGCTCCTCGGGTTCGTCCTGCTGCTGGCCGTCGGCGAGTCCCCGTCGTTGCGGTGGCTCGAGCTGCTCAGCATCGCGGTCGCGGTCGGCATCCTCGTGACCGTCCTGATGGTCGTACGCAGCGACCGGCTCGCGCGCACCGTCGGCACCCGCGCAGGGCTGATCGTGCGCCGCTTCCGCAGAGCGGTCGACCCCGACCGCTGGGCGGATGCCTGCCAGAGCTTCCGTGCCGACATCGCCGAGCGGTTCCACAGCGGGTTCCCCCTGGCCGTGCTCTCCCAGGTCGGCATGATGGTCGTCGACCTCGTCACGCTCACGCTGTGCCTCCGCTTCGTCGGCGTCTCCGCGAACGAGGTCGGCTTCGTGTGGATCGGGATCGCCTACCTGTTCGCGTTCCCGTTCACGGTCTTCCCCCTGTGGGGGATCGGGATCGTCGACGCCCTGATCCTCGCCGCCCTGGTCGAAGCCGGCGGGCGCGAGATCGAGGCCGCGGCCGTCGCCGGGCTGATCGTGTGGCGAGTCTTCACCGTGGGCCTGCCGGTGCTGCTCGGCGCCGTCGCCGTCGCGGCCTGGCGTCGCGAGATCGCGGTGGCTGGCACCTCCCGGCCCTCCTGAGCACGGCCTAAGCCCGGCAGCCGCGCCGGGCCATCCAGGCTCCGTGCTCGGTGCCCCTGGCGACGGCGCGACCCCACCCCCCGCGGGGTCGCGCCGCCCTCAGGGGCATCGAGCGGCCTGCTTCTGGAACGTCAGCGCACGCGCATCTGGGACTGCTGCCGGCCCTTTCCGCGCCGTGGCGAGTCGACCAGGATCCGGCAGCTGATCGACTGGTCGGGGAACGCCGCGGCGACGTCCTGGGCGCAGATCTCGGCGGCCTCGGTGAGCGACGCGACCGAGGCGACCGGATCGATCCGGCCACGCAGCATGATCACCGGGCGCGACCGGATGGTGGCGACCGTCCCCGTGACGCCGGTGAGGGCAGCCATGCTCTGGAGCCGGTCGGCGGCGGCATCGGCGATCGAGCGGAGGTCGGCCTGGACCCGACCGGTCTCATCGCTCGCCTGGAGCCGCAGCGTCGAGGGCCCTCGCCGCCGCAGGTGCGCCAGCAGCCACACCAGGCCGAGGAACCCCAGGACGATGCCCGCCACGGCGAGTGCCCAGGGGAACCAGCTCGCGGTCACGACCTCTCCCGCCGGTTGCGTGGACAGCTCGCTCGGGTAGCTGCCGAAGACCCACCGGAAGTGCCAGTCGAGGGCCAGCAGACCCAGGGCGACCAGCAGTATCGCCACGAGCAGGGTGAGGGCGCGGTCGGTCCTGATCATGCGGGGAGTCATCGGGGAACCTCCGTGGCTCGTACCTTGATGCCGGCGCCGGTCGGCCGGCCGATCTCGTCGTCGAGGACGGCACGCACGTGCTCGGCCACTGCCGCCGCCTCCTGAGGGCCGTCAGGGCCGGTCCGCGCAGCGACGACGATGTCGACGACGACGCGACGCCGAGACCTGAGTGACGACTCGGCCGAGACCACGCCGGGGAGCCGGTCGGCGGTCTCCTGGGCGACGGCGGCGACCGCACCGGGCGAGAGCCACAGGTCGGCATCACCGGCAACCCGCAGATGCGTACGCCGGCCGGGCCTCAGCCCCAGCCAGACCAGCACCAGCCCGATGAGCGCGACGACCCCACCGCCGATCGCCAGCCCCACGGACGCGCGTACGCCGTCGAGACCCTCGACCAGGTCGGGGACCAGCGGCGTGCCGGCCGCCCATCCCTGGCTGAGCGCGAGATCCCGGACCGCGACCACGGCGACCGCGACCAGCACGAGGGCCAGCACGCTGGCCGTCGGGACGGCCAGGGGCGCGCGGCGTGGCGGCGTGCGCGGCGCCGCGGGACGGGCGACGCGCTCGCCCTGTTCGACGGTGTGCGTGCTCACTCCACCCTCCTGCCGGTGTCGTCGGAGGCCGACGGGTCGACCGCGTGCACGGTGACGTCCACGCTGCGGACCTGGATGCCCGAGAGGCGGAACGCCTCGCGGCGTACGGTGTCCCGCACCGCCGTGGCGACCTGGGCGATGTTGCCGGGCCAGGCCATCGCGATGTCGAGCGTCACCCGGACGGCGCGGCCCTCGGTCGTGATGTCGGCCTTGGGCAGTGCCATGCCGGTGATCCGGCCGAGCGTGCTGCGGTGGGTCACCGTCCCCGGGACCTGTAGCACGATGTGCTCGACGATCCGCTGGAGGGCCTTGCTGCGCACGTCCAGGGTGCCCCGGTCCTCGACGAGGTCGGGGTCGTGCCTGCCGTCATCGGTCGGCAGCGGGCGCGTCGGGGTCTCAATCACGGCGACCTCGCAGCAGACTGCCCAGGTCGAGCTCGCCGTCGACGTGGCCACCGATGAGGTAGCCGGCGCCGCCGAGCACCACGGCCAGCAGCAGGCCGATGAGGCCCCCGGTCACGATCGCGATCGTGAGCAACAGTCCGGCGACCAGGCCTAGTGTCGAGTTGGTCATGACGTGTCTCCTTCAGAGTGTGCTGCCGGGCGGGAGGATGTCCTCCACCGTGATGTCCACCGGGCCCGAGACGTACGGCCGGACCGCGGCACGCACCGCGTCGGTGGTGCCGATGACGGGTGCTCCCCAGTCCAGGACGACGTGGACCGAGCAACCGGGCTCGCGCATCCTGATCCCGTTGACCCGGCGTCCGGGGAGGTAGGTGGCCGCCTCGCCGGAGACGCCGGCATGCAGGTCGTGGACACCGGGAACCGCGAGCACGGCCGCCGCCACCACGTCCACCGCTTCGGGCTCGGCGCCGTCGAGTGGATCGGGGTCGGCGTCCACGGTCACTCCACCCGCCGGCCGGCGTCCGGGTCCGAGTCGCTCGCCTCGTCCTCGAGGAAGACGTCGTGCACGGTGATGTTGACCTCGGTGACCTCGAGGCCGGTCATGCGCTCGACCGAGGCCTTCACGTTGCGGCGGATCGCGGTCGCGAGGTCAGGGATCGAGGTCCCGTACTCGGCGACGATGTCGAGGTCGGCGGCTGCCTGCCGCTCCCCCACCTCCACGGCCACACCCTGGCCCAGGTTCGTCCGCGAGCCGGGGATCCGCTCGCGGATCGCGCCCGCCGCACGGGCCGCGCCGCCGCCGAGGTCGTGCACGCCGCTGATCTCCCGAGCAGCGATCCCGGCGATCTTCGAGACCACCGTGTCGGCGATCGAGGTACGCCCGTACTCGCTCACCAGAGCACCCGAGCCCGTCCGGTCCAGCTGAGCGTCGGTCCCCGTGGTCGACAAGCTCGCGGTCTCCGACTTCGTCTGCGCCATGAGATGCACCTTCCTGATCGTGTTGGGTCGTTCTGACGTTGGTTGGTCGCAGCGTCGGGCCGATATGTCACAGAAATTGTGGTGTGTTCCAGATCACATCTCTTTGCTCGGGGATGGTAGAACTCTGCTATCCGGAAGCTGCGCTCGCGTGGCAGCAGAGGAGGAACTCGGGGGAAATGTCGAAACAGCAGGCGTCGTCTGAGCCATCGGCGACGGATGAGGCGCTGGTGCGCGCGGCCCGCTTGGGCGACCACGACGCCTTCCGGGAGATCGTGGATCGTCATGGCCCTGCCATGTATCGGTACGCCCTCCACCTGGTCGGCGACGCCAG
This sequence comes from Nocardioides sp. NPDC047086, assembly GCF_040643685.1. Classification (NCBI taxonomy): domain Bacteria; kingdom Bacillati; phylum Actinomycetota; class Actinomycetes; order Propionibacteriales; family Nocardioidaceae; genus Nocardioides; species Nocardioides sp. NPDC047086. The sequence goes on from NZ_JBEYUV010000034.1 coordinate 38,866, forward strand.
CGACGCCGCCGAAGCGACCCAGGAGGCGTTCGTCTCGGCGTGGCGGAGCCTGTCGAGCTTCGCGGGGCGCTCCTCGCTGCGTACCTGGCTGATCCGTCTCGTGCATCGTCGCGCGGCCGATCTGCAGCGCAACCGGCGTGCGACGCCCATCGACGACGGGCTGATGTCGCGGCTGACCCCGGCCGCGACGGACAACCCTCTGCAGTCTGTTCTGGACGCCGAGCTTCTGGAGGCGTTGCAGCTAGCATTGAACGAACTGCCGTGGCACCAACGGGCGACCTGGCTGTTGCGGGAGGTCGAAGAGATGAGTTACGAGGAGATCTCCATCGCCCTGGCCATGCCGATCGGCGCCGTTCGCGGACACCTGTACCGCGGCCGACGCACACTCGCGGAGAGGATGGCCCGATGGCGCTAGATCCCAACCCGCTCGGCCGCGCCATCCGCGCCGCCCGTACCGAAGAGCCCGCCGGTTGGGTCGAGCTGGCCGGCTCGATCATGTCGCGCGTACGCGCCATCGTCGTGCCCTCCGAGCCGATCCTCACCTTCACCGAGCAGGGCGCCCCGGCGCGCGACGAGCAGGGCTCGGAGACCTTCGTCTCCGCCCGCGTCGTCACCGCGGCGCTGCGCCGACTGCTCCAGGAGCACCCCACCCACGCTCCGGAGGCCATCGACCTGCGCGTCGAGGAGAGCCGCCTGAACGGCGTCGACATCCGCCTCGTCGCCAGGTACGGCGTCGAGCTCCATCCGCTCGCCGACACGCTGCGTCCGCAGATCCTCGAGATCGTCCGGGGCATCCTCGGCCCGACTCCCGATCTCGACCTCTCGGCGATCGAGATCGAGTACGTCGACGTCACCCGAGGCGACCCGAACCGGACCTGAGCTGCTCCCTCGTCACGGAGTTCTGCGTCGCGACTGCGTACTGAATACCTCCGTGCGTATCAGAGCCTGCCGTCACCGCTCCTCGAAAGTGGGGGCTTCGGCTGTCGTTCTGGGAGGTCCGGAACCTGAGGCCCACAGGGGGAATGAACATGAACAACGAAGATCTGTTCATGGCGCAGTCAGAGACGGTGCCCGAGGAGCTCACGGCCGTGGCCGCCTCGAAGGCATCTGCCGAGGAGGGCCTGCTCGGCAGGGAGAACGTGGTCGGCGTCGGGGTCGGCCTCAAGATCAAGGGCGGCGAGCAGACCGAGACGCCGAGCGTGATGGTCCTGGTCAGCCAGAAGATGCCGACCGACCTGGTCAGCCGTGCCAACACCATCCCGAGGACGGTCGACGGCAAGCCGACCGACGTTCTCGAGGTGGGGCACCTGTTCGCCGGCGGCAGCGACCAGCTCATGGAGACCCAGGAGGTCGACGCCCAGACCCTGGCGCTCCGGATCCGTCCGGCTCGACCGGGTTTCAGCGTCGGGCACTTCAAGATCACCGCGGGGACGATCGGCGCGGGGGCGTACGACCTGAACCCGGTCCCGGGGATCCCGCCGCGCTACTACGTCCTGAGCAACAACCACGTGCTCGCCAACTCCAACAACGCCAGCATCGGCGACCCGATCCTGCAGCCCGGCCCGTTCGACGGTGGAACGGCGCCGGCGGACGTGATCGGCCGGCTGGCCCGGTTCGTGCCGATCAGATTCGACGGCACGTGCAACTCCGTGGACGCGGCGGTCGCGGAGGTGCCGTTCCACATGATCGACCGTGACGTCTACTGGAACGGCTACCCGGCCACCGCCGCCAAGGCCGCAACCGTCGGGATGCTTCTCAAGAAGACCGGCCGCACGACCAACTTCACCACCGGCCGGGTCACCGCCATCGCGGCGACGGTGAACGTCAACTACGGCAGCGGGAGGGTCGCGAAGTTCTGCAACCAGATCATCACGACCAACATGTCGGCCGGAGGCGACTCCGGCTCGATGGTGCTCGACCTGCAGAACAACCCGGTCGGGCTGCTCTTCGCGGGATCGAGCGTGGCGACGATCCTCAACCCGATCGCGCTGGTCCAGCTCGCCCTTCAGGTGCGCGTCTGGCCGTGATCGGCCGAGAGGGTCCGGAGATGCCCTCAGCCCTCGGTGCCGAAGGCGTCTCCGGTCTCCACGCGCACCGGTAGGCCCTCGCACTCCTGAGGCAGGGACCGCACCGCCGCCGAGGCCGGGTCGAGGGCGTAGACCACCACCGCCGGTCCCCCATCCTCGGCGGCACCGATCGCGACGCCCTCGATGCCGTCGCCGATCCACTTCTCGGCGACCGTGAGCGCTCGCCGGGACCGCTCGTCCAGGGATGGGATCTCGGCGTAGAGGTCGTCGTCCTCGCTCATGCTCCCAGGTTACGCCGGACATCCACGCCCTGTACCTGGCTACCCGGCGGCTCGCGCCCACGAGCTCGGCGCCTGACCGTACTGACGGCGGAAGGCGCGACCGAACGTACCGACCTCGCTGAACCCGCTGGCGCGGCAGGCGTCGGAGACCGCGGCCCCGCGGGCGAGCAGTGCGCCGGCGAACTCGAGGCGGGCTCGTCTGATCTCGGCCGCGGGCGAGCGACCGTCCTCGGCCAGCAGAGCCTGGACGGAGCGTACGGACAGATGCAGCTCCGCGGCGAGGGTGGCCGCGGTGAACTCCGGGTCCCGGAACCGCTCGCGCACCCGCTGGTCCACCGCGGTGCGGAGGGCGTCGCGCGTGGTGATGTCGACCTCCTCGACCTCATCGAGCGCGAAGCCGGGGGCATCGGGGGCGAGGGCGAAGGAGAGCAGCCTGGCCCCGGCCGTGCCGACGGCGCGGGTGGACCAGGCGACCGGCAACGGCCGACCCTGACGGGTGAAGAACCACTCCGGCGCCGCGTTGGTGGGACATCCCGGGCGGCCGAGGATCGGGCAGGCCTCGGAGGGATACGCGGTCCCGTCGGGGCGGTGGTCATGAAGCGTCTCATGGCTGGGCGCGCCGATGATCTCGTCGGCGGAGCTGTAGCCCAGCAGGGAGAGCGCGGCCTGGTTGGCCAGCTGAACGGTGCTGTCGGCACCGATCACCCACAGCGCGGTGGGGGTCACGTTGACCACCGCGGCCAGCAGGTCGTCGTCGAGCGGTTCCATCCGCTCCAGGTTGGCCTCGCCCGGTTTCGGTCTTGTTCGCCTGCCTGTATCGCTTCGGTTAACCCGGTCCCGCCTCGCGCAGATCGCCGCGGATCGTGCGCGGATGGCCTACTCGGAGGGTCGCCTCCGGTGATGGCATGGCGTGGGTCAACGGCGACCCGAGGTTCCAGTCGTACGTCCCCACCTCGTCCCCAGGAGGCGACCCATGTCCTACGTGAGCCCGAAGGAGCTCGCCGGCCGCATCATCAGCTCTGGCGAGTCGAAGGTCTTCATGTCGACCAGAGACACGCTGATACGTGCCTACATGGCGGGAGCCATCTTGGCGCTGGCGGCCGCGTTCGCGGTCACGATCGGCGCCAAGACCGGCGAGCCGCTCGTCGGCGCGGTGCTCTTCCCGGTCGGCTTCTGCATGCTCTACCTGCTCGGCTTCGACCTGCTGACCGGCGTCTTCACCCTGGTCCCGCTGGCCTGGCTCGACCGGCGTCCCGGCGTCACCTTCGGCGCGATGATGCGCAACTGGGGCCTGGTCTTCGTCGGAAACTTCGCCGGTGCGCTGACCACGGCGGTGATGATGGCGATCTACTTCACCTACGGGTTCTCCGTGGAACCCGACGCGGTCGGCAAGGCGATCGGTGCGATCGGGGAGGGCCGGACGCTGGGCTACGCCGATCACGGCGCCGCAGGGATGCTGACCCTGTTCGTACGCGGCGTGATGTGCAACTGGATGGTCTCCACCGGCGTGGTCGGCGCGATGATGTCCGACAGCCTGCCCGGCAAGGTGATCGCGATGTGGATGCCCATCATGGTCTTCTTCTACCTGGGCTTCGAGCACTCGGTCGTCAACATGTTCCTCTTCCCCTCGGGCCTGATGCTCGGCGGCGACTTCACCGTCGGCGACTACCTGATCTGGAACGAGATCCCGACCGTCCTCGGGAACCTGGTCGGTGGCCTGGCCTTCGTCGGTCTGGTCATCTACGCCACCCACCACCGAACCGGCTCGGAGCGTGCGCGTCCCGAGCCGGCGACGCCCACCAAGTCGACCGTCGTGAGCGAGGCCTGAGCAGATGACCCAGCCCATCCTGAGCAAGACCGAGGCCGCCGCGGCGGTCACCTCCGCCCGGCTGCGTGCCGGGATCACCTGGGCCCAGATCGCCGAGGCGGTCGGCCGTGCGCCCGTGTGGACCACCGCCGCCCTGCTCGGGCAGCACCCGATGAGCGCCGCCGAGGCGGAAGCGGCCGGCGAGCTGCTCGGCCTCGAGCCCGAGGTCGTCGAGGCGCTGCAGGTCCAGCCCTACCGTGGTGCGGCCACCGGCGTGGCGTCCGATCCGACGATCTACCGCTTCCACGAGGCCCTGGCCGTCTACGGCCCGGCCCTCAAGGAGCTGATCCACGAGGAGTTCGGCGACGGCATCATGAGCGCGATCAACTTCAAGGTCGACATCGCCCGCCGCGCCGATCCCGGCGGCGACCGAGTGGTGGTCACCTTCGACGGGAAGTTCCTCGACTACAACTGGTGAGTACCTCGCTCCCGGGCGAACGAATGCTCGTTCGCCCGGGACACGGGTGTGGCTGCGTACGAGGTCGGGTCAGTGCACCCCGGCCATCAGCTTGCGGATCGGCCGGTTGCCGATGAGCAGCAGGACACCGACGACGACCGAGGCGAGGCCGACCCACCAGAAGAAGCCGCTGTCGTCGCTGACGTCGTAGAACTCGGCCAGGCGGCCGGACATCGCGGTGCCGAGGGCGACCGAGAGGAAGAAGAGCGCCATCATCTGGGTGCGGAACCGCTCGGGGGCGAGCTTGGTGGCCAGCGAGAGACCGACCGGGGAGAGCAGCAGCTCGGCGAGGGTGAAGAGCAGCAGGATGAACGCGAGGCCGATCAGCGGCACCGTGTGCTCACCGCTCGGCATGAGCAGGAAGACCCAGAAGGCGATACCCATCAGGATCGTGCCGACCGCGAACTTCACCGGCGTCGACGGCTGACGGGAGCCGAGCTTGGTCCACAGGGCCGCGAAGACCCCGGAGAGCAGGATGATGAAGACCGGGTTGATCGAGTTGACCCACGAGACCGGCATCTCCCAGCCGAAGATGTCGCGGTCCAGGCGCTGGTCGGAGTAGACCACCATGACGGTGAACTGCTGCTGGTAGAGCGACCAGAACACCGCGGAGGCAACAAACAAAGGCACCATCGCCCACACCCGGCTCCGCTCGACGGAGGAGATCAGGCGGCTGGAGAGGATGACGGCGAAGAGCGCCACCGCGGCGACCGCGCTGACTCCGATCACGATGCTGGCCAGCCGCGGCGCGGTGATCACACCGGTCACGCAGAGCACCACGATCGCCACCACGGCGGCGACGGCGATGGCGATCCAGCGGCCACGCTCGGAGGCGGGAAGCGGGTTGGGGACGACACGGCTGGTGGCGGGAAGCCTGCCCCGGCCCAGGGCGTACTGCACCAGACCGAAGATCATGCCGATCGCGGCCAGCCCGAAGCCGACGTGGAAGCCCCACTGCTTCTGCAGCAGGCCGGTCAGCAGCGGACCGGCCAGGCCGCCCAGGTTGATGCCCAGGTAGAAGAGGGAGAAGCCGGCGTCGCGACGCTCGTCATCGGCGGCGTACAGGGTGCCGACGAGGGAGGACGCGTTCGCCTTCACACCGCCCGAGCCGAGGGCGATCAGCACCAGACCCACACCGACTCCAGGGATGCCGGGGATCAGGGCGAGGCCGAGGTGGCCGAAGACCACCAGCCAGGCGGAGGCGAAGAGCGTACGCTCCGCGCCGAGCAGGCGGTCGGCGATCCAGGCCGCGATGATGGTCGAGAGGTAGACCGCGCCGCCGTAGGCACCGACGATCCCGAGCGCGACCGTCTCGCTGATCCCGAGGCCACCCTCGGCCGCTGAGTAGTAGAGGTAGATCGCGAGGATGCCCTGCATGCCGTAGAAGCTGAACCGCTCCCACAGCTCGACGCCGAACAGGTTGGCCAGTACGCGCGGCTGGCCGAGGAAAGACCGATCGCCGGGCTGGCCGGCGGTGGTCTCACTTTTCAGTTCACTCATTACCTCAGGTTCACAAGGCCCCGCTTCCCCGCCCAAATCGCGAACGGCCGACAACCAACGGATGTGACCACTACCACGCGAGTTCGCCGTCCTTGTCCTGGAGCGTCCCGGTGGGGCCGTCGAGGTCGAGAGTGGCGAGGCGTACGACCGTCTGGGCGCTCTCCGCGGGCGGCCTGGCGATGTCCTCGATGCCGAAGCCGGCGGTCATGTCGGTGGCGGTGGGACCGGGCTCGACGGCGTTGAACCTGATCGTGTCGTACGCCTTGGCGTACTGGACGGTCAGCATGGTGGCGGCGGCCTTGGACGCGGCGTAGAGCGGCAGGAACATCCCCTGCTCGACCCGGCCGGGGGTGGTGTTGGCCCAGAACGAGCCGAGGCTGCTGGACACTTTGACCACGCGCGGGTTCTCCGAGCGGCGCAGCAGCGGCAGGGCGGCCCCGGTGACGCGGACGATCCCGACCGCGTTGATGTCGAAGACCCGCAGCGCGGTCGGGCCGTCGAGCGGGTCGGCGACGAGGACGCCGGCGTTGTTCACGAGTACGTCGAGGCGACCCTCAGCCGTCTCGATGGTCGCCAGCGCGGCGGTGACCGAAGCGTCGTCGGTGACGTCGAGCTGCACGAAGCGGGCACCGATCTCGGCGGCCGCCTTCTCCCCTCGGTCGGCGTCTCGTGCGCCGAGGTAGACGTCGTAGCCGGCCTCGGTGAGCTGGCGGGCGGTCTCGAAGCCGATGCCCTTGTTGGCGCCGGTGATGAGTGCGACGGTCATCTCTGTTTCTTCCCTTTCTGAAGGCGACCCGATCGGGCCGTCTTCGACGCTAGGCGGGTCGGGGCCGGCCGCCCAGAGCCCTGGTCAGACCGGGGCCTGACAGGACCCCCGCTGTCTGCTCGGTGCCGACCTAGGCTTGAGACATGAGCGAGGCGACGAACCCGTTGGGCGCATTCCTCCAGGCCAGACGGGCGCTGGTGACTCCGGAGGCGGCCGGCATCCCGGCCGTGGGCGTACGTCGCGTCCCGGGGCTGCGCCGCGAGGAGGTCGCCATGCTGGCCGGGATCAGCGCGGACTACTACCTGCGCCTGGAGCGCGGCCGGGACCGCAACCCGTCGGCTCAGGTGCTCGAGTCGATCGCCCGTGTGCTCCAGCTCGACGACGACCACACCGCCCACATGATGTCGCTCGTCACCGAGGGGCCTCGCCGCCGTCGGCGGCGGCGCAAGGAGACCGTCCCGCCCGGGGCGCTCAAGCTGCTCGACTCGATGGTGCAGCCCGCGTTCATCGAGGGGCGCTACTTCGACATCCTGGCCGCCAACGCTCTTGCTCGCGCGCTCTCGCCTCGACTCGCGCCGGGCGGCAACCAGCTGCGCGACCAGTTCCTCGACCCGGGCCAGCAGGAGTTCCACCCGGAGTGGGAGTCGATGACGGAGTGCTTCGTCGGCAACCTGCGCCAGGCCGTGGGCACCGACATCGACGACCCTCGGTTCATCGAGCTCATCGGCGAGCTCTCCCTGGCCAGCCCACGTTTTCGGCAGCTCTGGGCACGCCATGACGTACGCGCCCAGACCGGCGCCCCGATCAAGATGAACCATCCGCAGGTCGGCGAGATCACCCTCAACCGGGAGCGGCTGACGATCAACGGCACCGATGACGTGATGCTCGTCGTCTACCACCCCGACGCCGGCTCGGCCGACGCGGACAAGCTGGCGCTGCTGGACTCCGCGGGACTGCCGACAAGGGCGGCTGGGTCGGAGGTCCGGCCGGTCTGACGGCCTGTTGCTAGGGGCGGGGCAGCAATCCCGCGTCGCGGTGCTCGACCAGCTCGGTCCGCTCGCGGGCGATCCGGTCCATGCCCCAGCGCCCGAGCGGCCCGAGCGCGGTGTTGAGGCTGCGGCCGTGATCGGTCAGCGAGTACTCCACCCGCGGCGGGACCTCGGCATACACCTCCCGATGCACCAGCCCGTCGTGCTCCATCTCGCGCAGGTGCTGGGTCAGCATCTTCTCGCTGACCCCGGGCAGGCCACGGCGGAGCTCGGCGAAGCGGCGTACGCCGTAGTTGTCGAGCTCCCACAGGATCAGCCCCTTCCACTTGCCGCTGACCACGTCGAGCGCGGCGTCGATGCCACAGATGTAGGGACCGCTTCGGGGCTTCGTCATGGGGTTTCCTCACTCACCTTTTGGTAAGTACCCCAGTAATTAGTGGGTACTCCCGCCATCGTACGTAAAGGCCGAGGATTGCCTACATGAATCAACCTCTCACCGCCGTCACCGTCATCGGCCTCGGCCCCATGGGGCAGGCGATGGTCCACAGCCTCCTCGCCTCCGGGCATCCGGTGACCGTATGGAACCGCACGGCCTCGCGCGCCTCGGAGGTGGTGGCCGCCGGCGCACAGCTGGCCGACTCCCCGGCGAAGGCCGTCGCGGCCAGCGACCTGGTCGTCCTCAGCCTGACCGACTACCAGGCGATGTACGACGTGCTCGGCTCCGCGACCTCCGAGCTCGCGGGGCGCACGATCGTCAACCTCAGCTCCGAGTCCCCCGACGGGACGCGTGCGGGTGCTGCGTGGGTCACCGCCCGTGGCGCGAACTTCCTCACCGGCGGCGTGATGGTCCCGGCGCCGATGGTCGGGACGCCCGATGCGTACGTCTATGTCAGCGGTCCCGCCGACGTGCTCTCCTTGCGCCAGGATGCGCTGGCCCGCATCGGGGCGGTCCGCTACCTGGGCGAGGATCCCGGGCTCGCGCAGCTGATGTACCAGGCCAACCTGGACATCTTCCTGACCTCCCTCTCCGCGCTCCTCCACGCCGTCGCGCTCCTCGAGACGGGCGGCATCAAGCCGTCCGCTGCCATCCCGGAACTGATGCAGACCCTCGCCGGCATCCCGCCGATGCTCGCCGCCAGCGAAGACCTCGGCGCCCAGCTCGAAGCCGGAAAACACCCCGGCCACCTGAGCACCGTCACGATGATGGGCGCCACCGCCGACCACCTCGTCGAGGCAAGCGAGGCCGCCGGCATCGACACCGACCTCCCCCGCGCCGTCCAGGCCCACTACACCTGGGCCCGCTCCTGTGGCCACGGCGCCGAGAACTGGTCCCGCATCATCGACGCCATCCGGCCGTACGTCTGAGGTGATCGCCGGCGTCTGGACCTCAGGCGCCGGCGATCAACCATTCAGGCAGATCTCGAATCCGCGGAACCCGAGCATGGCGCTCCTCGCCCCACGCGAACGTCGTCTCACAGACCCAGTCCTCAAAGTCCGAGCCCAGCTGCCAAAGCGCATTCACCAGCGCGGCCGGATCGTGAAGGTCCTCCGAGCGCCCCAAGCGCCAGCCAGAACGCTCGTTCGTGGGCAGATACGTGACGTACGCCCAGACGTACTCGTGTCCGTCCTCGGGATACGTCCAACGCTCCTCGGGGTCTTGGAGCGAGTTGTAGAACTCCGTACCGACTACGACCGCGACGGTGACCTCGGGGATCTCCTGCTCCACCAGCGCGCTCTGAATCAGCGCCCGAATGACCTGGTCCCGAAGCTTGCTCACGAACGAGGTCCGACTCATGCCGCTCCCTCCTTCGATCATGCTGGACCGGGATAGTCATCGTCATGCACGCGACCGGTCGGATGCCACTCGATTAGCAGATTCGTCGATCAGGCAGATTCGGCCAGTCCGAGTTCGGACGCAGTGGCCGCAACGCCGACGGCTCGTCACGACCCAGCGGATCGCCCGCGCGCCTGAGACCTGACTCCCATCCCCAACACCGGGGACGTACGGCACCAATTCGGCACAGGGTAAACCGGCCGCCGATGTTCTGGGCGCGTGACTTTCTTGGAGGAACCTGCGCCGAGCGCCGGCCAGGAGAAGCTGTACGCCGAAGACCTCGCCGACGACGGCTATGTCTGGGACCTCACTCGGGTGTGGGCACATCAGCCGGAGATGAAGGAACAGCTCCAGCGGCTGTTCGACGCCACGGCCGACGCGGCAGGACTGACACCGCGCGACAAAGCCATGATCGTGATCGCCCAAGCCGCGGCTGTCGGTGACTCCTATTGCGCCGTAGCTTGGGGCAAACGCCTGAGCGACTGGTCCGACCCAAAGACTGCGATCGCCGCACTCACCGCCGACGACGAACCGTTCAGCGAACGCGAACAGGCGCTGGCCACCTGGGCACGCACCGTCGCCCGCTCCCCCGGCAGCAGCACACCGCAAGACATCCAGCGTCTGCGCGACGCAGGGTTCAAGGAGCCCCAGATCGTGGCCTTGACCATCTACGCGGGGCTGCGCACCGCCTTCTCGAGCATCAACAGCGCCCTGGGCGCCCGTCCGGATACCGCTCTCGCGGATGCCCTCGACCCGAGGGTACGCACCGCCATCACCTGGGGACGAGCGCCCGGATAACAGGGATGATCGAGCCAGCACGCCGCATCCCGCGATGCTCGCTGCCGGCGAGGACCTCGGCGCCCAACTCGACGCCGGCCACCACCCCGGCCACCTGAGCACCGTGACGATGGTGGGCGCCACCACCGACCACCTCGTCCAGGCCAGCGAAGCCGCCGGCATCGACACCGACCTCCCCCGCGCCGTCCAGGCCCACTACACCCGCGGCCACGGTGCGGAGAACTGGTCCCGCATCATCGACGCCATCCGGCCGTACGTCTGAGGTGAGCTGTGCCGGGACCGTGCGGCCGTCAGGAATGAGCCGTGAGCCAGCCGATCACGTCTGCGGTGATCGCATCGCGGTTGGTCTCGTTGAAGATCTCGTGGCGCGCCCCGGGGTAGAGCGTCACCGTCACATCCTGCAGGCCGGCCTCGCGATAACGCTGCCCCAGCAGCTCGACCAGGGCGCCACCTCCGGCAAGCGGGTCGGCGTCGCCGGAGACGACGAGAATCGGGAGATCGGAGCGGATCCCACCGAGGGCTGCCGGGTCGGCCAGACGCTCGGCGCCGGCGAACAGCTGAGGCACGGCGGTGTCGGGCAGATCGAACCCGGACAACGGGTCTGCGACGTACACATCGACCTCGGCCTCGTCGCGCGAGAGCCACTCGTACCCGGTCCGATGCTCGAACCCGGCGTTGAACGCCTCCAGCCCGACCGGCCCCTCGTCGTTCGAGAGCGCACCAGCGAGTACGTCGAGGGCGGTCGAGCCCGACAGCACTACACCGTCGTACAGGTCGGACCGGTCCAAGATCACCGTCTGCGCCGCAAAGGACCCCATCGAGTGCGCAACCAGGAACACCTGGATCCCGGAGAACTCCTCGCGCAGCGAGGCACCCATGGCCGCGACGTCGGCCACCAGAGCCTCGAATTCGAAGTGACCGAGCTGGTCGGCCGACGCGACGGACCCGCCGTGACCGCGGTGGTCGACCGCCCGCACGACGTACCCAGCCGCGACGAGAGCCCGAGCGAGCCGGTCGTAACGCTGCCCGTGCTCGGCGATGCCGTGGGCGATCTGGACAACGCCCCGCGGCGCCGACAGCTCCTCTCCCCATGTCCGGATCGCGAGCGCAGTGCCGTCGGTCGGTGAGACGAATGTGGCTGTCGTGGGCATGGGGCCTCCTGGTGACGAGATGCCTATGCTGCCATTCCTACCGCGATCCCGGCAGGTGATCAGGCTCCTACGCAGGCTGGTCCTCGAGGTCCCCCGGTGGTCTCGTCGTCGGCCTCGTCTCCTGCCAAGTGGTCAGTCTCCAGGCAGAAGCTGGATCGCGGTGATTCGTCGAGACTTGGGCCGTGGTGCCGCCTGCTTTGCCGTTCAGCCGACCGCGGCGCGCAAACCGTCGAACGCGTCGGCCATACGGTTCATCTCACGTTCGGCGATGCCGTTGCCGGCTGCAACCTGACGCCAGTTCGCGGTCGCAGCGAACACTTCGTCCAACACTTCGGTGGCGCGTTCGTCCTTGAGACCGAACGTCGCAGCGGAGGCCTTCAGTCCTTCGAGCTCTTCGTCTCTGGCGTGCGCGGACCCGATACCTATTTCGCGTTCCTTGGCGATGTCGGGATTGGGGTTTACGTCAAAGACCGGAGACAACGTCCAACCCGCCTGCCCGCGCAGGAACCCGTGATTACGGAGGTGGTCGTCGGTGTTGTGGATTGCGACCGAGAACGCGACTCGACGCCACAGCTCGCGTAGGTCTTCGGCGATTGTGACGTCGCCGTGTTCGGCCAAGGCCTCTGCGATGTCGATGTAGTCGTACTCGCTGCTCTCACCATCTCGTGCCTCGAGCAGGCTCATGGCCGACATGTACGGGATACGACTGCCGTCATCTGCCCGGTCGAACCGGTCCAACAGCAAGACCGCCTTCCCGTTGACGCGCTGCAGCCGACGCCGTGGCACCCGAAGCCCTGCGTTTTCGGCGAGGTCGAGGGCTGTCTTCTCCCAGGCGATGACGTCCCAGTCGTCTTTGGGGCTTGCGAACTTCGCAATCAGGATCCGGTCGCCGTGACGCACCGACGCCTTCGGTCGTGCGCCACCGAGCGACCCTGTACCAGCGTCCAAGAGCTCCTTGACTGCTGACAGGTCGTCATCATCGAGCTCGACTTGTTCTGCCGCATGCAAGAGCCGCGGTAGCTCCAACAGCTTTGGCACGTCAGGGTCATCGGCGAGGAACAGACCTTCTGTGCCACTGTCAGTGTCGGTGAACCGAAGTGCCCCCTGTCTGGTGAGGTCGGTGACACCTAGCAGGTAGTCAATCTCAGTGACGTCACGACGGAATCGCCCAGCGTCGGCATCAGCGGCCTGCAGCCGTTTACGAATCAGGTTCCTGCCCCAGCGGTCAGGGGCGCAGTCGGTGAAGCAGTACGGGAGCCCATCCGCAATCGCGTGCGCTCCTTCGAACAGCGGTAACGCTGGGTCCAGCGGAAACGCCCGCTTGTGCGCCAGGTACGCAGACTCGTACCGGAACGTTGTGGCCACACCTCGCCGGCTGACTGCAAAGAACGCTCGCCCGACTCGGACCTCTTCGCACCCCACCTGCCCTGTTCCGATTGGGAGGCTTGTGTACACGTAGACGCTTCGACTCATCGGCGCACCCGCTTGGGCAGGGCCAGGTTCTGTTCAGCCAGCGACTGTCCCAGTGCGGTCTCGTAGGGGTTCATTCCTTCAGTGACAAAGTCGAGTACCCCAAGAACACGGCAGACTTCTAGAAACACGTCGAGGCCGACGCTGGCGTCTCCCTGCTCGAGCTTTCGAAGGGTGTTTCGGGCGATGCCGGCGCGGTCGGCTACCTGTTCCGCCGTCAGGCCTTGCAGACGGCGGAACGTAGAGACGTAGTCTCCTAGCGTGCGGGCTGTGCGCCGCGACTTCGCAGACAATGGGCGCTTCGGCATGGACAGTCACCTTCCCTCCTAATGGTCATTACATTGACCATCGTACAGCGCATCGCGGTCAGCGCAATGAGCATTGAGCGCGCCGTAACGATCTGCAGCCTCCATGTACCACGACCGTTGGGCCTCGAGCAGGTCGAGCGCGGGCTCGAGGAGACCGGGGTTGTCGCGCGCCCACGGCGAGCTTTTTTCCACTACCAGTTCGAACACGGCGACGTGGATGTCGACCAGGAATGCGATGCGGGCGGCTGCCCATCCGCGTCGATCGCAGGTAAACTGAACGCCGTCGTCGAGACCGCACGCGACCTCGCGGTGGAGTCAGCGTCCGGCGCGCCCTGGCGCAACACTGAGTTGCACGAGTACCTCGAAGCCTTCGCCGCGTGGCTGACCGAATCTGGGGGCATCTACGCGGAGAACGGCACCATGCGGGTGTCGGCAATGGTTGGGAGGTTGTTCGAGACGGTCTTCGCGCCGCTACGCAGTACGAATGACCGCGCTCACGCTCATCGCTCGGTTCCGCCTTTGGTCCAACGGATGCGGTCCCGCCAACGCTTGACCCTCCCTCTGCGGCCGTCGTCGTTGTTGGTGTCGACCGTCGGGGGTATGAGCGAATCGAGTCGAGTGACCGTGCGCCCGGCGAGGAAGTCGTTCGCCGCCCGGCGAGCCATCTGCGTAAGGAACTCGAGGTCGTGGCCCGCGTACTCCCAGTCGTCGTAGATGTCATCGAGCATGACGAACGGTTCGCAGTCGGATTCGCCGCCGTGGCCGATCGTCGAGTGCGCCCATCTAGAAAGCTCGCGAAGATGCAGATCACCGGCCAGGAACCGCTCGAGCCGGACCTCGAGCGCAGCTCGTTCGGGAGACCCATCAAACAGATGGTCAGCACCGAACTGGTCGAGCACTGCCTCGACAACCGGGCCGACCTCGTACAGGGAATCGTCCGCCGACATTCCCGCCAACCGTCGAAGCGCTGGGTTGTCGTACCCCAGAACCAGTAGATCGGTCGCGGCGTCGATGAGTTCGACAGTCCCTTCCCTTGGCGACAAGCGCCACAGCCCCACCGGACCCTTGAGGCGCTGGCTCGGTGCGCTGCGTCGACCAGATTGCGCCCCGAGGTCAGGGACGAAGTTCCAGGCTGACCCGATGGGAGGCTGTCCAAAGAAACCGACGTGGATTTGCCCCAGAAGGAACTGCGCAGTCCACGCCACGCGGTATCTCTTCGGGTCTGCTTTCCAACCGACGACATTGATCTGCCGCCGTGCCCAATCAAGACATCGCTGCAGTTCATCGACGTTCACACGAGGTGACTCCGGCGCTAGAACGACGTTCTCCGCGGCTAACACGGCGACCCCACCGTCAGGATCGGCAGCAAGCTCTGCATCTCGCCGCCATTGAAGCCATGCCACCAACGCATGCCGAGCGCCGGCCCGCTCGTCCCCGTGCCATCGCCGTGGTGATGACGGAGTGACCTCATCGGCGGCGGGTGATCGTAGCCCGGTCCGCTTCAATCGCAGCCGGAGAGCCGCCGAGCGCGAGGGCTTCGCCGGCTCCGACCGATCCCGGCTCCAGACGCTACGCACCCGGCTCACCCCGGACGACATTTCATGGACCGCACTGACCGGCCGGGACCGGATCGACGCCGCGACAGCCCTAGAGATCCTCACGGCCGAGGACTGACCCCAACCAAGCTGACCTCGGAGGTCATGCCAGCGCGCCTCAACACTCGATGACGTTGACCGCGAGGCCGCCGCGGGAGGTCTCCTTGTACTTGACCTTCATGTCGGCGCCGGTCTCCCGCATCGTCTTCAGCGCCTTGTCGAGGCTGACCTTGTGGGAGCCGTCGCCGTTGAGGGCGAGGCGGGCGGCGTTGATGGCCTTCACGCTGGCGATGGCGTTGCGCTCGATGCACGGGATCTGGACCAGCCCGCCGACCGGGTCGCAGGTGAGGCCGAGGTTGTGCTCGATGCCGACCTCGGCGGCGTTCTCGACCTGCTCCGGGGTGCCGCCCAGCACCTCGCACAGCGCACCGGCGGCCATCGCGCAAGCCGAGCCGACCTCGCCCTGACAGCCGACCTCGGCGCCCGAGATCGAGGCGTTCGTCTTGCACAGGATGCCGATCGCGGCCGCGGTGAGCAGGAAGCGGACGATGCCCTCCTCGATCGCGGCCTCGTCCAGGCCGGCTGCCGGCGCCACGAAACGTACCCAGTAGTGCAGGACGGCGGGGACGATGCCGGCCGCGCCGTTGGTGGGGGCGGTGACGACCCGGCCGCCCGAGGCGTTCTCCTCGTTGACCGCCAGGGCGAACAGGTTGACCCAGTCCATGACCCGGAAGGGGTCCTGGGCACCGGCGCCGGAGGCCAGGTCGCGGTAGAGCAGCGGCGCGCGGCGCGGGACCCGCAGACCGCCGGGAAGTACGCCGTCGGTGACCGGATCACGGTCGCAGCCGGCCTGCACGCAGTCGGCCATCACCCGCCAGATCTCGAGGAGACCGGCGCGGATCTCGTCGTGCGTACGCCAGGTCAGCTCGTTGGCGCGCATCAGGTCGGAGACGCGGAACCCCTCGCGCTCGCAGGTGCTGAGCAGCTCGGCGCCGGTGGTGAAGGGGAAGCGGACGCGCGAGTGATCGGGCACGATCCGGGCGGCGCCGGACGCGTGCTCGTCGATGACGAAGCCGCCGCCGACGGAGTAGTAGGTCCGCTCCCGGCTCACCTGCCCCGAGGCGTCGTAGGCGGTGAACAGCATGCCGTTGGGGTGGCCCGGCAGGCTCTTGCGCCGATGCATCACCAGGTCGGTTCGGCTATCGAAGCGGATCGGGGTGTGACCGCCCAGCGACAGCTCCCCGCGGTCGCGGATGGCCGCCACCCGGCCGGACGAGGCGCGGGTGTCGACCGTCGCCGGCTCCTCCCCCTCGAGGCCGAGCAGCACCGCGCCCTCCGAGCCGTGCCCGTGGCCGGTCGCGCCGAGCGAGCCGTACAGCTCGGCCTTCACCCGCGTCACCGCGTCCAAGAGACCGTCCGCGACGAGACCGTCGACGAAGGTCATCGCCGCCCGCATCGGTCCGACGGTGTGGGAGGAGGAGGGCCCGATGCCGATCGAGTACAGGTCGAAGGTGCTCAAGGTCATCGCCACGACCGGGGTCGAGACGCCGCTGAGGTCAGCGGTCACGACGTTTTCACTCCTCGATCAAAGCGTCGTAAGCCGCAGCGTCGAGCAGATCGGGAGCGCCCGAGAGGCGCATCTCGAAGAGCCAGCCGGCGCCGAACGGGTCGCTGTTGATCAGCGCGGGGTCCTCGACGACGGCGGTGTTGACCGCGAGCACCTCACCGTCGGCGGGCGCGAAGAGGTCGCTGACCGACTTCGTCGACTCCAGCTCCCCGCAGCTCTCTCCCCCGGTGATCTTGGTGCCGACCTCGGGCAGCTCGACGAAGACGATGTCGCCCAGCGCCTCGGTGGCGAACGCGGTGACACCGACGCGCGCGACGTCGCCGCGGGTCTCGAGCCACTCGTGCTCGGCGGTGTAGGACAGGTGGGTCGGGTTGGTCATGGCGGTGCTCATTTCTTGGAGTAGAAGGGAAGGTCGACGATCTCGGCGTCCTCGCGACTGCCGCGCACGTCGACGTGGACCTTGGTGCCGGCAGCGGCAAGATCGGGCCGGACGTACGCCATCGCGATCGGGTGGCCGAGCGTCGGTGACGGGGAGCCGCTGGTGACGGTGCCGACCTCCTCGCCGGTGGCGGGGTCGACGACGGCGTAGCCGGCCCGCGGGGACCGGCGCCCCGCGGCGACCAAGCCGACGAGCACGCTGCGCGGGCCTTCGTCGCGGCGTGCGGCCAGGGCTGCATCTCCGACGAAGCCGTCGGGCTTGTCGAAGGAGACGACCCGGCCGAGGCCGGCCTCGAAGGGAGTCGTGTCCCGGTTCAGCTCGTGGCCGTAGAGCGGCATGCCCGCCTCGAGCCGGAGGGTGTCGCGGCAGGCGAGCCCGGCGGGGAGGAGCCCGTGCGGCGTACCGGCCTCGGTGATGGCCTCCCAGACAGCTGCGGCCGACGAGGGCGCGCAGTAGACCTCGAAACCGTCCTCGCCGGTGTAGCCGGTGCGGGCGAGCAGGACCTCGACCCCGGCGAGGGTGCCGGCGTCGATGGCGTAGTAGCGCAGCGAGGGGACATCCAGGTCGGTCAGGGCCGCGACGATCGAAGCCGAGGCCGGTCCCTGCACCGCGATCAGCGCCCACTCGGCGGAGGCGTCGTGGACCGCGGCGTCGTACCCCTCGGCTCGCGAGGCCAGCGCCGGTGCGACCACGTGGGCGTTGCTCGCGTTGGCGACGACCAGGTAGCGCTCCTGCTCGAGCCGGTAGACGACCAGGTCGTCGATGATGCCGCCGTCCTCGGCGCAGATCATCGAGTAGCGGGCGCCGCCGATGCCGATCGCCGACGGCCGGCCGACCAGGGCACGGTCCAGGGCGCGCCCCGCGTCGGGTCCGGTCACCTCGATCTCGCCCATGTGGCACAGGTCGAAGAGGCCCGCGGTGGTGCGTACCGCATGGTGCTCGGCGGTCTCCGAGCCGTAGCGGACCGGCATGCTCCAGCCGGCGAAGTCGGTGAACGAGGCACCGAGCGCGCGGTGGATCTCAGACAGAGGGGTAGGGACGGGTGAGGTCATCTGTGCGGGAGGCTCCCTGCTGGTGGGCGCCGAAAACGGCACCCGTGGACGGGTGACCTCCCCGCTCTGTCATCACTACCTGAGAGCTTCACCGCCCGATGGGGCGGCTTGCACCGTGGGTGCAGGATCGTCGGATCCTGACTTTCCAGAGGTCGCCTCACCACAGCGGTCGTTGGGGCCTGAGAGATTCTGGGGAGGTTTGCTCCTTCGGCGCCTCACCCGGGATGGGCAAGGACTCTCCCGCTGCGGTTCGAGTGGCGGATGTGAAGTTGTGCGGCACAACCTAGATCTGGTCACCTCGGCCGTCAACATCCGGGCAGCCCGACACCCCCTAACGGGAACTGTTCTCACCCGCTCTACGATGGCTCGGTGCCACCGACCAACGTCAGCACCCGGGTCCCCGTGGTCATCCTCACCGGCCACCTCGGGTCCGGGAAGACCACTCTGCTCAACCATCTGCTGCGCCAGCCCGGTGCTCGGGTCGGCGTGGTCGTCAACGACTTCGGCGACATCAACGTCGACGCCGGCCTCGTCACCGGACAGATCGACGAGCCGGCCTCGATCGCCGGCGGCTGCCTGTGCTGCCTGCCCGACGCCGGCGGCCTGGACGACGCGCTGGAGAAGCTGACCCACCCGCGGCTCGGCCTCGACGTCGTCATCGTCGAGGCCAGCGGGCTCGCCGAGCCCGGGACCCTGGCCAAGCTGGTCCGGTTCAGCGGCGTCGAGCGGGTACGCCGCGGTGGGCTCATCGAGGTCGTCGACGCCTCCGCCTACTTCGACACCCTCGACGACGGCCGGGGCCCGGCACCGGTCCGGTTCGCGGCCGCCTCCCTGGTCGTGGTCAACAAGACCGACCTGGTGCCGTCTGCCGAGCGTGAGGAGACGCTTGCCCGCATCGAGCGGCGCGTGCGGGAGCACAACCCCGAGGTCCATGTCGCGTACGCCGTGGGCGGCCGCATCGACCCGCGGCTCGTCTACGACGCCGCGGTGCCCGAGGACCCGCCCGACGAGCTGCCGATCGCCGCGATGCTGCGCGAGGCGGCCGCTTCGCACGAGGCCCATCAGCATGCCCGGGCCGTCACCGTGACGACGCCGGGCACCATCGAGCCGGCCCGGCTGATCGACCTGCTCGAGGAGCCGCCGGCGACGGCGTACCGGGTCAAGGGGACCGTCGCCGTCGCCACAGCCCAGGGGCCGCGCAGCTACCAGGTGAACCTGGTCGGGCGCAGCGCCCACGTCGCCGCCACCCGTACGCCCGGCGCTGCGAGCGAGCTCGTGGCCATCGGGCTGGAGCTCGAGACCGACGCGGTCCGGCAGCGCCTCACCGACGCCCTCGCCCCGGCCGAACGGCCGAGCACCGAGGGTCTTCGCCGGCTGCGCCAGCTGGTCCGCGTCAGCCTCTGACCAGCGGTCTCAGCCCGCGGCGCACGGTGAGGAGTGAGCACATCCACAACAGGTGCGCCGTCTCGGCCTCCTGAGCAGCTAGCCTCGTAGGCGTGAACCAGCCCAGCCCCAACACGCCCGATATCAAACCCAGGTCGCGCGCCGTCACCGATGGCCTCGAAGCCACCGCTGCCCGAGGGATGTTGCGGGCGGTCGGCCTCGGGGACGACGACTTCGCCAAGCCGCAGATCGGCGTCGCCTCGTCGTGGAACGAGATCACGCCCTGCAACCTGTCCCTGGACCGGCTCGCCAAGGCCGTGAAGAACGGCGTGCACGCGGCCGGCGGCTATCCGCTGGAGTTCGGCACCATCTCCGTCTCCGACGGAATCTCGATGGGCCACGAGGGCATGCACTTCTCACTCGTGTCGCGCGAGATCATCGCCGACTCGGTCGAAACCGTGATGAACGCCGAGCGGCTCGACGGCTCCGTCCTGCTCGCGGGCTGCGACAAGTCGCTGCCCGGCATGTTGATGGCGGCCGCTCGGCTCGATCTCGCCTCGGTCTTCCTCTACGCCGGTTCGATCATGCCCGGGCAGCTCGACGGCCGCGACGTCACGATCATCGATGCCTTCGAAGCGGTCGGGGCCTGCATCGCGGGGAAGATGAGCCGCGAGGAGGTCGCCCGCGTCGAGAAGGCGATCTGTCCCGGCGAGGGCGCCTGCGGAGGGATGTACACCGCCAACACGATGGCTGCTGTCGCCGAGGCGCTCGGCATGTCGTTGCCCGGTTCGGCGGCTCCGCCCGCAGTGGACCGCCGTCGCGACGGCTTCGCCCACCGCTCGGGCGAGGCGGTGGTCGGGCTGCTGCGCAAGGGCATCACCGCGCGTCAGATCATGACCAAGGAGGCTTTCGAGAACGCCATCGCCGTGGTCATGGCGCTCGGCGGCTCCACCAACGCCGTGCTGCACCTGTTGGCGATCGCCAACGAGGCCGAGGTCGACCTGGCCCTCGACGACTTCACCCGGGTGGGCGAGAAGGTGCCCCACCTCGCCGACCTCAAGCCGTACGGCAAGTACGTCATGAACGACGTCGACAGGATCGGCGGGATCCCGGTGGTGATGAAGGCGCTCCTGGACGCGGGACTGCTCCACGGCGACTGCCTCACGGTGACCGGGAAGACCATGGCGCAGAACCTCGCGGAGCTGAGTCCGCCCGCGCTCGATGACGACGTGATCCACTCCTTCGAGCGGCCGATCCACCGCACCGGTGGTCTCACCATCCTGACGGGCTCGCTCGCGCCGGACGGTGCCGTCGTCAAGACGGCCGGCTTCGACGACACGGTCTTCCGCGGCACCGCCCGGGTCTTCGACGGGGAGCGGGCCGCGATGGACGCCCTCGAGGAGGGTCGCATCGTCGCGGGCGACGTCGTGGTCATCCGCAACGAGGGCCCCAAGGGCGGACCCGGCATGCGGGAGATGCTCGCCATCACGGGAGCCATCAAGGGTGCTGGTCTCGGGAAGGACGTCCTGCTCGTCACCGACGGCCGGTTCTCAGGCGGAACCACCGGCCTGTGCGTCGGCCACATCGCCCCGGAGGCGGTCGACGCCGGGCCGATCGCCTTCGTCCGCGACGGCGACACCATCGTTCTCGACGTACTCAACCGGGCTCTCGACGTCCACGTGGACCCCGAGGAGCTGGAGAGCCGCAAGGTCGGCTGGGAGCCACTCCCCCCGAAGTACCGTCGCGGCGTGCTCGGCAAGTACCGCCGCACCGTGCAGTCGGCCGCGGTCGGCGCCGTCACGAGCTGACCGCGGCCGGCGCCTCAGCCGGCGCGGCGCACGATCCGCTCCATGTCGGTGATGATCACTCCGCGGGACTCCAGCTTGACCCAGCCCTTGGCGGCGAAGTCGGCGAGCGCCTTGTTGACCGTCTCCCGAGCCGCGCCGACGAGCTGCGCGAGCTCCTCCTGGGTCAGGTCGTGGCGTACGTGGAGGCCCTCGTCGGTCTCCTGACCGAACCTCTCGGCGAGGTCGAGCAGAGCCTTCGCCACCCGGCGGGGCGCATCCGCGAAGACCAGGTCGCCGATCACGTCGTTGGCCCGGCGCAGACGACCCGACAGCAGGGCGAGCAGCCCGCGCGTCACGCTCGGGCGCCCGTCGAGCAAGCCCAGCAGGTTATCGTGCGAGAGCGAGGCCAGCTCGACGTCGTCGGTGACGGCCGTGACCGTCGAGGAGCGCCGACCGGGGTCGAAGAGCGACAGCTCACCGAACACCTGGCCGGGCCCGAGGATCGCCAGCAGGCTGTCCTGGCCGTTGGCCGCGGCGCGGCTCAGCTTCACCTTGCCGGCGACGACGGCGTAGAGCCGGTCAGCGGCGTCGCCCTCGTGGAACAGCACCTCGCCACGCCGCAGGCGTGTCTGGCCCATCATCGCGAGCAACGCCGTCATCGACTCGTCGTCCAGCTCGCTGAAAAGCGGTGCGTGCCGAAGCACGTCTTGATCCATTACCCAGCCGCTCCTGTCGTCATGTGGCCGAAGCCCTCAGCGTACCGAGACCGACCGCCCCGACAGCGGATGTGTGTCCCGCATCGCACGCCTGTCGAGTGCGTTCTTCGCCACACCGGGCCCGGCGGGAAGCCTCCAGGCCCCGGCGTCGTTGTGATGAGCGTGAAGCTCTCCATGCTGGACCGGTCCCGCACGCGGGTGGGGTACGCCGAGGGCGCTGCGCTGACCCACACCATCGAGCGGGCGGTAGCCGCCGAGCGGCTCGGCTACCACCGGTTCTGGGTCGCCGAGCACCATGCCGTGCCGGGGATCGCGTCGGGATCGCCGCCCGTGCTGCTCGGCGCGCTCGGTGCGCACACGTCGACGATCAGGCTCGGGTCGGGCGGGGTGATGCTGCCGCACCACCAGCCGCTGGTCGTCGCCGAGCAGTTCCTCATGCTCGAGGCCCTCTATCCGGGACGTCTCGACCTCGGTCTGGGGCGCACGCTGGGTTTCACCGCACCCGTACGCCGCGCCCTGCGCCAGGATCTCGACGACCCGGACACGTTCGCCGAGGACATCGAGGAGCTCCGCGGCTACCTCGACCGCACCGCCGCGGTCACCGCCCGGCCGGCCGCTGCGCACCAGATCCCGATGTTCGTGCTCGCGACGGGGCGCGGCGTCGCGCTCGCTGCCGGGCTCGGGCTGCCGGTCGTCGTGGGCGGCCCGGTGCTCGACAGCCCGCGGCTGGATGAGGTGCTGGGGGCGTACCGGAAGGACTTCCGGCCCTCCTCGCGAGCTTCTGAACCCTCGGTGACGATCTCCGTCGATGTCCTCGTCGCCGACACCGACGCCGAGGCCGCCGAGCTCGCGCTCCCGGAGGCCTGGGCGATGGCCAGGTCGCGGCAGACCGGCGAGTTCGGCCCGCTCGAGCCGGTCCCGACGATCCGCGACCAGGCCTGGTCGAACCAGCTCCGCGAGCGGGTCGAGGCCCATCTGGCGCGTACGACCGCGGGAACCGCCGACACCGTCCGGCGCCGTCTGGAACAGCTGGCCGAGGCCACCGGCGCCGACGAGCTCCTCGCCTTCACCTCGACCTACGACCGCGACGCCCAGCTCGCCTCCGACGCCGCGCTCGCTCAGATCATGACCGCATCCACCCACCGCCGAGTCGGCTCATCCTGACCGAATTCTCTGCCGAGTCGGCTCGTTATAACGCGCCGACTCGGCGAGGAATCTGGTCAGAACGCGCCGACTCGGCGAATCGTGATCAGCGTGTCAACGTGTGCGCGGCCTCCAGGAGGAGGCGGCCGAGCTCGGCCTGACGCGGGGGCGCGAGGCGGGCCTCGATGCCGGTGATGCTCAGCGCTCCGTACGGCTGCCCGTGGGCGTCGAAGACCGCGGCGCCCAGACCCCAGCTGCCGACCACGATCAGGCCCGGGTTGACCGCGAAGCCCAGCTCGCGGGTCGCGGCGATGCGCTTTCGCAGAGCGGACGCCGAGTGCTGCTCGCCGTAGGTGGGTACGAGGTCGGTGCGGGCCAGGTAGGCCTCACGCCTCGGCTCGGGCATGAGCGCCAGGATCGCCAGGCCCGCCGAGGCGACCCCGAGCGGGAACCGGATCCCCTCGTGGAGCACGTGCGAGCGGATCGGAAAGCTGCCGTCCTCGCGCAGGACGCAGACCGTCTCGTCGCCGCGCCGGATCGAGAAGAACGCGCTCTCCCCCGTCTCCCGGGCGATGCGCAGCACCGCCGCCCGGGCCGCCGGGGTGATGTCGTGACGGGTGGTCGCGGCAGCGCCGAGCAGGAAGCACTCCGGGCCCAGGTGCCAGGCACCGGTGTCGTTGTCGCGCTCGACCAGCCCCTCGTCCTGGAGCGCGCTGAGCAGCCGGTGGGCGGTCGGGCGCGGGATGGCGGCGGTCGTCGCGAGCCGGGTGGTCGTCGTGCCCTCCGGCTCGCGCGCGGCGAGCAACCGGAGAAGGGTTGCGCTGCGGCGGATCACGCTGGGTTGGTTCGCGCTGGGTTGGTTCGCGTTGGGACCGGGCTCCATGAGACGTACGATAGGCGACGTCCATTCAGTGAACGCAGCTGCGGCAGCGAGGTCGGTCATCGAAAGACTGAGCGTGAACTTGCGCTCACCTATTGACCGGACGGCCTCCCCATCCTTGACTGATCAGCATGGACAAGGTCATCTCCTCAGCCGCCGAGGCGGTCGCGGACGTCCCGAACGGAGCGACCCTCACGGTCGGCGGTTTCGGGCTGTGCGGCATCCCCTCGGTGCTCATCAATGCTCTGCTCGAGGCCGGCGTGACCGACCTCGAGGTGGTCTCCAACAACGCCGGCGTCGACGACTGGGGCCTGGGCCTGCTGCTCGGCGCCGGACGCCTGCGCCGGGTCGTCGCCTCGTACGTCGGCGAGAACAAGGAGTTCGCGCGGCAGTACCTCTCCGGCGACCTCGAGGTCGAGCTGACCCCGCAGGGCACGCTGGCCGAGCGGATGCGCGCCGGCGGCTCCGGCATCGCCGCGTTCTACACCCGCACCGGCGTCGGCACGCAGGTGGCGCAGGGCGGGCTGCCGTGGAAGTACGACGACGCCGGCAACGTCATCAAGACCTCCCCCGAGAAGCCGGTGATGACCTTCGAGACGCCTGACGGCGAGCGTGAGTTCGTGCTGGAGGAGGCCATCGTCGCCGACTTCGGCATCGTGCGCGCCTGGAAGGGCGACCGCCACGGCAACCTCGTCTTCAAGGACTCCGCCCGCAACTTCAACCCGCTCGCCGCGATGGCCGGGCAGATCACGATCGCGGAGGTCGAGGAGCTCGTCGAGCCCGGCGAGATCCCGCCGAACGACGTCCACCTCCCCGGGGTCTACGTCCACCGCGTCGTGCCCCTCACCCCCGAACAGGCCGCCGAGAAGCGCATCGAGAAGAGGACGGTCCGCTGACATGGCATGGACACGTGAAGAGATGGCCGCCCGCGCCGCCGCGGAACTGGTCGACGGCGACTACGTCAACCTCGGCATCGGGCTGCCGACGCTGGTGCCCAACTACGTACCCGACGACGTCGAGCTCGTCCTGCAGAGCGAGAACGGCATCCTCGGCACCGGCGCCTACCCGACCGAGGACGCCGTCGACCCGGACCTGATCAACGCCGGGAAGGAGACGGTCACCGTACGCAAGGGGGCGAGCTTCTTCGACTCCGCGACCAGCTTCGGGATGATCCGCTCCGGCAAGATCGACGCCGCCATCCTCGGGGCCATGCAGGTCTCCGCCGGTGGCGACCTCGCCAACTGGATGATCCCCGGCAAGATGGTCAAGGGCATGGGCGGCGCGATGGACCTCGTCCACGGCGCCAAGAAGGTCGTCGTGCTGATGGAGCACGTCGCGCGCGACGGCTCCTACAAGATCGTCGAGGAGTGCTCGCTCCCCTACACCGGTCTCGGTGTCGTGCAGCGCATCATCACCGACCTGTGCGTCCTCGACATCACCCCCGAAGGCCTGCGGCTCGTCGAGCTCGCGCCGGGTGTCACGATCGGTGAGGTCGAGGAGAAGACCGAGCCGCCGATCCTCCGCTGACCGCCGAGACGTCGGCCCCGAGATGCTCGGGGTCGTCGCCGCCGAACGCCTCCTCGCCTCCGGGATGGTCGAGCAG
>NZ_JBEYUV010000035.1:0-63424 GCF_040643685.1 Nocardioides sp. NPDC047086
ACCCTCCTTTCGTTTGCTCACCGCCCGGGACCGGATCGGTGTAGTGTTGTCTACCCAACCCGGGCCCCTGGAGCGCCCCCACCGTGTTGGTCTCGACACGCTCGCTGGCGCTCACGGCTCGACCAGCGGATCCCTTGAGCCACGCCTTGAGCTCGGCGAGCTTCTCGACGCTCAGCACGATCTCGACGAGCGGAGTGATCCGGAAGCGGTCCTCGGACTCCTCCTCGATCAGCCCCTCCCGGGCGAGCCGTTCGACCGCCCGGCGGATCTCGCGGCGGGCGGCGGCGTCGCCGCTGGCGACGTCGAAGTAGGTGAGCACGGTCTGCTCCAGCTCGTCGGCATCCACCCGCGCGGAGCTCTCGCCCGCGCCGCGCTCGCGCTGGAAGACGGTGCGGAGATGGACCAGCACGAGGGTCTCGGCCCGTGAGTAGGCGTCGTCCTTGAGGAGCACCGGCACGTCCAGCTCCTCCGAGCGCACCTGCCGCTTGTAGGCGATGCCGCGGTCGTGGTCGACGACGAGCCGCACGAACAGGTCGTGGAGCCGCGACTCGATCACCGCCTGGTGGTCGAGCAACGTACGCCACTGCCGCGGGCTCCGCTCGGCCGTGATGAACCGGCGGCGCAGCAGCTGGACCAGCACCCGGCGTACGTCGGCGTCCAGGACGCCGCGATCGCCGACGAAGAGCTCGGTCGGGTCGTCCTCCATCGAGACGGGCTCGATGAAGCCCTCCGGCTCACTCCCGTAGGCGACCGCCTCGGTCTCGGTCTCACTCAACGTCGGCCCCTTCGCCAGCTCGATCGCCATCAGTCATCCTCACCCCGCCGAACGCGAACCTGCGACGCACCCCGTCGGCCCGAACCGCCTCGATGGTGGCGATCTCCCCCGTCTCGGTCATCCCGCGCCGGTGGGCGATCTCCAGCAGCCCCAGCAGATCGACCGGGCGCCGGATCTCCGCCGGCGCGGCCGCGAAGACCTCGGCCAGGTCGACCGGTCCCTCGGCGGCTGCGACGTAGGCGTCCAGGTGGGCCTCGATCGCCCGGTAGCCCGGGCCGCCCCAGGCCTTGGTGTCCTCGACCGCGCTCTCCACGTCGCCCCAGTCGGCCAGCGGCGCGGGTGGCTCGGGCGGCCGCAGCTCGCTGACCGACTGGCGCAGGTGACCGAGGTCGGCGACGGGCAGCCGGCGCAGCGGCTCGACGGACTCGGCCGGCCGCGAGGACGGCATCCAGGCCTGGAAGCCGACCATCACATCGCGCAGCAGGTCGTCGACCTGCCGATCGCGGGCCGGGTCGTGCGTACGCACCTGGGTGGTGATCACGTGCGAGGCGGTCTGCTGGGCGGCCAGCACCTCGGCGACGCCGGTCTCGATCCGGCGTCCGACGGCGGCCAGCTCGGCCCGCTCGGCCGGCACCATCGCCTTCGTGAACCGGTGTCGCAGCACCGTACGCAGGTGGGTGGCCAGGTCGTCGAGGCGGCGCGGGTCGCCGATCATCCGCAGCGCACCGGCGAACGCCTTGCCCTCCGGGGTCGAGGCCATCACGTCCTTGCCGCGCTGCAGGTACTCGCGCAGCACCTCACCGGCCGGGCGTACGTCCTGGCGCAGGTCGGTCACCACGTCGCGCTGCATCGCCCGGATCGACTCGACCACGCGCGCGAAGTCGGCCGGGAGCTCACGGGTCAGGTGGAGGATGTTCTCGGCCTGCTCCAGCAGGGTGTCGTCATCGACGGTGTCGACGACGCCGGTGCGGTCCAGGCGGGCGATCTCGGCACGCCGCTCGGCGATCTCCTCGGTCAGCCGCGCGACCCGGGTCAGCACGTCCGGATCGGCGTCCAGGGCGAGCCGCTCGACCGCCTCCAGCAGCGTCCTGACCCGCGACTCGGAGACCCGCGCCCGCGACCCGCTCGCCCGGCCGGCGATCTCCAGGGCGCCCACCGCGTGCGCGGAGAGCCGGTAGACCTCGTCCTCGCCCTCGATCTGGCGCAGCAGCCACCCGGCGCGCACCCACTGACGGCACAGCTCGCGCGCCGTGCCGACCGGGAGCATCGCCTCGCCGCCCTCGCCCTCGGCGTGGCCGGTGGCCCGGAGCCGGTCCAGCATGTCGCCGATCTCGGCGTGCGCATCGGTCACCGGCACGGAGGAACGCTCGGAGGTGAAGGTCACCGAGAGCACCGCCACCACGAACGGCGCGAACCGGCCGTGCAGGAGGTCGAGCATCGGGTTCTTGAAGGCGGCCAGAGCCCCGGCGTACGCCGCCTCGACGCGAGTGTCACTCATCGGCAGACACCGTACGTGGCACCACCGACAACACCACAACCTTCAGTACACGCGCGAACACGCCGATAATTCGGTTGTCGCTTACCGCATAGTTATCCCATGCGGGTTCGTCCTCTTACTCTCGTGGTGGCCTCGGTGGCCCTGATCGTGCTCTCCGGCTGCGCCGAGGGCCCCGAGTCCCCGGACTCGGCCGCCAAGGGCGAGCCGACCGCCTCGCCGTCGGCCAAGCCGCTCACCGCCACGATCTCCCCCGCCGACGGGGCCAAGGACGTCGCCGTCGACAGCACCGTCACGGTCACCGCGACCTCGGGCGAGTTCGCGAGCGTGAAGGTCGCCAAGCCCGACGGACGCACGGTCCCCGGGTCGCTGTCGGCGGACAAGAAGACCTGGACCGCCAACGACCTCCTCGACCCGGCGCTGCGCTACACGGTCACCGCCACCGGTGAGACCGGCACGGTCACCAGCAGCTTCACCACCCGCTCGCTCTCGCTGGCACAGCAGACCTTCGCCACCATCGTCCCCGTCGACAAGTCCGAGGTCGGCGTCGGGATGCCGGTCGCGGTCTACTTCGACGTCCCGGTCAAGGACCACGCCTCCTTCGAGAAGCGCATGCACGTCACCTCCACCCCGGCCCAGACCGGCTCCTGGTACTGGGTCTCCGACACCGAGGCCCGCTACCGCCCGCAGCACTACTGGAAGCCCGGCACCACCATCAAGGTCGACCTCGACATCAACGGCGCCTCCGCCGGCGGGGACGTCTACGGCCAGCACAGCCGCGCCGCCACCTACAAGGTGGGCGACGCGCACGTCTTCAGGGTCAACGCCCGCACCCACCGGATGAAGGTCTTCAGCAACGGCAAGCTGCTGCGTACGATCCCGGCGACCACCGGCAAGCCCGGCTTCACCACCCGCTCGGGGATCAAGGTCATCTCCGAGAAGCACCGGGTCAAGGAGATGCGCTCGGAGACGATCGGCATCTCCGACCAAGGCTCGAGCGACTACTACTCCCTCGACGACGTCGAGTACGCCATGCGCCTGACCAACTCCGGCGAGTTCATCCACGCGGCGCCGTGGTCGACCGGCTCCCAGGGCTATGCCAACGTCTCCCACGGCTGCACCGGCATCTCCACCGACAACGCCGCCTGGCTCTACGGCCTGGCCCGCATCGGCGACATCGTCGAGACCACCGGCACCGACCGGAAGATGGAGTGGGACAACGGCTTCGGCGACTGGAACCTCTCCTGGGCCGACTACCAGAAGGGCTCCGCGCTCTAGGCCGAGCCGACCGTGGTGACCAGCCCCTGACGGCAGCCGAGCATCATCTGCCGGTGGTTCCAGGTCAGCACCGGCCGCAGCGGGAGCGACGCGAGGCCGAGCAGGCCACGTACGACGACCTCCTGCTCGAACACCATCCGGCTCCCGCTCGGGGTGGGCGTCAGGGTCCACCGGGCGAACCCGTCCAGATCACCGCCGAGGCCGACCTCCAGCGTCGGCAGGTCCCGGTTGACCGCGTGCAGCACGATCTCCAGGTCGTAGGGCAGCGCCGAGCGGCACACCAGCAGCGCGTCGTCCTCGCCTAGCTTCGCCACCGCCCGCACCTGCGGCCACCACTGCGGGTAATACTCGACATCGACCAGCACCTCGTGCACCGCCGCGGGCGAGGATGGCAGCTCCCAGGTCTCGGAGAACGCGTAGTGCGCGGGCATGGGCCCAGTGTGCACCGTCGCCGATCAGCCCAGCAGCGTCGCGACCGCCTCGCGGCCCTGTGCGGGTGAGAGCGCGCCGAGCGCGGCCTCGGCGGCCTCGTCGCACTGCCCGGAGGTCACCGACCCGATCCGGGCACCGACGGCGGGGACCGCGGCGGGGGCCATCGACAGCGACGTGATGCCCAGTCCGACGAGAACGGGCGCGAGCAGCGGGTCAGCGGCGGCCTCGCCGCAGATCCCGACGGGCTTGCCGGCCGTACGTCCCGCCTCGGCGGTGATCGCGATGAGCTGCAGCACCGCGGACTGCCAGGGATCGGTGAGGTGGGCGAGGTCGGTGGCGAGCCGGTCGGCGGCCATGGCGTACTGGGTCAGGTCGTTGGTGCCGATGGAGAGGAAGTCGACGACCTCCAGCATTCGGTGGGCCATCAGTGCTGCCGCCGGGACCTCGACCATGACGCCAGGCTTCAGGCCGCGGGCGCGGACGAGCGCGGCGAAGTCGGCGGCCTCCTGGACGGTGGCGACCATCGGCGCCATCACCCAGGTGTCGGCGCCGGTGCGCTCGGCGGCGATCGCGATGGCGTCGAGCTGGCGTTCCAGCAGGCCGGGGTTGTCCGC
This sequence comes from Nocardioides sp. NPDC047086, assembly GCF_040643685.1. Lineage (NCBI taxonomy): Bacteria > Bacillati > Actinomycetota > Actinomycetes > Propionibacteriales > Nocardioidaceae > Nocardioides > Nocardioides sp. NPDC047086. Next base: position 4,595 of record NZ_JBEYUV010000035.1, read on the forward strand.
GGCGAGCCGCAAGCCGCGTACGCCCAGGGCCGGGTTCTCCTCGCCCTCATGGGTCGCGAAGGCGATCGGCTTGTCGGAACCCGCGTCCAGGGTGCGTACCACGACGTGGCCGCGGCCGGCGAAAGGTGCGAGCACCTCGGCGTAGACGTCGGCCTGCTCGGCGACGGTGGGCTCCTCGCGCCGGTCGAGGAAGCAGAGCTCGGTGCGGAAGAGTCCGACACCCTCGACCTGGCCGGCCGCCGCGTCGCGTGCCGAGGAGCCATCGGCGACGTTGGCGAGGAGCGCCACGGGATGGCCGTCGGCAGTGCGCCCTGGCCCGGTCCAGGAGGCGACCGCCTGGCGCCTGGCGAGGTCGGCCTCGGCGCGGGCTGCGGCGTCCGGGCCCGGCTCCAGGTCGACGGTGCCGGCCTGGCCGTCGACGAGCACCGAGGTCCCCGGCGTGATGCCGGTCGCGCCGGCCACGCCGACCAGGCACGGGATGCCGAGCTGGCGGGCGATGATCGCGGTGTGGCTGGTCGGGCCGCCTCGCTCGGTGACCAGCGCGACCACCCGGGCCGGGTCGAGGGCGGCGGTGTCGGAGGGCGCCAGGTCGGCGGCGACCAGCACGCTGGTCCCTTCGGGCACGTCCACACCGGGTTCGGGCTCACCTGCGAGGTGGGCCAGGACGCGGCGCTCGATGTCGTGGAGGTCCGTGACCCGCTCGGCCATCAGCCCGCCCATCCCGCTGAACAGCGTCGCGAACTGCTCCACCGCCGCACCGACGGAGGCGACCAGACCCTCTCCGGAACGCAGGTGCTTCTCCACCGCGACCCGCAGTCCCTTGTCACGCGCGAGGCCGGCGCTCGCGCTCAGCACGGAGGCGGCCGCTCCCGACGCGGTATCGGCACGGCGCGCGTAGCCGTCGGCGACGGCGGTGGCGGCTGCCTCGTAGGCCGCGAGGGCGTCCTCGGGCTGGTCGAAGCCGCGCCGTGCCAAGGCTTCGAGGGCGAGCGGGTCGACCTCGGTCCGCACCACGTGGACGGGCGCCAGCACGATCCCCGGGACCACCGGGGTGCCGGAGAGAACAGATGAGTGAGACGTGACCATGGCCACAAATATCTGCCCTAACCCCTTGACGAGTCAACACATTCGGGCATAAAACAACATATGTGGGCATTCACAAGTCCGAAACCCACTCGAAACCACACCGATCTTCGAAGGAGGCCCGGATGTACGCCGAGGAGCGACAGATCGCGACGGCCCGTCTCGTCGCCGAGCGCAGGCGGATATCCGTGGCCGACATCGCCGAGCGGTTCGAGGTCACCACCGAGACCGTGCGCCGAGACCTCTCCACCCTGGAGCGACGCGGCCTGGTCCGCCGGGTCCACGGCGGGGCCGTGCCGGTGGAGACCATGGCGGTGCTCGAGTCCGCGCTCGGCGAGCGGGAGCAGACCTTCACCGCACAGAAGGACCGCATCGCCCAGGCGGCCCTCGATCTCCTGCCCACCGCCGGCGGCACCATCGCGATCGACGCCGGCACGACGACCAGCAGGTTCGCCCACGCTCTGCCGCGCGATCACCAGCTCACGGTGGTCACCCATGCCGTCCCGGTCGCCGCGATGCTGGCCGGCAGCGCCCAGATCGAGCTCCACCTGCTGCCCGGTCGGGTCCGCCCGGCCACCCAAGCCGCGGTCGGCGCCGAGACCGTCGACGCGCTGAGCCGGCTGCGGGTCGACGTCACCTTCGTGGCCACCAACGGGCTGACCCTGGCCCACGGCCTCTCCACCCCCGACCACGAGGAGGCCGCGACCAAGCGGGCGCTGGTCAACGCCGCCCGCCGGGTCGTGTGCCTGACGGACTCCAGCAAGATCGGCGTCGAGACCACGCTCCGCTTCGCTTCCCTGGGCAACATCGACGTGCTCGTCACCGACAGCGACATCGACGACGACGTCGCCGACGAGCTCCGCGAGAGCGGCCTGGAAGTCGTGATCGCATGATCGTCACCCTGACCGCCAACCCGAGCATCGACCACACCGTGATGCTCACCAGCCCGCTGCGCCGTGGTGAGGTGCTGCGTGCCGAAGGCACGAGCTCGCAACCCGGCGGCAAGGGCGTGAACATCTCCGGAGCCGCGTACGCCGCGGGGGTGCCGACCCGAGCGGTTCTCCCCTGCCCCGACCTCGACCCGCTGGTGACCGAGCTGCGGGCCTCGGGGCTCGACGTGGTCACCGTCGGCCCGGCGGGCCGGCCGCGGATCAACACCACCGTGACCGAGCCCGACGGCACCACCACCAAGCTCAACGGGCCTGGCGCCACCGCCACCCCCGCGCTGCTGGACGCCCTCGCGACCCGGCTGGTCCAGGAGGCCGAGCTGGCCACCTGGGTCGTCCTCGCCGGATCCCTGCCGCCCGGCGCCCCGGCCGGGTGGTACGCCGAGGTGGTGGGCGCGCTTCGCACCACCGGCGCCCGCATCGCCGTCGACACCAGCGAGGCGCCCCTGGAGGCGCTCGCCGCCGGACTCCCGGCCGGCGCACCCGACCTGCTCAAGCCCAACGCCGAGGAGCTGGCCTCCATCACCGGCTCCGACCGGCTCGACGACCCGGCTGCCGCCGCGGCGGCGGCCCGGACCCTGGTCGAGCGCGGGGTCTCCGCCGTGCTCGCGACCCTCGGCGGCGACGGCGCCGTCCTGGTGACCGCGGAAGGTACGTGGCACGCCAGCCCTCCGCCCACCGATGTCGTGAGCACGGTCGGCGCCGGGGACAGCTCCCTGTTCGGCTATCTCCTCGCCGACCTGCGCGGACTCTCCGCCCCTGAACGTCTCGGGCTCGCCGTCGCGTACGGCAGTGCAGCCGCCGGGCTCCCCGGCACCACCCTCCCCACCCCACCCCAGGTCCGCGCCGACCTCGTCCCGGTTCGCGGCCTCGACCCCATCACCGGAGGACTCTGATGTCCGCACTCATCGCCCCCGAGCTCGTCGCTCTCGACGCCGACCTCGGCACCGACAAGCACGACGTCATCCGTGCCCTGGCCCAGCGCGTGGCCGACTCCGGCCGCGCCACCGACCTGGACGCGCTCGTCGCCGACGCGCTCGCCCGCGAGGAGGTCTCCGCCACCGGGCTCCCGGGCGGCCTGGCGATCCCCCACTGCCGTACGTCCGGGGTCGATGAGCCCGTGGTGGCCTTCGCCCGGCTCTCACCACCGGTCGACTTCGGTGGCAAGGACGGCCCGGCCGACCTCGCCTTCCTGATCGGGGCACCCGCGGGCGGCGACGCCACCCATCTGACCATCCTGACCAAGCTGGCCCGTGCTCTGGCCCGTCCCGAGTTCGGCCAGACCCTGCGGGAGACCGACTCGGCCGAGGAGGCCGCCCGGACCATCCTCGACGCGGTCGGTGAGGCGCCCGCCCAGAGCCAGGCCCCGGCAACGGCTCCGGAGGCGACGCCGGCGCAGAAGCGCTCGCTCGTCGCGGTGACCGCCTGCCCGACCGGCATCGCGCACACCTACATGGCGGCCGAGGCGCTCCAAGCCGCGGCCGCTCGGGCAGGCGTGGAGATCGCGGTCGAGACCCAGGGCTCGGCCGGTGCGACACCGTTGCCCGCCGAGACGATCGCGAAGGCCGATGCGGCCATCTTCGCCGTCGACGTCGGCGTCCGTGACCGGGCCCGGTTCGCCGGCAAGCCGCTGGTCTCCTCCGGGGTCAAGCGCCCGATCGACGACGCCGACGCGATGATCGCCGAGGCGCTCGCCGCGGCCGCGGACCCGAACGCAGCCAGGGTCGAGTCCGGCGGGAGCGACTCGACCGAGTCCACCTCGACCGCTTCGGAGAGCTGGGGCGCACGTACCCGCCGGGTCCTGATGACCGGCGTCTCCTACATGATCCCGTTCGTCGCCGCCGGCGGCCTGCTGATCGCGCTGAGCTTCCTGCTCGGCGGCTACGACATCACCGACGTCTACGGCGCGGTCATGGTCGACAACACGCTCACGAACCTCCCCGACGCCCAGGCCCTCGGCCTCGAGCACGCCCTCTTCGACAGCGGCCTCGCCGTCTATCTGGGCGCACTGTTCTTCGTGATCGGCAAGACCGCGTTCATGCTGTTCATCCCGGCGCTGGCGGGCTACATCGCGTACGCCATCGCCGACCGCCCCGGCATCGCGCCCGGATTCATCATGGGTGCGCTGGCCGCCAACCTGTTCGGCGTGGTCAACGCCGACGGCGTCGCGGCGCCTGCGACCGGGTTCCTCGGCGCGATCGCGGGCGGTGTGCTCGCCGGCGTGATCGCCCACTGGGTCAGCCGGTGGCGCGTTCCGAGCTGGGCGCGCGGCCTGATGCCCGTGCTGGTGATCCCGCTGGTGACCTCGATCCTGGCCGGGCTGGTCATGATCATCGTGCTCGGCAAGCCGATCAACTGGCTGATGGAGCGGCTCACCGACGGCCTCGCCGCCTTGGACGGCACCAGCGCCGTCGCCCTCGGCGCGGTGCTCGGCCTGATGATGGCCTTCGACATGGGCGGCCCGCTCAACAAGGTCGCCTACAGCTTCGCCGCCACCGGTGTCGGTGCCGCCTCGCTCGCCACCGACTCCCCCGAGCTGCGGATCATGGCCGCCGTCATGCTCGCCGGCATGGTCCCGCCGATCGCGCTGGCGCTGGCCACCGTCGTACGCCCCCAGCTCTTCACCCCCGCGGAGCACGAGAACGGCAAGGCGGGCTGGCTGCTCGGCGCCTCGTTCATCACCGAGGGAGCCATCCCCTTCGCCGCGGGCGACCCGATGCGCGTGATCCCCGCGATCATGGTCGGCAGCGCGGTGACCGGCGGTCTCTCCCAGCTCTTCGAGGTCGGCGTCCGCGCACCGCACGGCGGCATCTTCGTCCTCTTCGCGGTCACCAACGTGCTCGGCTACCTGATCGCGCTCGCCGCCGGCGTGATCGTCGGCGCCGGCATGGTGATCGCGCTCAAGTCCATCGGCCGCGCTCCGGTGCCGGCCCCCGCCGCCAGCTGATCAGTCCGTACGTCCCACCTCATCACCCGAAGGAGCATCATGCCCATCCAGACCGTCACCGTCGGCTCCGCCGTCGGCCTCCACGCCCGCCCCGCCGCGATCATCTCCGAGAAGGTCGACGAGCTTGGTGCCGAGATCACCCTCGCCGTTCCCGGCGGCGAGCCGGTCGACGCGGCCTCGTCGCTGCTGATCATGACGCTCGGCGCCGCCAACGGCGACAAGGTCGAGGTCACCGGCCCCGACCAGGCCGCCGTCGACACCATCGCCGCGCTCGTCGCGCAGGATCTCGACGCCTGAGCGAGGCGTCACCCACGTCGGCAGGTTTTCCGACCTGCGGCACCGATGACGACAACCGGCCTCATCCGGCGAGCTCCGGCGGTACCTTGGTCGGGTGGTAGATCCGCCCTGGGACCTTCTGCTCACCGTAGCCTTCGTGCTCACTGGCACCGCGGGGATCTGGATCCTCGTGGTCTGCCCACCGTCGGGCACCCAGACCGTTCTCCATCTCAATCACGCCGTGATGAGCGGCGCGATGATCCTGATGATCTGGGTCATCGTCTCCGCCGTCGCGGTCTGGGCCCAGGTCGCACTCTTCGCGGCCCTGTCCCTGGCGCTGCTGCCCGGGCTGAGACGCGCGGGCGGCAGGGCCCACCGCGCCGACCTGGCCGGACATCTCGCCCTCAACGCAGCGATGATCTGGATGCTCGCCGCGATGCCGTTGCTCATGACCGGCATGACCACACCGAGCGGCCATGGCCACGCCGGCCATGGTCACGCCGGTCATGGCGGCGCGGCAGCGGTCGCGGGGCACACTCCGGGCTGGGCGATCGCGGTCAACTCGCTGTTCGTCGTGGTCTGCGTGGCCGGGGTGCTCTGGTGGCTCCTGCGGGCGACCGCGGTGCGCGAGCACCGTCTGCCCGCCCTCGGCCACGGGCTGATGGCCGCGGGGATGGGCACGATGCTCGCCCTCCTTCCCACGTGAGGGCCCGGCGGCGTACCCAGGGGTCAGACACCCGCGAGCGGCCTGCCGCTGTCGCGCCAGCCGAGGACACCGCCGTCGAGGTTGTAGGCCCGACGACCGGTCGCGGCGGCCCGAGCGGCGAATCGCGCCGAGCGGTCCCCCGTCGGGCAGACGAACACGACCCGAGACGCCTCCGAGAACGGCATCCCCGCCTCCATGACCTGCTCCAGCAGGTCGTCGCGGAGGTTGATCGCCCCGGGGATGTGGCCTGCCTGGAACGCCAGCGCGGTGCGTACGTCCACCACGACCACGTGCTCGCCTGCGGCGCTCCACGCCTCGAGGTCCTCAGGAGCCGCCGAAGGCGCCGCCGTCGCAGGAGCAGGCGCAGGGCCGGCTACGCCGAACAGGTCGGGACGACGGTGGCGGTAGTAGGAGAGGTACGGCTCCATGCGGTCGCACGCGATGACGACCGCGGTGACCGGGCCCCCGGGCCCGGCCAGGAGCCGTTCCCGAGCGGCGGCATAGGCAGCCCCGGTGGTGGGCCCGGCGAGCACGCCGTGCCGGGTGGCGAGCTCGAGGCTCGCGGAGATGGCGTCGGCCGAGTCGACCGCGGCGATGGCGTCGTAGAAGCCGGGCTCGAACAGGCCGACCTCCCACATCTCCGCCGCCGAGCGGATGCCGGGAATGAAGTCCCCCTCCGCCGCGACGACGCCGACCACGGTCGTGTCCGGGTTGCGCTCGCGCAGGTACGTCGCGGCCCCTCGGGTGGATCCGGTGGTGCCGAGCCCACCCACGAGCAGATCGACGGGACCGGCATCGCGGTAGATCTCGCGGCCGGTCTCCTCGTAGTGGGCGCGCAGGTTGTCCTCGTTGGTGTACTGCGAGGTGTGGTGGTAGCGGCCCGGCTCCCCCTCCATGAGGTCGCCGATCACCCCGAACACGTCGTTGGGCGCGGTCGGGTCCGGGCACTCGGAGAGGCCGGGCATCTCGGTCACCTCGGCACCCAGCAGCGACAGCATCTCGCGGACCTCGCGCACCCGGACCCGGTTGGTGAAGGCACGGAAGCGGACCCCGTGCATCGAGGCGATGATCTGGAGCGCCTTCGCGGTGTTCCCGCTCGATGCCTCCAGGACGACCCGCTCCTCCGCGGCGATCTCGCCGATGTGGTCGCGCAGCAGCGCCCAGGCGACCCGGTCCTTGACCGAGCCGAAGGGGTTGGCCGACTCCAGCTTGAGGAAGATCTCCGCATCGGGGACACCGTGCGCTGCCGGATCGAGCCGGAGCAGCGGGGTGTCGCCGATCATGTCGAGCACGCTGTCGTAACGCATGGTCAGCTCCCGTGGGTGTCGTCGGCGAGGAAGGTGAACCGCTCGCCGTCCAGGACCGCCGCGACCTTGGGCGGCGGCGGGTGTCCGCCGGCAGAAGAGGCGGACAGGTCCATCTGATAGGCGGCGGTGTTCACGAACGCGAGTACGTCGCCGCTGCTCGGTTCGGAGTCGAGGAACACCTTCCGGCGGCTCACCAGGTCCGACTCCAGACACAGCCGGCCGGCGAGGAACACGCCCTCCGCCGGCGGATCACCGCGCCCGTCGACGAGAACCGGGTCCAGCAGCACCTCCTGGTCCGCGGGGGTGATCTGGTTGCGGGACAGGTCGAGCACGACCAGGTCGCGCCCGGCGGCGCGCTTGCGGTAGAGCACTTCGGTCAGGGTGAGCCCGGCGTGGTCGACCAGCGCCTTGCCCGGTTCGATCCACAGCGTGAGCATGCACTCGCGCAGGACCTCGGCGACCGGCCGCCGCTCGATCTCGGCAGCCAGGAACCGCTCCAGGACGTCGATGGCGGGGCGGTGGTTGCCGTACTTGTGCGCGGCCGCCCCACCGTGGCGGAGCCCGAGGTCGTGACCGGGCCACACCAGGTCTCCCGGGGGTGCCGTGACGAGCTCCTGCGCGAACCGCTGGAACGGCTCCGGTTCCTCGACGAAGCGCTGCCGGAACCCGCCGCCGATGTCGATCACCGAGGGTCGCAGGCCCTTGCGGTACGCAGCGGAGACGACCGCCATCGACTCGGTCAGCGCGTCCACCCGGGCGGCCGGGTCGGCGGTGTCGAGATGGAAGGCGACACCGCGCAGCTCGAGCCCGGGGGCGCGGCGTACGGTCTCGAGGGCGGCGTCGGCATCGGCGAGGTCGATGCCGAACCGCGAGTGCGGTACCACCGGCGAGGCAAAGCCGGAGAGTCGCAGCACGACGGGGACGGCACTGCCGGCCGGCGCGACAGCGGCGAGCCGGTCGAGCTCCCACAGGTCATCGGCGTTGGCGGTGATCCCGAGTGCGGCGACCCGTTCGATGAAGGCCGGCGCCTTCGGGCCCGTCGCCTCGATCCGGTTCGGCGCGAACCCCGCCGCCAGAGCCCGGTCGAGCTCGGTCGCGGAGGCGACGTCCGCACCGAGCCCGGCAGCGGACGCCCCGGCGAGGAGCGCCGCCGAGGCGTTCACCTTGTGCGCGTAGAAGATGTCGTACGGCACGCCGTGGCGCCGCAGCACGCCCGCGAGCGCGGCGGCGTTCTCGGCCATGACCTGGGGAAAGACCACATGCAGCGGGGATCCGAACCGTTCGATCGCCTCGCGCACCGCGGCCGCGTCGGCGATGAAGCGGGCGGCGATCGGGTGCCGGGCGGCTGGGAGCGGAAAGCGCTGGCTCACCCGTCGGCCACCGTGTAGCCGGAGTCGCGCAGGTCGGCGAAGACCCGGTCGCGCTGCCCGGCGTCCGTGAACCTGGCCCGCACCCGTTTCCCGTGCAGGTCCACCTCGATCAGCTCGGCCGCCTGGGCGTCGAAGACCGCCGTGATCGTCACCCGGCAGTGCCGGCAGGTCATGTCCGGGACCCCGAACTCCTGCTCCCCCGCGGCGAAGCGTACGTCCCGCACGGCCGCATCGGGGATCGCGGCGATCCGCACCGACTCGACCGCGGACCGGAAGGCGCCGGTGAGCGCCTCGGCGACGGCGGCGAGCGGCTGGACGCGCTGCCCCTCGACCTGATGCGCCCGCTGCCCGAGACAGACCGGTCGCTCACCCACCGGCAGCAGGGCGTACTGTCGCGAGATCTCGTCGAGCTCGACGTGGTGGCGTTGGATGGCGGCACGCACCCCCAGGCCCTCGTGGTGGGCCCGGTCCATCACCTCATGGGCATCGGCGATGGTGCGGCGCTTCATCTCGGCGAGCAGCGCGACGGTGTCCGCGGTGTAGCGCAGCCGGTCGCCGGCCCCTTCCAGGCTCACGGGGATCATGCCCCTGCGGTAGGTGGAGGCCTGCAGCTCCCAGAACCAGGTCGAGGCCACGGTGCCGTAGAGCCCCGAGGCGTACATCGCCTCGGCGAACTCGACCGGGTCCTCGATGCCGACCTGTCCGGCGAGCATGCCGTGCTGGACGAGCGCGCGGCCGGCGGCCTCGGCGCCGACGCGGAAGATCTCGGCGGGTTCTTGGTCGGTGGTGGTGTCGGCGAGGATGTCGAGCTCGTCGTCGCCGAGCGCGTCCGCACGCGCCACGACCGGCTCGGCGCCCGCGATCGCGTCACCGACGGCGATCACCGCCTCCCTGGCCGCGATAGGCAGCACCGGGCCGAGCGGGCCCGGCCCGATGTGGCCGCTGTTCGCGATCCCGCGGGAGTCGCGCCAGGTGATGCGGTGCGTGGCGCTGACGACCTGATCGGGCCGGCACGGCCGCATGAAGGACTCCAGGTAGCGCCGCTGTCCGGTGGTGAGCGGTCCCTCGGGCTCCGGGCTGAGCTCCTCGATGCGGTAGTCCACCGACACCGGTTCGGTGACCGGTGCCGGGCCGGTCAGGAAGTCGGCACCGGCCACCTCGGCCAGGATGCGGGCGGCGGCGGCACGGTCGTACCTGATGCCTTCGTTCTGCACGTGTCAGTCCCTTTCGGCAGCGGCGGCGAGGCCCTGCAGGAGTCGGTCGACGTCGTTCTCGTTGTTGTACAGGTGGAAGCTCGCCCGGACCGCGTCCTCTCGCGGACCGTCCAGACAGTGGTCGCCCGCGCGTACGTAGACGCCGCGGCGTTCGAGCGCGAAGGCCACGTCGGCGCCCGCCTGGCCGTCGAGCGCGAAGGCGCTGATCCCGCTGTGCGGCCCGCCCGCATCGACCGGCGGCCCGAGGAGGGTGACGCCGCCGATCCGGGACGCACCCTCGGTGAACCGGGTGGCGAGGACGGCGAGGTGGGCGCCGACGCGGTCCAGGCCGATGGTGTCGAGGAACGTGGCTGCGCTCGCCAGCCCGGCGGCTCCGGCGCCGTCGAGGCTGCCCTCCTCGGCGGCGTCGGTGAGCGGGGAGACGTGTCGCGCCGGCCCGCTCCTTGCGGCCGCCCGGTCGACAGCGATCCGGTGATGCTGATCCCGGCGTACGTAGACCGTGCCGGTGCCGGGAGGCCCGAACATCTTGTGCCCGGAGACGACGGCGAGCTCGGCGCTGGACCCGGCCAGGCCCAGGGGCAGCCGTCCGGCGCTCTGGGAGCAGTCGAGGCAGACCGTGGCTTGCGACGGGATCGCCAGCGCGTCGAGGTCGGTCCGGGTGCCGTGGAGGTTGTGGACGTCGGTGGCGACGACGACGGCGGTGCGGTCGCTCGCGGCGCGGGCGAAATCGTCGGGGTCGATGCGCCCCAGCCGGTCGCGGCGGTACGCCACCGCCCGGACGCCCTGGTGGCGCATCCGCTCGGCGAGCCGGAGCCATGGCCGCACCGTCGAGAGGTGGTCCCCGGGGCAGTAGAGGATGTCCCCGCCGTTCGCGAGCGCCGCGGGTCCCCAGCGGTCGGCGAGGAAGGCCATCGCGCCGGTCGCGCCGCGGGTGAAGGCGACCTCGTCGGGGAACGAGGCGCCGAGGAACGCCGCGAGGACGGCGCGGGCCTCCTCGAAGCGGCGCAGCGCGTCCCGAGCCCATGGATGTCCTCCCCTGCCGGGGTTGGCGGCCGGTCCGCGCAGCTCGGCGGTGAGCTGGGCGATGACCGGTTCGGGACAGGGGGTGCCTGACGCGGCGTCCAGGTAGACGAGATCAGGTTCGGCGGTGAGGGCCGGAAAGTGCTGACGGGAGCCGAGCACAGACGACTCCGCTACCGGTCAGGGTTCGCGGGCGATCGTGAATCCGGCCTTGGCGAGCGTGGATCTGACGACCCTCGGCTCGAGCGGTCCTTCGGCGGTGACGCGGGCGCTGGAGACGGCTCCCGGGTTCAGGTCGACCTCGACGCCCTCGACGCCGTCAAGGCCACCGAGAGCGCTCGTCACGGTCTCGACACAGCGGTGACAGGTCATTCCATCGATGCGCACTTCGAACTGAACCGACATGCAACTGCCCTTCAGTGGGACTTCACTGGCGGTCCGAAATTATCACCGGACGGATGCGCGCGAGGCCCCTTTGGGCTCGCCTCCCACCTGTCGGACCGAGAGCGGGTCTCAACCCAGCAGCGCGGTGAGGTGGGCGGCGACGGTCTCGGGGTCCAGCTCGAGCGCACCCTGGCCGATCGTCACCTCGGTCACCACGCGGCCCGGCTCGTCGGCCGCCGTCCAGGGTCTGCTGAACGCGAGCGAGTGCTCCTCCAGCGCGGCGAGGAGACGGGTGTTGACCTCGTCCGGGTCACCCGCTGCGTACAGCAGGAAGGTGTTGGTGTGCGGCACCCGCGGCTGGACACTGATGGACGCCGGAAGCGCAGCGGCCAGGGTCCTTCCCCAGGTCACGCACTCGCCGATCTGCGGCAGCCGATCGCGGAGCCCGACCAGCGCAGAGACGGCCTCCGCGGTGGACCGGTAGAGGGTGCCCCCCATCCGGTGGCGCCACAGTCTGGCCTGCGCGACGAAGTCGTCGTCGCCCAGCAGCGCCGCGCCGGCGAGCCCGCCGACGCCTTTGTAGAAGCTGGTGTAGACGGTGTCCGCGAGGCCGGCGACGTCCGCCAGCGGCTTGCCGAACCACTGCTGCGACTCCCAGATCCGGGCGCCGTCGAGGTGGAAGGCGATCTCTCGCTCACGACACCCTTGTGCCAGCTCGGCGAGCTCGTCGAAGGTCGGCAGCACGCAGCCGGCATCGCGCAGGGGCAGCTCGACCAGGCATGCTGCCAGCGGTCCCGGAATCGCGTCGAGGTGCGCCCTCGTCGGCGTCTCGCGCCCCGTCGTGAGGTGTTCGATCAGTAGGTCCTGGAGGATCCTCGGCCCGTCGTCCTCGTGGACGAGCAGGTGGGAGAGGTCGGGCATCGCGACCCGTCGGCTGCCCGCCGTGTCGGCGTGGATCCGCAGCGCCACCTGTTGCGCCATCGTCCCCGAGGGGAAGTACGCAGCCGGCTTCCCGAGCAGCTCGGAGACCTCCGCCTCGAGGCGCGCCACCGGGCCCCTTTCGGCGTATACGTCCCACTCCTCGATCCCGAGCTCTCGGCACGCCTCCGCCAGCCCGTCGAACACCTCGGCCGGACTCGCGTACGCGGGGAACACGCTCTGCCGGCATGCGATGATCGCCGCCCGGAGTCGCTCCTGCAGCGACTTCTCCTCATCGTTCACGCGGCTCACCCTAGTGAGCGGGTCCGATCCTGAGCATCGGATTTCTGCGGCCCTAGTCTGTCCCCATGAATCTGTCGGCGGACCTCAGACGACCTGACTCGAGGTTCCAGAACCTGCTGTCGCTCCGGGCTGCGACCTATGTCGGAGTGGGTGGCGCCCTGGTCACCGGCCTCATCGCCGGCTGGCCGCAGGTCGGCCTCGTCCTCGGCTGCCTGTCGGTGGCAGGTCTCTACAGCGTCTACCCGACCCTCTCCCTCGCCTGGGGCACCCGCGCCGGGCGACACACGGAGTGGGCCTTCCTCGCCGCCGCGACGCTCAGCGCCGTCCCCCGTGGCATCCTGGAGCCGTGTTGCTCGAGATCCGTGGCCACCACTTCCCAGGCCGGTCCTGGCACCTCGACACCGGCCCGTGCGACAACGTCCATGTGGGTATCCAGGTGCGCAGGGACCCCGTCGACCTGGTCCCCGGCGACAGCCAGGCGGCGGTCTGGCGCACCGAGATCGAGGTCGTCGAGCGTGATTCCGGACGTGACTTCCGAGGCCCGGCCGTCCAGGGCGTACGAGGATCTCGGTTCGTCTATCTGACCTGGGGAGACGTCGGACCTGACGGAGACTTCACCATGTTCCGGCGGGCCAAGCTCATGCTCGACGACGTCCCCGTCGCCGACCACGTGGTCGCCACCGTCGACCTGACCGACGAGCGCGGCGGGCCACGCTGCGCGCGCTTGCGTCCACCGGCCCTGCAGCTGCGCGGCGGCTGACCCACCGATGGGTAGTTCGACCCATCGACCGCCGCAGCCGAATGCGCCGTACGACCGACGCGGAGCGGCCGGGTACGGACCTAGCGTCGCCGGTATGGACACCACACACATCGAGACGATCATCATCGGCGCCGGCCAGGCCGGCCTGGCGACCGGTTACCACCTGCGACGCCGGGGACGGCCGTTCGTCATCCTCGACGCCAACGCGCGGATCGGCGACAACTGGCGGCGCCAGTGGGACACGCTGCGCCTCTACTCACCCGCCAAGTACGACGGCCTCCCTGGGATGGCGTTCCCGGCGAAGAGATGGTCGTTCCCGGGCAAGGACGAGGTCGGCGACTACCTCGAGACCTACGCCCGCACCTTCGAGCTGCCCGTTCGGCTCCAGACCCGGGTCACCGGGCTCGAGCGGGACGGTGACGGCTTCCGCGTCGCCACGGACCGCGGCACCTGGACCTGCGACAACGTCGTGGTCGCGACGGGCACCTTCGGGCGTACGCCCAACGTCCCGGCCATCTCGGCCGAGCTCGATCCGTCGATCCTGCAGCTCCACTCCAGCGAGTACCGCCGCCCCGGGCAACTGCGGGACGGGCCGGTGCTCGTCGTGGGCGCCAGCCACTCCGGCTGCGACATCGCCTTCGAGGTCGCCGAGTCCCGCCCGACGATCCTGGCCGGGCGCGACTGCGGCCAGATCCCGCCGCGCCTGGAGTCGCCGGTGATGCACGTGATCTTCCCGGTGCTGCTCTTCATGTGGCGCCACGTCCTCACCCGGCGGACGCCGATCGGGCGCAAGGAGATGCCCGAGATCCGACACCACGGCGGGCCGATGCTGCGCGTGAAGCGCGCCGATCTGGACGGCCGGGGCGTCGAGCGGGTCACCTCGAGGATCGAGGAGGTCCGCGACGGGCTGCCGGTGGTCGACGGGACGCCGCGCGAGGTCGCCAACGTCGTGTGGGCCACCGGCTTCCGGCAGGCCTTCGACTGGATCCACCTGCCGGTGCTCGACGAGGACGGCTGGCCGCGGGAGATGCGCGGCGTGGTGCAGGAGGCCGACGGGCTGTTCTTCTGCGGCCTCAGCTTCCAGTACGCCTTCAGCTCGATGCTCCTGGCGGGCGCCGGTCGCGACGCCGCGCTCGTCGCCGACCGGGTCGCGGCCCGGATGCGGCGGGCCGCACGCCATTCGCTGGCCGCCTGATCCGAGTACGCTCTGCGGTGGAGGTGCCTGCCGTGGCCGACGTCCAGCTGGAGAACGCTCGGTCCGACTTCGCGCGCGGCGATTGGGCCGCGGCGTACGCCACCTGGTCGGTCGCAGACCCGGACAACCTCTCGGCCGAGGAACTCGAGGACTTCGCCGTCGCCGCGGAGCTGACCGGGAACCACGACGAGACCGTCGCCGCTCTGCAGCGCGCCTTCCGCCGGAGCCAGGAGGCCGCCGACCTGGGTCGCTCGGTTCGCTGCGCGTTCCGGATCACGATGACCGCGTATGTCCACGGTGAGGGCGCGCTGGCCCGGGGCTGGACCGCGCGGGCCGAGAGCCTGGTCGCCGACGTCGAGGACGGCGTCGAGCTCGGCTGGGTCGACTTCCTGCGGCTGTTCCGCGCGCTCGACGCCGGGGACTTCGCCACGGCCGGCAGGTGCGCCGACGGGGTGACGGAGCGCGGGCGGCGCTACGGCGAACCCGACCTCACCGCGCTGGGGCTCTGCTCCCAGGGCCGGATGGCGCTCTACTCCGGCCGGATCGCCGAGGGACTCGCCCTGCTCGAGGAGGCGATGGTCCAGGTGATCGCGGGCGAGGTCTCCCCGGTCGTGGCCGGGCACGTCTACTGCACCGCGATCGAGGGCTGCCAGGAGATCAGCGACTTCGGCCGGGTGGCGGAGTGGACCGCCGCCCTCGAACGCTGGTGCGCCGCCCAGCCGGGGCTGTTGACCTTCACCGGCCAGTGCGCGGTCCACCGCGGCCAGCTGCTGAGGCTGCACGGCGAGTGGCAGGAGGCCCTCGAGGAGTTCGAGCACGCGACCCGCCGCTACCAGGAGGTGCACGCCCCGGACGCGGCCGGGCTGGCGGCGTACGAGGCCGGCGAGGTGCTCCGGCTGCGCGGAGAGTACGCCGAGGCCGACGCTGCCTACGAGCGCGCGGCCGACCGGGGGTTCGACCCGCAGCCCGGCCTCGCGCTGCTCTGGTCGGCCCGCGGGCAGGGCGCGGCGGCGCTGGCCGCGGTCGACCGACTGCTCGCGGAGACGGCTGGCCCCGTGCAGCGGTGCCGGCTCCTGCCTGCCGCCATCGAGGTGCTGCTCGAGGCCGGCGAGGTCGACCGGGCCCGCGACGTCGCGGCCGAGCTCGACGAGCTCGCCGGACACTTCGGCTGCGTCTGGCTCGAGGCCGCCGCCGCACACGCGTACGGCACGGTCGAGCTGGCCGCGGGAGACGCCGCCGGCGCCCTGCCCTACCTGCGCAAGGCGCAACAGCTGTGGGCGCGGGCCGAGGCCGCCTACGAACGGAGCCAGGCACGGCTGCTGACCGGGCGCGCCCTGGCCGGTGTCGGCGACACCGAGTCTTCCCGGCGTGAGCTCGAGGCGGCGCGTACTCTCTTCCGCCAGATCGGCTCCCGCCCGGCTGCCGACGAGGCCGACCGCCTCCTCGCGCCCTCCCTGCCCGCCGGTCTCACCGCCCGGGAGGCCGAGGTCCTCCGCCTGGTCGCCTCCGGCCGCAGCAACGCCCAGATCGCCGCCGACCTGGTCCTCAGCGAGAAGACCGTCGCCCGCCACCTCTCCAACATCTTCACCAAGCTCGACGTCCGCTCGCGCACCGCCGCCACGGCCTTCGCCTTCGAGCACGGCGTGGTCTGATCCACCAGCGCCTCCGGCGGCCGAGGCGGTGGATCTCGTCCGAAGCGGATGAGGGCGCCCCGATCTGGCTCGTCGAGGATGAGGGTGCGTAGAGACAGGAGGGGTGCGATGGCATGGCAGTGAACCGACAGCCGTCCGCGCCCACGGACCACGCACTCACGCGTCCGTCGACCCGGCTCAACCTCGTCGCCGCCATCGCCTTCGTTCTCGGTGGTTCGTTGTTCGCCCTGGGAGCAGCGCTCGCCCAGCTCGGGGCGGCCGGCTTGCCCACCGTCAACGTCACCTACCTGGTCGGGGGCTGCTTCTTCACGCTGGGTGGCTACGTCTCGATCCTTCTCGCCGACGCCACCGACAGCGACACCAACACCGACGGGCGCCCCAGAGGGTGGGGCTCCCGACTACACCGGCGCAGCTGGCTGAGCGCGTTCGTGTTGTTCGCGGGGACCCTGTTCTTCGCCGTCAGCCTGGTGGCCGCCTTCGCCGCAGGCCTGACTCCGCGACAGTCCGACGGGTGGATCTGGCTCCCCGACATCACCGGGTGCGTCTGCTTCCTGGTCTCCGGTCACCTGGCGATGCTCGAGGTGGGCGCGGGGCACGTACGAGTGCTGACCCACCTGGTCGGCTGGTGGGTGGTCGCGGTCAATCAGCTCGGATCGGTCCTCTTCTTCCTCGCCGGCCTCGCCGCCTTCGTCCGCCCGGCGACCTCGAGCGCGGTCGATACCGAGCTCGTCAACTGGGGGACGTTCGCCGGAGCCGTGTGCTTCGCGATCGGCGGGGGCATCCAGGCATTCGACACACCCACGACAAGAACGGTGGTTCAGCCATGACACGACTCAGCACCGGCGAAGCCGAAAGGCTCTACGGCAACCGGTTCCTGACCGAGACGGCCCCGTCGACCGCCTTCCCCGAGAGCGGAATGCGCCCGGTCGACGCGATGCGCCTGATCGACGAGGACCTGGTCATGGAAGGCGACCCCCAACGCAACCTCGCGACGTTCGTCACCACGTGGATGGAGCCGGAGGCGCAGCGGATCATCGCCGAGAACCTGCACCGCAACTTCATCGACCACGCGGAGTACCCGATCTCCGCCGAGATCGAGCAGCGCTGCGTACGGATGCTCGCCGACCTCTACCACGCCCCCGGCGAGACGACCGGCTGTCGCACCCAGGGCTCGTCCGAGGCGATCATGCTCGGCGCCCTGTCCCTGAAGTGGAAGTGGAAGCAGCGCCGCGAGGCCGAGAACGCCTCCGTGGACCGGCCCAACCTCGTTTTCGGCGGCGACGTCCACGTCGTGTGGGAGAAGTTCTGCCGCTACTTCGACGTCGAGCCGCGGATCGTCCCGCTCGAGGAGGACAAGTTCACCATCGGCCCGGACGTCGTGGCGCCGCACCTCGACGAGAACACCATCGGGGTCGTCGGTGTGCTGGGCACGACGTTCACGGGGCACATGGACGACATCGTCGGGTTCAACCAGCTGCTGCTCGACGTCAAGAAGGACAAGGGTCTCGATATCCCGCTGCACGTGGACGCGGCCAGCGGCGGCTTCGTGTGGCCGTTCCTCTACCCCGACTCCCCGTGGGACTTCCGCCTCGAGCAGGTCCGCTCGATCAACGTCTCCGGGCACAAGTACGGACTGGTCTACCCCGGGATCGGCTGGCTGGTGTTCCGCGAGAAGAGCGACCTCGCCGAGGAGCTGGTCTTCTACGAGAACTACCTCGGCAAGACCGACGCGACGTTCACCCTGAACTTCTCGACAGGTGCGGCGATGGTGCTGGCGCAGTACTACAACTTCGTCCAGCTGGGGCGCGACGGCTACACGTACGTGATGAAGCAGATGCAGCAGAACGCCCAGGCCCTGGCGAAGAATCTCCGCGACAGCGGCCGGTTCGAGGTGATCGGCGACGACCTCGAGCAGCTCCCGCTCGTGGCGTTCCGACTGACCGGCGACCGCACGACCTACGACGAGTCCGACATCGCCTGGCAGCTCACCGCCGAGCGCGGCTGGATGGTCCCGGCGTACACGCTGCCGCCCAACGCGGAGAACGTGAAGATCATGCGCGCGCTGGTCAAGGAGACGATGAGCCGCGAGCAGGTCGAGCGCCTCACCCGCGACCTCGCCGACGCCTGCGCGACACTGGACGAGAAGGGCGGCGCCCACCCGTCCGAGCGGGAGCAGGTCAAGCGAGGAACCGGGTACTGAACCCGGGTCGGAGGCCACGGATCGGGCAAAAGATCAACGTTGTCT
The DNA here is from genome assembly GCF_040643685.1 of Nocardioides sp. NPDC047086. NCBI lineage: Bacteria > Bacillati > Actinomycetota > Actinomycetes > Propionibacteriales > Nocardioidaceae > Nocardioides > Nocardioides sp. NPDC047086. Next base: position 22,922 of record NZ_JBEYUV010000035.1, read on the forward strand.
TTACCCGGACCGCCACCCATAGTTGTCGTCCGGCAACGGAAGGTGGGGGCACGTGGGTGAGCAGCTCGGCAGGATGGGTCAGGTCGGCGAGGAGCAGCGGTCGGTCGACGCGATGCACACGCTTCTCGAGGCTGAGGTGGGCACCAGGCGCGCAGCGCAGGAGCGGGCGATCGCGGCGTCCGTCGACGGGCCGGCCGAGCGATATGCCCGGGATCTCGAGGTCGCCCAGCTGACCGAGGGCATCCGGCAGCTGCGTGCGGCGGAGCACGCACTGTGCTTCGGCCGGATCGATCGTTCCGCCGGCGGAGAGCCCTTGCACATCGGCCGGATCGGACTGCGCTCCGAGGCCGGTGAACCGCTGCTCATCGACTGGCGGGCCGAGGCCGCGCGACCGTTCTACGCGGCGACGTCGGCCGCGCCGATGGGCGTGCGCAGACGTCGACACCTGCGCCTCGACGGACGCACGGTCGTCGACGTCAACGACGAGATCCTCGACGGTACGTCGCCGACGGCTGTGGACCTCGTGGGCGACAGTCCGCTCGTCGCCGCGCTGAGCACGGCCCGGACCGGGCGGATGCACGAGGCCGCGGCGACCCTTCAGGCCGAGCAGGACGAGATCGTACGATCCCCTCATCGCGGGGTCATGGTCGTCGACGGCGGCCCGGGTACCGGCAAGACCATCGTCGCGCTGCACCGCGCGGCGTACGTGCTGTACGCGTTCCCCGCGATCGCCGACCGAGGTGTGCTCGTCTTCGGGCCGAACCAGCGCTTCCTCGCCTACATCTCCGAGGTGCTCCCCTCACTCGGCGAGAACGACGTGAAGCTGGCGACCATGCGGGATCTGGTGGGCATCGAGGCGACCCGGAGCGAGCCTGACCACATCGCGCGGATCAAGGGACGCTCTGCGCTCGCCGAGGGCCTCTCGCGCCTGGTGCGGAACCATCAGCCTCATGGCGTACCGCTGGAGCTGAAGACCACCCATGACACTGTGAGACTCGATCCGGCAGTCGTCGATGCCGCTCGACGCCAGGCCCTGCAGGACGACGTCGGCCACAACCGCGCCCGAGAGCTCTTCACCGAGTACGTCGTCGATGACCTGGTGAACGAGCTGGAACGGCGCACCACGAAGGAGATGTCCGACTTCGAGGAGGAGCTGGAGGCGCTCCTGGGTATCGACCTCGACAGGTACACGGGTCTCCAGCAACCCGACGGCAGCGAGGCGTCCGGAGGCGAGCTGGACATCGACTGGGACAGCATCCGCGAGGATCTCCTCGAGGACCCGAGCATCGATCGGGCGATCGCACAGGTCTGGCCCCGGCTCGCCGCCGAGGATCTCGTCCGCGAGCTCTTGGTCAGCCGCGGCGTGCTCGCCGCCGTTCTCCCCGATGTTGCGGCAGACGACATCGCCCACCTCGGCGCCGACCGCCTCGAAGGGTGGAGCAGCGCCGACCTGGCCCTCCTGGACGAGGCACGCGCGCTCGTCGACGGTGCCCCGGAGTCGAGCTACGGACACATCGTCGTCGACGAGGCCCAGCATCTCTCCGAGATGGAGTGGCGGGCACTGATGCGCCGCTGTCCGAGCCGGTCGATGACCGTCGTCGGCGATCTGGCGCAAGCGGGTCCCTCGACCACCCTCCGGTCGTGGGAGGAGGCCCTGGAGCCGTACGTCGACGAGCGGTTCGCTCACCACCGATTGTCCGTGAACTACCGCACGACGAGCGAGATCCTGCTCGCCACCGAGCCGCTACTGGCCGAGATCGCCCCCGACCAGCTGCTCTCCAGATCCATCAGGCACGGAGAGCAGCCACGCATCCTCGACGTGACCGAGAATGCCATCGTGTCGACGCTCAGCGGCCTGATCACCCAGGTGGCTCAGGAGCACCCCGATGAGCTGATCGGAGTCGTCGCCGCCACCGACCGCTGCCTGGCCATCGAGGCCGTGGTCGACCAGGCCGGCGCAACGCTGGTCGCGGCACCCGACGCTCGCGGCCTGGAGTTCGACACCGTGATCATCGTCGACCCCTCGGGCATTCGAGCCGCCGGCGAGGCCGGCCCGCGAGACCTCTACGTCGCCCAGACCCGTGCGACCAAACGCCTCCTCATCCTGGCCGAAGTAGCCTGATGTCCGCCGTTCACGTCGTCAGCGCTGCGAGGAGTCAGATGCGGCGCGGTTGAGGAAGTCCGAGAGTGGTCCCGGCATCTCAGCGCTCCGGTCACCCCAGTCGTAGACGACACAGGTCTTGGCGATCAAGTCGTGGAATGAACGGTGCTCACGCTGCACCACGATCAGGAGCAGGCCGATCCCGAAGAACATCACGCTGAGCGGAAACACCAGCGTCCTGACGAAGACGGTGCGCACCCCTGGCGCAGTGCCATCGGCGCGGACGACGCGCAGCCCGGCCAGTCCCTTCCCGATCGTCCGGCCGGTGATGGCAAGGCTGATGAAGACGTAGGAGAAGGCCCAGATCGCGAAGGTGGCGAACCCGAGCAGGGTCGAGCGGTCGTCGGTGAGCGACATGGACGTGAACGTCTCGAGCAGGAAGCCGAACCCGGCGACCCCCAGCGTGTAGAGGCCACCGATGAGAAGGCCGTCGATGACAGCGGCAGCTGCCCTGCTGATCGCTCCCGCATAGTGTCCGGACACCGAGCGACGCACCCGACCGGTCATCGCGCTGCCGTTCCCGGGTCGGGCCTCTCCTCGGCCCGCAACCAGGCTGAGTGGCCCCTCCCGTCGGTCGTCCTCGCTACGTCGCATCAGCCGGTCCACGATCCGGTCGACGATGACGTCAAGCCCCACCAACTGTCGCCGGGCGACGTCGAGGACGGATCCAGCCATCGAGTAGGTGCTCTCCGCGACGATGTCGGGGATGCCGGAGCGGCGTACGAGCGCCTCGACGTCGAGGTCCTTCAGCAGGGCGTCGAGGTCCACGTCGGCGAGAAGCGCGTTGAGGTCGACCCGCGCAAGCAACGCATCCATGTCGACCCGCGCCAGGACCGCGTCGAGATCCACCCGGCTGAGCAGCGCGTTGACGTCGACGTGTCCCAGGACGATATCGGGGTCGACGGTGTCGACGACCCTCTCCGTCACCACGCCGGCGACCCGCCCGAGGAGCCTCTTGCCGTTCTGCCGACCCTCGGTCATGACGTCGCCGGCTCGAACACGCGGAGCGTCACGGCAATCAGCCGGTCAACGACTCGAGGGCAACGACCGCGCCGGAGACGTCCTCTGGGTCGTCGCGTCGTACACGCAAGATTCCCATCGCAGATGCCGCCTCCTCCAGTCGTGGATCGCTGGCAGCCTAAAGCCGTCCGGCCCGCCTCTCATCACCCACGTCGGGTGATTCAGCGGTCTCGACGTGGCCGGTCGCTGACGCGTGCGGTCCCCGCTTCGACACCTCCCAGAGTCGGTATCGGGTTCAAGGAACAGAACCGCCTCTGCCCCCGCGCTCAATTGGGTCAGCGGCGGTTTCAAACAGCCAAAAGCAAACCGGCTCTGACCTGTTTACGCAGGTCAGAGCCAGTTTGTTTCGGTCGGGCTGACAGGATTTGAACCTGCGGCCCCTTGACGTATTCGGGAACCTGCCGGGTAGTGCTCGGTAGGCCGGATCCAGCAGTGTTCGTGCTGGTCAGCGCGTGGTCGGCGCGCTCTCTTGTCACTGATCGTAGCCCACGGGTGCGGACAAGTGCAGTCTCAATCTGGTGAGTTTGTGGTGAGCGATTCAAGTCTCAGCCGTTAGTTGGAGGGCGACCCGCTCCAACTGGCGGCACAGTGCTTCCGGTACCGAGGTCAGTCTTGGGCAACAGCGAGGAAATCGCTGGGCGTCCCTTCCCACATGACGACCAGTTCATCACGTGCTCGGGTCGCGGCTACATAGAGCAATGACCGCTCCCGTTGGACAAGGTCGGTACGTTCGTCCTCGGAAAGGCCTCGAAGCAGGTAGGCCGCGGGGAGCAAGTCAACGTCGGCACCGAAGATGAGCACGTGGGTGAACTCCATACCTTTGGCGCGGTGCATGGTCATGAGTTGTGGACGACCGGACTGCCCGGCGGTCCGGGTCACCAGTTGCACCCCGATGTCGCGCTCCTCGAGTCCCCGGCCGACGCGGTCAGCCATGCGCTGGTCACGCACCAGAATGCCGATGGCCTCGCCTGGAACTCCGGCGTCCTGCCAGCCACGGACCACAGCAGCGGACCGATCGAGTTCATCGGTCAGGGAGCTCGTGGCAACCCGGGAAGGCTCAGGGCCGCTTCGCGCCGAGCGGAATCCCGTCGCGTCCGCCGAGGCCTCCTCGAGGTCGACGTACGGCTCGCCGGCCAGGATCGAGGTGGCGAAGCCCAGGACCTCGGCCGTGGTGCGGTAGTTGAGCGTGAGCCTTCGGGAGCGGCCGACGATCTTGATGCCATATCGCCCCAGCACCACCCGCTGGCCGTAGATCCGCTGCTGCGCATCCTCGGCAAGGAAGAGATCATCGGAACCGGGGGCAACCACCGATCGCAGAAACTGCCACCGGGTTGCACTGAGGTCCTGCCCCTCGTCGACCAGGACGTGATCGAAGACGGGCGCCTCGAGCGCGGCGGCGATGGCACAGACTTCGCCGAAGTCGACCTCGCCGCTCACTGCAGCAGCGGCACGGAAGGCGCGTACGACCTCCCAGACCCGCTGGCGATTGGCCCTGTTGAGGGCGATGCCTCGACCGGGGCGGCGGACGCGGAGGTAGTCGGCGAGTGTCGTGACCTTGTTCGGGAGTACGACGGCGGCGTACTCAGCCTCGAAGAAGATCGGCGAGCGAAGATCGGCGGGAAGGTCGTCACTAGCCGTCGCGATGGCATCACGCCACGCCTTGTCGGTGTCTACCAAGCGACCAGTCGCACGGTTGCCCGGGCCAAGGACCGTCTCGACGGCAGAGTCCACATCGGACGGTTTGGCGGCCGTGAGGATCTGGTTGGCGACCTGGTCCACGCCAGCAACATAGATGCCCGGTTCGCCCAGGGCATTCGCTAGGCGTACGCCTGGATCGAGATCCTTGAGCTGGCGCCGCATGCCCTCAGCAAGGTTTCGGGTGTACGTGGTCAGCAGGATCCGGGCATCCGGGTTGTCACGGGCAAGGCGGCGAGCGCGATGGACGAGTACGACTGTCTTCCCTGTGCCGGCACCGCCGGAGAGGCGGAATGGGCCGTTGTAGGTCTTATCAACGTAGGTTCGCTGCTCGGGGTGAAGGAAGATTCGCCACCTAGCAAGGTCTCCAGCCTCGATGACGCGGCGAAGTTCGGCGTCGTCCTCAAGCCAGGCGAACTGCATCTGACCAGCAGCCGTCTTCATCGCTGCGAGCAGGCGCTCATCCTCGGTGGCACCAGCAGCGACGTCGGGCTGCTCATCGAGTCCGAGCTCCTCACGGATCTTCGTGGGGGTCTCGCCTGCAGCAAGAGCGAGGAGCACGTCGCCGCGCCAGCCGCCCGCACGCTCGGCCAACTCCAGGAGTTTGTCATCAGAGGTCGCCGACCAGGCCTGACGTACAAGCTCCTCGTCGAGTCCGAACGTGTCCACGACGTAGGCCTCGTCCAGGTCTGGCTGCGCCTTCGCAAAAACCGACGACACGGTCGGCGTCGGCACAGCAAGGGCAGGCGCCGGCGTGACAGCGGCAGGGGCGGGCTCGATTAACTTCAGCTCCGGAAGAGCGTTGACCGGGTTGGTGGTGAGCACGGCCGTCCGGGCGATCTCGATAGCCTTGTCGTGCGGCCACACGCCCGTGTAGACGTAGTGGTCCTGCCCAGAGCCGGTGACTTTGAAAAGCACCGCACGATAGAAGTCATCAACCCGTCCAGTACGGACCTTGGGGTCGGCCGAGCCCTTGATCGGCTCGATATGAAGGCCGACTGCGGTGTCATCGGCATAGAGCTTGGAGAGGAACGCCGAGACTTTCTTGCCGATCGACGGATCGTGGCCGCCGTCCTTGACCGGAGCGAAGATCACCATGGGCATCAGCGGGACACTCCGTTCAGTGCTGCTTGGATCTCGTCGAGACTTGCTGAGACTACCTGCCAGCCTTCGGCTGCGAGCAGGTTCCGATCCTCCTCATCGAGGCCGTCGACATCGACAACGATCCGATCATCGACAAAGGCGAACACAGGTACGCCTCCGACCTCGTGACCGAGCTCGGGCACCTGATCCACACCCGCATCTCGCAACGCGTTCAACAGGGCAGTCTCGGACGGTGTCGCCATCTCCAGCACCGGCCCCCAGACCGCGTCGACCTTCGGCCCTTCGACCATCTCGGGAAGGATCTCCGCGCCTGTGGCGCCGGCAAGTGTGCGTGCGGTGATCGCCGTGCCCGTGGTGCGGGCGCCGAGCAGATTTGAATACCGCAGCCAGCTCCGCCAGGCCTCCTTGTGGTCCGGCCCGACGGTCTCGTCGTCGAGCACGAGCACAACGTCGGTGGAGAAGGTCGTCGGATCAAACCGGTTGAGCCAGACCAACGTGTCCTCACACCAAGCCCAAGCCGAGGGGCTCCCGGTCATTCCCTTGCCCGCAAGCAGGTCGACGGCCGCCGCAGTGAGATCGCCGGAGCCGGCATCGCCCTTGAGCTGTGCCGGCCCTGCGACCAGAAACGGCAGCACCTTTCCGATGGCTTGGAGTCCGGCAAGGTCGGCGCTCTGGATCCACCAGATGATCAGGTCCATCGCGGAACCGCCGATCACGTCGGCGTGCTCGGGCCGGAGGCCGACGTTCATCTGGTTGGCGGTCCCGATGACGGTCCCGGCGTCGTACCAGCTCGGCTGCCCCTGTTCTCCGGACATCTCCAAGTCGGTCCAGGAGAGGCCGACGACGAGGTTGCCGGACTCGCGCAGGATCCGACGGTTCTCAGCATCCTCGGCGATCCGGTTGGTCTTGGGACTAGCGTGCCAGCGCCAGCCATCGCAGTAGATCACCATCGGCAGGATGTTGGGATCGGCCGTACGCAGCACGAAGTCGGGTTGGGTGTGTCCCATCTGCACCTGCGGATCCAGCGACCAGTGTCGCCCGCCGACGTTGATGTCGTAGCGGATCCCGTGCGTCGACGGGTGCTCCTTCACCGTCGCCCCGAGCACACCGAGCCGCTCGACCAGGCGCTTGCGGAAGAGCTGCTCCATCTTCGACTCAGGGTCGAAGGAAACTACGGGTACGTCGGTCACGGTCCAGGAGTCGAGAGGCTCGTTAGTCCCGGCCCTGAGCAGGTCTCCCAGGAGCCGTTCGGCCTCGGACCGAGACACCAGTCGAGCATTACCGGGCCGGGCAAACGGGAGGAGGCACCGATGGCACGCCAGACGCCCATCCTCGCCACACGAACATCCAGCGACCACCGCGAGAGCCTGCTGCAGCACGGTCCGCATCATCGACGGCTCGGCCAGGTCGATCAGATAGCCAGTTCCTCCCGTCACGAGGTCGTGCAGCAAAAGGGCGTCGTAGACGAGACCCCCGTGCCCGTCGACGATGTCGGTGTCCACCACCGACTCCACCGAGAGGTGATCAGGTGCTCCTCCGATGTGCTCCCGCAGCCCCAGATTCAGCGCTGCCTCCAACGACGGCACCGCGAACGCATTCCCGGTCGAGGTCATCGGCGGCAGCCGCAGCACCAACCCTTCGGTAACGAGCGACCGTGACAGAGCGATCGAAACCGCGTTCTCGTCGGCCGACTCTCGCAGCCTGCACCAAGGCCGGTGCTCGTAGCGGCTGTTCCGACTCATCTCCTGGTCGAGCTTGCCGCATTCGCCGCAGACCCGGAACAGCTCCGCGTCCACCTCGTGTCCGCCCAGTACCTTGGTCGATCCATGGCCGGCGCGTCGCCCAAGGTTGAGCCAGGTCAGGTCCATGTTTCGCAGATGCTTGACCCCGAACCCATAGTCGGCGACGTACCACTGCCGCGTGACCTTGGCCGGATCGATATCGGCGATGAACCGCTCGTCGAAGGCGACCCGCTCGCGTTCGTCGGATGAGTCGTCAATCCCGGCCTCGTCACGACGCATCACCGAGGAGGCCCGGGTCAGCTCGACGACATCGAGGCGCTGGCGTACGTCGGCCATCCCGTCAGCCGCGCATCGAGGGCACGCACTGGGCGCCGCCTCCGAGGTCACATCGGCACGGAACCCACAGACTGGACAGAAGGCGTACGTCCTCACCGCCTCACCACCGGCGCCGAGGTCGACGGCGTCGATCTCGACCCGGTAGCCGCGGGCGTAGAAGCGGGCCCTCGGTGCGAACTCCCGCAGCGCGAGCGCGGCGTTGCGGTGGTAGTCGAGCGAGTCGGTTTCGTACGCACCGGACTCCGGGTCCATCCAGCGGAGGGCCACGTCGAGAGTCACGGAGTCGTCCATGAGCGTGTAGTTGGGCAGCAGTCCAGCTCGTTCGGCGACCGCGATCCAGTACTCACCCTGGAGATCCGCGCGGTGCTTGCGGGCCAGCCGCAGCGCCGCATTGGCGGACTGGAAGTGGTGCTTGTCCTCCTCGGTCGCCGCCGGAGAGTTCGCCTGCCGCTCGAGGGCGGGAAGCTCCTTCTCTGTCTCGGCGATCCGGAAGGCGACAGTCTCCAGGTCGTGCCGCCACCGCTGCGACTCGGTGACCAACCGCTCGGCGAGCTCGCTGGTCAGGGGACCGCTTGTGCGGGTGGCCCACTCCCGCAGCCGCTTGGCGGATCCGTCATCGAGCGCCGCTCGCCTGCGCGGCGCCAACGCACCACGACTTCCCGGCCTGCCTCAAGCATCGGCAGCCCGATTGGTCGGTGCCGCGGCACTGTTGTTCGTGGCGGTGCCCGCCGCGGCACCAGCCGTCGCGCCGCTTCGCGCAACCGCAACACCAACCCCAGAGACCCCGCCGCCAACACCTGCCGCTGCCCAAGTCGCAGCTCCGACCCCGGATGTCGATCAAGTGGCGACGAGCAGCCCGCCGACGATGAGCTACACGGTGAAACGAGGCGACAGTCTCTGGCGCATTGCCGAGTCCCACCTCGGCGCAGGCGTCCGATTCACCGAGATCGTCGATCTCAACCCGGAAACGCTCAACGGCGACCCCGACTTTCTGCCCATCGGCCTCGTGCTCCGGCTGCCCGCCCCAACCCCGACCTCCACCGACGAGACGTACGTCGTCCAACCCGGCGACACGCTGGCCGAGATCGCCCAGGACGAGCTGCACGATGCCACTCGCTACCCGGAGATCTTCGACGCTTCACGCAGCACCCTCCAGGCCGACGGCGAGCGGATCACCGATCCAGACCTCATCCGACCCGGCTGGGCGCTGACGATCCCGGCCTCGAACCCCAGTCTGGCGCCCGACCCCACCCCCAAGTCCCCGTCACCATCCGAGGGCAAACCTCAGCCCACCGCGACCCCTTCACGCCCCGCCCCTGAAGATCGCGAGCAACGCTCCCCTGCCGACGTGGAGACGGAGGAGGACGCCGCCCCACCGTGGCTCCTGACTGGCTTGACCGGTGCCGGAACACTCCTCGCCGGCGGCCTGTACCTCGTCGTACGCCGCAACCGCCGAATCCAGCGCCGCTACCGCCTCCCCGGGCATGTCATCGCCCAGCCGCCGGCCGAGCTCGCGCCCGTCGACAAGAGCATCCACCGCGAAGGCCGAGACCCAGCAATGCTCATCGAGCACCTCGACCGGCTCCTCCGGATGCTCCCCCAGGGTGAGCAACCCCGCCTGATCGCCGTCGATCTCGGCAACGACGAGATCACACTTCACCTCACCGAGCCCGCCACACTCCCCCACCCATGGACCGGCAGCGACGCGACATGGACCGCACCGGCCGACGCGGCGACGACCGACACCGGCGACCCCGCGCCCTACCCGTTGCTCGCCTCCATCGGGCAGTCCGACGACAACCACCTGTGGCTCCTCAACCTCGAAGAGGCCGCCGTCGTCAACCTCTCTGGAGACCGCGCCCACACCGAAGCGCTGGTCCGCCACCTCGGCGCCGAGCTGGCCGTCACGCCCTGGTCGGCCCTCGTCGAGGTCCATATCCAGAGCCTGGGAGTCGAGCTCACAGGCATCGACCCCGTACGCCTGTGCCATCACGGCGGCACCGAGTTCCTCGACAAGATCGCCGCCGACCTCGACCCATCAGCCCGGCTCCCCGGCTCCCCGGCTTCGACCCTGACCGTTATCGCGCGATCCTCCTGCCCGAAGACTCCGAACCCGCCCGTCACGTCGTCACGGCCATCACCACCGCCACCGACCGCCCCGGCGCGGCCGCCGTGATCATCGATGCCCATCCCGATCTCGGCGCGCACACCATCACGATCTCGGGGACAGGCGAGGTCGTATTCAGCCACCCTGCGCTCCGAGGCGTACACCTCCATGCCGCTGGCCTGTCTGTCGACGAAGCCGCTGTCTGCACCGCGATCGTCGAAGCCACCCGCGAGACCCGAAACGAGCCGATGCCGGTTAACGACGACTCCGTAGGCGAGCTGGAGTCCCTCATCGACGCCGCCGGCACCCTTCGCCCCGAGTACGTCCACGACCGCCCCGCCTCCGATCAGGAACGAGCAGGCCCGATGTCGCTGCTCCCAGAGACGACGGACGCGTACGCCCAAACGGGTGACTCCGCAGACGAGATCAACCAGATCGCCCCCGTCGCGAGCATCGAAGCGCAGGAGCGCGTCACAGCCTCAGACCCCGACCTGGACCAGGCTGTCGCGAAATGGAACTCTCCCGACTGCGATCTCCCCAAGCTCACCGTCCTCGGACCGGTCCACGTCCACGGGCACGGCGACGTACCCGCCGTCCGTCGGGCCTACCTCGCCGAGATGCTGACCTACCTCGTCCTGCACCCCGACGGCGTCGTGACCAACGAGTTCCTCCAAGTCACCGGCGTCAGCCGCAGCCGCCTCACCATCGACCTGGCCCTCCTCCGTAAGTGGCTCGGAACCAACCCCACCACCGGCCACGACCACCTCCAAGACGCCCGCGAAACAGCCGCCGCCAAGCGCTTGGGCATGCCTGCGTACGAAGCCGAAGACATCCTCGTCGACCTCGACCTCTTTCGGCGCCTCCGAGCCCGAGGCGAAGCTCGCGGCGCCGACGGCATCACCGACCTCATCACCGCCCTCCGCCTCGTCAGCGGCGAACCCTTCTCGCAACTGCGCGACAAGGGCTGGTCATGGCTCCACGACGGCCAGCGCCACGACCACGTCGCTGTCTCGATGATCGTCGACACCGCACACATCGTGGTCAGCCGAGCCCTCGCCGAGGGCGACCACGCCCTCGCTCGAGAAGCAGCCGACATCGCGCTCCTCGCCGCACCGCACGACGACATCCCCCACCTCGACTACGTCCGCGTCCTCACCGCCACAGGGCACCAGGGCTTGGCCGAGAAGGAGCTCGACGACCACATCTACAACCGCGACGACGGCGACGGCCCCGTCGAACCGCCCGAGCGCTCCAAGCGCGCAGCCGGTTGACCAAACCGAACAACCGCTGGCGGCGGTAGTGACCTCGCCGAATCCCGGGGGATGGATGCGGCCGCAGGACCCGGGAGCATCACTTGTCTCGAACCGCGAAGACCCAGCCGTTCCGCGTACGCCTCTGGACGGCGCCCTCCCGTGACGCCGAGCACACACTTCGAGCCCGGCGCGGGCTCCCAGAGAAACTTTGAACATCCGCCTAGATTTTACGTTTAGACTCGCTCGATCTGGGTAAGACCTTCACCAGAGACGTGACCGTGACGAGAGCCCTCGGGGGATAGCTCAATGGACATCCAGATGATCAAGACCGATGTGGTCAAGTCATCGAACGCCATGAACGACATCGCCGACGCGTTGGCGAAGTTCGACTTCGCTGGGCCGCTGGAGGATCTCGGTTCTGCTATGCCGGGTGGTCAGAGCGCGGGCGGGGCGAAGAGCCTGAGTGCGGAGTGGAAGCGGGACCAGGACAGCTGGGTGAAGGCTGCACGCGACCATCAGAAGGCGTCGATGCAGGACGCCAACCACATCGAGGCCACGGATGTCGGCGCGGCTGAGGAGGGCCGGAGGCAGACGAGCACGGTCAGTGCGAGCGCCGGGTTGAACCTCGAGAACAAGCTGGGGCCGATCTGATGACGTTGTCGTATGAGCAGTTGATGAAGTGGCGTCCCGAGCGGATCTCCGCGGCTGGCGATGCCTTGAACACTCTTCGTAAGAAGACGATCGACCAGCAAGACGAGATGAGCGTTGGCAAGGTCCCCGGTACGTGGATGGGTGCCTCAGCTGAGCGCGCCAAGCAGCGATATGACCGCCTCCACGACGGCCTCAACGACATCGCCGCGCCGCTCTCGCAGGTGCGAGACGCGGTCGACGAGGCAGCGGGCGAGATCAAGTCAGCTCAAAGAGCAGCCGAGTCCGCCCACGAGGCGATTCGTGGCAAGGGCTACAAGATCATTACCGCCACCAGCGACATGGTCCTGACCGAGCCCCCTCCCGCACCCACCGGGAAGATGAGCGAGGACGAGGCCAAAGAGGCTGAAGAGCGGGCCGAGTCGGACAAGGCCCAGGTCCAAGATCTCCAACACGAACTCATCGAGGCCCTGAGGAAGGGCGAGCAGGCTGACATGACGCTCAACTCAGTCCTGACCAACGCCGCCACAAACCGCATCGACGGCGGCGAAGGCTCCATCCGGAGTGCCGCTCTCCCGCCCGAACTGCGGGGCCTCTCGACCGAAGACCTCACCAAGAAGGTCCTCGCCGACCCCGAACTTCTCGACGACACCTGGGATGCCCTGCCAGCCAGTGTGCAGGCCGAGGTCGGTGACTACACGGCCCGCAAGATCGAGGACATCGGGGCGATCGACAGCGTCGCCGAACGCAAGGAAGCCGAGAAATGGTTCGACCTGGTCGGCAAGTACTCCTCGGATCGCGACTTCGGTGAGGCGGTCCTGGACCGGATGGGACCTGAGGGCGTCAACAACGCGATCCACAACATGACCGGATGGAGTGACGAGAGCCTCGCGGCCTCCAGTGGCGGCGCAGCCGCCATGGAGAAACTCCAAAGAACCGCTGCTGGGAACCTCGCCGAACTGGTCGGCACCGGCACCCGCGGCGGTTGGGTCGATGACGGCAAGTGGGCCAAAGGCATCGGCAAGGACTGGCAAGCCTCCACCATTCTGCTCCACGCCGCCGAGCAACGCGATGTTGAACTTGGCGGCGACTTCACCGGCAAGCTCGGTGCCCAGCTCATCAAGACCGAGAACGGTGACCCGCTCGCGGCCGCCCGTCTCAACCACGACCTCACCTTCGGCGGGGAGTCCTTCGGTGACCAGGACGGCGACGCGATCCGACAACTCGTCAAGGTGGCCGACAACGGGATCGACTCGGCCCAAGGGCTCATGGGTGACGAAGACGTCGCCAAGTACCTCCTCCACGACCGCGAAGGCGCCGGGAACCTGGCCAACGTCATGGACAACGTCGTCCGGGTCGCGACGATCGACGCCGCCATGGAACCCGGGGAAGCCGGCAAAAATGCCGCAGACCTCGCATCCTGGACTGTCGACTACGCCGCCAAGGTAGGCCTCGACGACCACTATGACGAAGAACTCGGGGGCATCCTGGGAACCTACATCGCCGACACCTATCAAGGCATTGACGAGGTCTATCCGATCGATCCGCCTGTGCCTCCCAACCATGCGGTCTTCGACAAGGCGGACTTGCAGGAAGTTCTGCACCATATCGGTGACAACAAGACTGCTGTAAGCATCCTCGGTGAGCAGTCGGGGAAGCTCAATCAACTCATCATCGATGAGGGCGCGAGAGAGTCGCTGGCTGGCCGAGCTTCCGGAAATCCCGACTTCCACCCAGATACCGGTGGCGATCCACTTATGCAGCAGATCAGCCGAGCTTCCGGTATTCGCGGGTTCCTTGAAGACGAGCTCTCGCAGGGCTTGGTTGATGAGGGTAAGGCGACCGCCGAGCAGCGACGAAAGGTTGCCGAGTTGTTCGCTCTGCCTACAAAATTGATCCCGGTTGGTGACCTGGGAGCGCTCGGAGGAACTGCGGCGGACTACCTCATCGGCGAGGTGAGGCAGCAAGTCGTCAACAACTACGTAGGGGATCCGGTTCACTCCGCAGCGGTCGCTGGAAACGAGAATTACGAGTCGGCACGGCGGGCGACTGAGCTACAGGCTCTCTACGCCGTCGCCGTGGCGGAGGCCGAGGCTCCTCCGGGCGGGGATCTCCCGACAGAAGTTGCGCCAGGCACTGGAAACACAGTGAGATTCGACAACAGCGCACTTGAAGACTGGCCACGTGACGACACCGGCCGACCCAAGGCACCTGGCGCCCTGAGCCCCAACGAGATGGCCGCCATCCTTGACAACCACCGATACGAATCCGGCATTAACGGAGCTGTGTCCGGAGAGGTAAGGAATGCGTGGGACCAGTATCAAGCGGCGAAATCGAACCAGGGAGAATGATCGACGTGCGCCGTATTGCCGTCGTCCTGCTACTGCTTCTGGGCACGACTGGTTGTACCAGCCGACCGCCAACCTATGAGGGATCAGAGGTCTGCGGGGTTCCGACTGATCGAGTCACGCGTGTCGCGGGGACCGACCGACTTGAGGTCGTCGAACGCGGCACCGGGACCTTCCCGCTGCCCGCGAACGACGGCGGCGGAGTGCAATGTGAGGTCGCGATCGTTGAGGACGGCGACTGGGAGGTCTTGTTTGACGCGAAGCGACGCTGGCGAGAAGATCTCGATCAGATCTCGGCGCGAGCGAAGGATGCTGACCACACATACGACCTCGCTGGCGGCGTGGCCGGCTACAGCACCGAGGACGACGAAACGAACGGGGCGCACTCCTTTGAGGGCTGGTGGGTATGCGACAGCCGCTCGATGGACGGCACCCCGATGGCTAGCCTGACCGTGACGTCCGAGGTTGACGCAACGATCAAGGAGTACGAGGCGCTACTGGAGGCAATCGCAACACGTGCAGGTTGCGATGCGTCCTGACGCGTTGGCATCGTCGCGTATTGGCGGCGTCGCACTGTTCGTGGGACTGGTCGCAACGCTCGACGGATGCGGAGAAGCGATCCCGGAGTATTCGCCATCCACGGTCTGCGGTGTGAACACGAAGGTCATCGTCGAAATCATGGGAACCGACAGATTCACAGTCGGTAAGTCGGTCACACGCTCGACGGAAGACAGCGCGCCGGCTCCACGTGGCGGCGATCTGCCGCTCAGTAAGGGAAACGGTGGGATCACTCGCATGGAGTGTGAGGTCCGAACCACTGAGGATGCGCCGACAGTGTCATTCTCGTACTCGCTCTCCAACGGCACAGACGCAGCGGCGCTGATCGAGAGCATCAAAGGCTCGAACGAGCCGTTCGAGACCGTCGGTGGAGTAGCGACGACCAGCTACTTGTCTGAGACCCATGACTCCTGGCGATGGGCGTGTCTCGCTCCTTCCAACGCTGGGTCACCGATTGCCGGCGGTTCTATAGGGCCCGATGAAGTCACGGAGTCCGAGCGAAAAGACCTCGTGGACGCCGTTGCTGCCGCGACCGGCTGCCCAGCGACATCCGAGTAACAAGAGGCAGGACAGCACGTGGACGGGATCGTGGCGTTCATCCTCGTCGTCGCGGCGGCGTGGTCGTTCTTCGTTGCGTTCAAACCCAGGGTCGGGTTCTTCCTGGAGGAAGGGTGGAAGTTCCGGGATGCCGAACCATCCGACCTCTATCTCGGGGTGACGAGGATCGGCTCCTTCGTGGGTGGTGTCGCTGCGCTGGTGATGGCCGGCGTGTTCGCGTTCGGCGGGTCGGGCGACCCCGACCCCGAGCCCAGCGCAAGTGAGTCAAGGGCGAGCACCGTCGAGCGGTTCCAGCGAGACCTGCAGTGGAAGGAAGACGAGTGCGAGCGCGTGAAGCCGTTTTTCGAGGACGTGGCGACGTGGAACGACTATCGCCTCGCCAATCCGGAGGAGGTCCGTGCGGTCGCGGAGGCAAACAGCCTCGAGCTTGTGATCAAGCCGGGCCCCGACAATGACATCGTGACGGTCGCCGTGCCGATCCCAGGAGTCGAGGGCGAGACCGTGACGGTCGTTCAACTCTTCGGCGGCATGGTGAACTGTTCCATCTGAGCACAAGTCGCAGGCCAAGCCTTCCCGAACAGGTTGGTCGTGTCGTTGGTTGCGGCCGGGGCGTTGTGTTGCTGTACTTCCCGGCGATGGGCGACGCGCGTAAAGAGTCTGTTGAGATCCGCTGGCTGCGGCGGCTGGCTGCTGCAGGGTGGGAGTCCTGGGTGGACGCGGCGGCGTGGGCGCACGCCAACGATGTCGGGGTCACGGCGATCGCTGCCCGCCTGGACGTGCCGATACAGACGGTCTCAAAGCGGCTCAAGGCCGCGGGGGTGCACGTACGGCGGCCCGCGGTGCTCTCGGAGAAGGCCGAGCGGATGGTGGCGGAGCTTCGCGAGCTGCAGTCCGAGGATTCCCAGCGCAACGCCCGGTCCCGTGAGTTGGGTCAATGGCTGGCTCGGGTACGCGGTGAGCGTAAGCGGGGTAAGCATCGCGCGGTGATGGATCTTCTCGACGAGATCGCCCCGGGATGGGACACGGTCCCCCCGACACGCCAACCGGGGCGCACCGCCAGCGAAGAAGAGCGATGGAACAAGGCGTACGCGGCGGCGGGCTGGACCAGCCTCGCCGACGGCCTGGTCTGGGCCGAGGAGCACAACGTGTCCTGGACCGGCGTCGCGGACTACCTCGGGTTCGAGAAGAAGGCGGTTCGTAAACGCGCCACCGAGGAAGGAATCCGCAATCCACGCCCGCTCTCCGAGCGTGAGGTACGGGTGCTGGAGTTCGCCCGCCGGCGGGCGGAGGCCGACGACCCCTGGTCCGAGCTCGCTCACGACGAAATCGCCGAACTGTCGTCGTTCTTGGCCTATCACCGCAAGAAGGCCGCCGACGGCAGCCACTCCCGCGTCCACGATCTCCTCGAGGAGGTCGACCCGGAGTGGACGATCCCCTTCGACCTGCGCCGCGGGACCTGCGGTCTCGACAGCTGTGAGGAGCCCGCGCGCCGCTCGGGCCTTTGCACCGCTCACGAGATCAAGCTGCGCTACGACGTGAAACGTCCCAAGCGGAGTCCGGGGGCGATGACGATCCCGTGCCTGGAGTGTGGTCGGAGGCTGGAGCGGTTGACCAACCACATCAAGGGCGAGCACGGGATGTCCAAGGCCGACTACGTGACGGTGCATCCGGGTGCTCCCCTGGTCAGCGCGGTGGCGATGACACCGGTATGGCGCGCCGACCGTGAGGCCGGGCTGAGCATTGCCGAGCGCCTGGACGCGATCTTCGACACGCTCGATGATCGCTCCTGGGCCGTGCTCGAGGACCACTTCCTCTCCGAGACACCGATCCCCTTCGAAGAGATCGGCCAGCGGTTCGGTGTCACCGGCCCTCGGATGCTGCAGATCGAGCAGACGGCCCGTCAGGCCGTCGCCGACGCGATCGACACAGAGCCCGTGCTCCGTCGAGTCACTGTCACCATCGCCTCCCAGGCGCAGCGCGTACATCCCGTCAGTGAGCTAACGCTGGAGACTCCTGGATTGGGGTCCACTGCGGTCAGCGTCGGGAAGCCAGCATTGTGGGTCTTGGCGCAGTTCAGCGACGCGTACGACGTCACCGACGGCTGGTGCGCACTGCCCACCGTCTCAGCCGCGATCGCCCGGACTACTGCATCGCTGATCGAGCTCACCGATGCGTACGGAGCAGCTTGTCTCTCCTCCACCGGGCTCGATGCCATCGGCCACGGCTCACGGCCGGAGTGGCTCGAGGAGTGGCTCGACTACTGCGGCTACTGGGTCCGCGGCGACCTCGTCTGGCCGAAGAACCGAAAGGTCTCCGACGAGATCGCCATGACCCTGGCCAACGCCGCCAGACCCTTGACCATTCGCGATCTCCACGACCGGCTGATCACGAGCCCGTCCCTGACCACCGTACGCAACCGGCTCAGCAACGACCCACGGTTCCACCCCGTTCAGAGAGGCGTCTGGATGCTCACGGCCGACCACATTGATGGCCAGAGCTGAGTTGGGCTCGGCTCTGGCCGACCGGTTTCAACTACGGTCCTCGACAGGAAGCTCACCGCTCAGGACGTCGGCTTGAAGGTCGGCATCACCTGGTCGATTAGCGCGTCGCTGGCCTTCCTATCGATGAGGCCGCGGTTGAAGGACCACTGAACGTCGATCAAAAGGCCATCGCGAATCGTGCCATAGACATCTCGGGATTGCTCCGGATCCTCGGCGTGCACGTGGTAAAAGGGAACGCCTCCAAAGGCGACGTCGGGCAGGCGGTCGACCTTCTTATAGTCCTTGTAAAAGCGCTTCGTGACCTCTGCCGCGGCATCCAGTTCGTCGTCGGCGTACACGGTCGGGCTGCTCCGGAAGTTCGCGCTGCCGGGTTCCTCCCCACCCTCATCGCTACTCGGAGCAGCCAGCGTCAGTCCTGTGCTCTCCTCTTGGACCTTCCAATCCGGCGGGACAAGGAGTTCAGCTCCCTCCTGAATGGCGGTGTGCCACCCTTCATGGTCACTACCTGCGCTTGCCGTTCGACTCTGAGATGGACCGGTTGCAGCGGATGTCGAACCCTTCTCCGGCTCGTTATCGGATGAGCCACAGGCGCTGAGTGTTACAGCGATTACAGCGAGGATCCCTGCTGCAGTCGCGGCCGCGACCTTGTTGGCGTGTCTGGCACTGGCCCGAGTGGTCGTCATTCGGCGAGCGGGGGCTTGCGGCCGCTCAGGAGGCCGGCTCGAAGGTTGGCATCACCTGGTTAAGCAGTTCATCAGTCTGCTTGCGATCAACCATCCCGCGGTGGAAGTGCCACAGGATCGTGATCAACTGGCCATTAGTGACCGTCCCGTAGTCGTCGGTCCAGTCAGCCGAGTCCTCGCCGCGGATGTGGTAGAACCTGACGCCCCCAAACGTCTCGTCGGGAAGACGCTCGACATTTTCTAGGCCGGCGCTCTTGTGGAACTTCAGCGAGACCTCTGCGGCGGTGTCGATGGCGTCGGCGGAATCCAGAGTGGGGCTGGATCCAAGGCTACCGCCACCTACACGGACGCCGCCCTCTCGCTGGGGTGGGGCCTGCAATTGAGGTCCGGTATCGCCCTGTTCTACGTCCCAGTCCGGCGGGACGAGAAACTGGCCTCCCTCGTCCTTCGCCGGGTGCCACCCGGCGTTCGGGTCAGCAGAACTCGCAGATGGCTGACTCGAAGGGCTACTGGCCGATGTTGAGGAGCCCCCGTTCGGCTCGTCGGTCGATCCGCATCCGCTCAGGGTCACGCCAAGAAGGAGAATGGCGGCGGCAGCGGAAGTCGTAGTGATGTGGCGAGTTTGCACCCGAGACGTCGGCATGCGCCGATCGTAGCGAGCCGCTGTAGGACCTGCGATTCGCAACGCCGTCGGCAACTCGGCGTGCGGGCGTGGACAGGCCATGAGCTGTATTGCAAAATGTCCGAGAAGGTTGATGGGTCCCGGGCCACCGCCTCTTCGGGCACGCTCGGTCGACGCTGTCGACGCCATGCGCCAGTTGAGGGGTACTTCATGGGGAGCGGGAAAGAGACCAAGGTCGACCAACAGGTCGTCGACAGCATGAAGAACATGCTTGTCGACATGAAGGTCGATGTCGACAAACTGCGGATCGAAACCCCGCGTGCGGGGCTGCTGGGCCAGGGCGCGACTGGTGAGTCGCTGAAGTCGCAGATGGATGTGGCAAGCGAGCGGATCAACACGACGCTGTCGCATCTCTCCGATGCGTTGATCAAGTTCTACGACGGCACGGATCGGGCGGCGAAGGCCATGACCAGCGCGGACGAAGACGCGGCCGCGTGGGGCAAGGCGATGGCAGCTGGTGTGGCACTGGTGCGCCAGCCACTGTCGTTGAACGTGGGCAAGGATGATCGCCCCGAGGCGAGGCCAATCCCGATCCCGTTCTTGCCGATCCCTCCTGAGGTAGTGCAGGAGATGCAGTCGCGCGCCGAGATCCTGGGCTCGTCATCCGGGGAGGATGGCGCCTGATGGGGGCACTTGACGGTGGTGGCGGCGTCGGCCGCGTGAAGGGACCTCACATGATTCGACTGCAGCAATATTTGCTCGCAGCCGCGGCCAAAGACATCGACAACTACATCACGAACTGGCGTCAGTCTGAGAGGCTCTTCCAGACCGCGTCGCAACAGTTCACTGCTCTGGCGAAGGGCTGTGGTGACGCCTTCTCAGAGTCGTCCTACACAGCGAGTGCTGCTGCCAGCAACTACAACACGGCTTCCGCCGAGATGCTCGAGAAGGCGCACACCATTGGCGAAGCGCGTCGAGCGATGTCGCGTGTTGCGGAGCGCTATGAGCTTGCGCAGACGAAGTATGACGAGCACGAGGGCAAGCTGCCGACGTCCCACGGCCCGGCGCCGAGTGCCTCCGATCCGGAGTACACGACCGAGGGCTACAGCGGATTCGAGAAGGTGGGTCGCGAGGCGGCCTTGAGCGCCGCGAAAGCGCAACACGCCGCGGAGGCTCAGGCGATCGCCGACGCTGAGCGGGAGGCCGCATTCCAGTGCCAGCAGATCGATGAGGGCAACCAGGATGCCGAGCCGAAGGTGCGCGCGATCACTGAACCACCGTCTTCCTCCTCGAACACGAACGGCAGCGGTTCAAGTGGATCGTCGGGTGGTTACTCGAGCCCTGGCTCGCGCAGCGCGGTGAACGCGGCACAGGCGAGGCATGACTCGGTTAACCCCGGCACGCTCTACGCCGATGGCGACGGATACCAGATCAGGTCCGAGCAGCAGGCCATCATCAAGCAGGCCCATGCCGAGAACATCCCGGAGTGGGACAGTCAGACTCAGCAGTGGGTCAACTCCGATGGGTCTCCGGCTCCGGCTACCAGCTACGCCAGCGTCGAGACCGCCGAAGGCCTTGCACCGCTCGCCGGTGGTACGGGCGGCATGGCGGCGCTGGGGATCGGGCTCGGTGGTGCTGGGCTCGGTGCCGCTGCAGTGGCGGCGATCAAGGCCAAGTTCGGTGCCGGAGCGGCTGCTGCTGCCGCCAGCAAGGTGAGCGCGGCGGGCAGCCCGGCCAAGGCTGGCATGGGACGTGCCGCAGGTGCGGCCCCGAAGGCCGGGGCTGCCGGTCAGGGCGCGCGCTCGGGCGGGAGCGGGATGCGTGGTGCCGGCGGCCGAGGAACGGGCGCGGGCAGCCGTGGCCAGATGCGTGGTGCCGGCACCGGTGCTGGTGGCCGCGGCGGCAAGGGGAAGGACAAGCAGAACGGTGCGACCGATCCCGACCTGATTGCCGACTACTCGGCGGACTACAGCGACGACGAGTACGAGCGTTTGATGGCGCAGAAGCGCTTCGACGACGAGCAGAAGCGTCAGTTCCGGGGCCGGCCCGAGGAACCGGCCGACGAGTAACCGAGCGCGAGCACGCTCTGGCGGCGTCACCTCGGCCACGATCCGTATTGCGGCCTCGGTGGCGCCGTCGGCGTTTCAGCAGACATCTGACGAGACAACGAGGTAAGGACGGGAGCGAGGCTTGATGATCGGTTTCAGTTCCCTGGGACGCTGGCGCCCGGAGGCGTTGCTCGCGGCAGCTGATCGCCTTGAGCAAGGCCAATCGGTTCCCCACTTCGGCCATCTTCACGACGTTCCTCCGGTCGTCGACGCGTTACGTCATGCCGCCGCACAGGTCGGAACGGCCCGCGATCGCGCTTTCGAGCTCGCCGACCAGATCGTCGCCCGGGGCTGGACGTTCCGTGCCGCAGAGAACGAGGTCATCATCCAGGAGATGGTCGCGACTGCAGTCACCTATGAACGGCTCGACCACATCGAGACACTGATGGGCATCTACGTGGACAACATGGCCACCGCACTCACCGATGTCGAGGTCGCACTCAACGAGCTCTACTTCGTCATCGCGACCGCGAGACGTGACCCCAACGCCCGCGTCCACCCTGGGCTGCCGCGCCGTCTGCGGTCCGGTCGCCGAACGTGTCGAGACCGCCGCCGTGATCCGTGGTCATGGTGTTGGGATCGGTGAATTCCTAGGGCTCCAGATAACAGTGTTGAGGGATGCTGGTTCTGATCGCCCTCACGAACGGCGGCCTGCAGGCGAGCGGCCGCGGCGTACATCACGTCCAGGATCTCCTCGAGCTTGTCGACCAGCTCCTCGGCTCTCCGGTTCTGGCCACGGACGAAACCGCCTGACGACCAAGCCCTACACAGAAGTGGCACAATGGGAGCCTGAGGAGGTGCACCCATGACTGAGATCGCTGCGATCGCTTCGTCGTATGACGAGGGCACGATCATCGTGCCGATGTCATGGGAGGAGTACGACTCCCTCGACTTCGACGACGACCTCCACGGTGCCGAATACATAGACGGAGTTCTCGTGGCCCCACCCGGCTTCCCCGACCGCGGCCACCAGAAAGCCATCGCCTACCTCCAGTCAGTGCTGGAGGACGTCATCGGGCCCGGTGAGGACGTCATCAGCGGGTTCGGTTGGCACCCGGCGGGCGGGACCGAGGAGTTCGGGCCGGACGTGATGGTCCATCCGCTCCCGACGGACCCGAAGCGGTTCATCGGGGTTCCAGTGCTGTGTGTCGAGGTGACCTCCAGCAACCGGCAAAACGACCTGGTCAAGAAGCGTGACAAGTACGCTACCGCCGGGCTACCCGACTACTGGATCGTCGACCGCCAAGCCGGCATCTTGCGCTGCTACAAGCTCAAAGACTCGTTCTTGATCGAGTCCGAAGAACATGTACGCACCGGCAAAGACGCCCAGATGGTCACCGTGCACTTCGCGGACCGGGCCGCCGAGGTCGACCTCGGAAGGCTCTTCACCTGACCATCGCCGATTGGCTGGGGCAGAGGGCTGCCGTCGAAGTGCGCCACCGTGCGGTTGTCGTCGGCGAAGGTGACGGTGGCGTCGACGACGCCGCCGGCAAGGACGTCGGCGGTCCAGTAGCGGGCGTCGTCCCACATCGAGGCGTAGGGAAGGCTGTCGATCGGGTACCAGCGTGGGGTGATCTCCTCGGACGGAGCGGGTTCGCCGATCGGCTGGGTGGTGGTGAATACCGCGACGTCCTGGTCCCAGCTCGGGCTGGCGGGGAACCGGAACTGGATGACTCCGGCGCGGCGCAACCCGGCCTCATTGAGCACCACGCCACTCTCTTCGAAGACCTCCCGCACGGCGGACTCGGCGGGAGTCTCGCCGGGTTCGATGTGGCCGCCGAAGCCGACGACATTGGAGGCGCCGAGTCCGCGATGCTTGTGTCCGAGCAGCACCTGGCTGCGTTCAGAATCGATCACGAACACGAGGACCATCGGCGTCGGCTGCACGGCTGGAACCCTAACCGTCACCACCGACATTGATCAGGGCGCTTTGGGCTGCGCGCCCGCGTCGGCGAGACGAACCTGTCGACCGATCCACGCGGTTCGTTCCGTCGTGGTCATCGGCTGAAGTGTCTCGACCACGACACGCAGACCATCTGGGTCGCTGAAGGCCGCCAGATACACTGACAACTCAGGGCGCTTCGGGGTCCGCTCGAGAGGCACGATCAACCGGCTGCTCCCCGCTCGGAATGACGGCGCAGTCGTGCGGCCGAGGAGATTGAGACGCGGCCGGATCGGGTCGCTGTCGTCGTACATGACGGTGAGGATGTCGTCCCAGGCGAGGCTGACATCGGTGGTCCAGCCGTGGAGGGCGACCTTGTCAGCCGACAGGCGGAGGGTGGGTTTGCGTGCCAGGGCCCGCAGCGAGTCGGGGACGAGGATGACGAAGAGCAGCCCGACCGCCCAGACAAGGACTCCCCCACCGGGAACCCCGACCGCGATGCCGGCGGCAAGGAAGAAGCCGGTGAACCCGATCCCGACCAGGAGCATGGTCAGCGGCGTACGCACCCCCATCGTGAAATCGATGGCTCGACCATCGTCGGTCAGCCTCATGCCGCCGCGTCCCCGGGTGGGGAGTAGCGCGAGGGCCAGCGCGACCGCGCTCAAGAGCAGTGCAGCTCCCAGCGATGCCGCGACTCCTCGGCCAGGACCGCTCAACTCAGCATCGGCCACGGCCTGATACGCAACAGCGACGCCGACGAGGACGCCCAGCACAACGACGACCCAGCCAAGGGGTTTGGGCAGCCGGGTGGTGCGATTGCCCGGCCTGCGGCCGGTCGAGAGGTACGAGTCAGGCGACGGCATCCCATGCATTCTCTGCTGGATCGCAGTCCGCCCGGGTCACCGGGGTGGTTGGAGCCGGGTGTGCACCGTCGAGTAGTTGGACTCTTCCATCGAGAGCTTGAGGACTTCCTTCGGCGCAGCCAGGGTGCCGTCGGCCTGTGCCTGGTGCAGCATGACTGACGCCGCCTCCGAGCCTGTGATCGAGATCAGGTCGGTGAGCCCGTCCGGGCCGAGATCGTGCACGCCCTGTCCCCGATAGACCCTCTGCGCGATCGATGCCTTGAGCGCGTGCTGGGCGGCCGTGCGGGTGTCTCCGGTCGCGCAGACCTGTCGAAGCTGAGCGTCGACGTCGCGGAATCGTGTGCGCGCCTCAACCTTGCCGCTCGCGGTGGGCGAGTAGCTGATCTCACCGAAGGTGCCGATCGGTGTCCGTGGCCTCGCCATCACGCCTCCTCTGGGGCGTGTCGGTGCGCTGCGCCGCCAGCCAGGTGCGTACGTCGCAGACCATGTATCGCAGGCGCCGCCCGACCCGGACCGCGCATGGACCCTTGCCGGCTTGGTGCCACTCGTACAGGGTCTTGATGGGCACGTCGAGGTAGTCGGAGAGCTCCTCGACGCAGAGCAGCGGCTCCAGGTCGCCAGTCGGTGTCGATGTGTTCATGGCACCCAGGTGTGCAGAGGTTCCCGCACCAACCAGCATTCATCCGCTCGACTGGGAAGTCGATGGCCGGGGCGTCCAGACTTTGCCGTCCAGACGGCTCAATCTGCTGGGTTTGTGATGGGAAGTTCAATTCCAAAACAACTTTCGGCTCCGGAACCATGCTGGTTCCGGAGCCGAATTTGTCGGGCTGACAGGATTTGAACCTGCGGCCCCTTGACCCCCAGTCAAGTGCGCTACCAAGCTGCGCCACAGCCCGAAACTGCGAGTGGATGACTCCCCTCGAAGCGCTCCGAACATTACCGCACGGCGTCGCGCGCTCACCAATCGGTATCCCCGCCCGGCGGGTCGTCGGCGGAGGCGAGGGCTTCGGCGGCTTCGTCGATGATCGCGCGCATGGCTTCCTCGGCTCCCGCGGGGTCGCCGCGGCGGACGGCGATCGCGACCTTCTCGTGCAGCTCGATGGCGGTCGGGTTGGGCGTATCGGGCATCAGGTGGTGGTGCGTACGTCCGGCGAGGAGCTCGGCGACGAGGTCGCCGAACGCGGCGAGCATGTCGTTGCCGCAGGCGTTGAGCAGGACGCGGTGGAAGGTCGTGTCGGCCTCGAGATAGGCCTCCAGGTCACCGGCGGCGGCGTGGACGACCATGTCGGCCACGGCTCGGGCGAGCTCGCCGTGGTCTTCAGGTTTGGCACGCTCGGCGGCGAGCCTGGCCGCGATCGGCTCGAACCCGCGGCGCAGCTCGGAAAGCGAGAGCAACTGCTCGCGCCGGCCTTCGCCGTCGAGGCGCCAGCGGATGACGAGCGGGTCGAAGACGTTCCACTCCTGCCGCGGCAGGACGGTGATCCCCACACGTCGCCGGGTCGCGACCAGGCCCATCGCCTGGAGAACACGCACGGATTCCCTGGCGACCGGGCGCGAGACGTCGTACGCCGCCTGGATCCCCTCCAGCGTGAGGACGGTCCCCGGGGGCAGCTCGGCGGCGACGATCTTGCGTCCGAGCTCGTCCCGGACGCTCTGGTGCAGGCGATGTCCGGCATCACCACGGGAAGTCGTCACCGCGGCATCGTCGCACATTTGGAGTCCCGCGCAATCAGAATCCGTTAGATCGGCCCGGCTTGCCAAACGGATGCCTTTTGATGCACCCTGTGACGCGTGACACAGAACCCTCTCCTCGTCGTCATGGGAGTCTCCGGCTCCGGCAAGTCGACCGTCGGTGCAGCCATCGCCCAGCGCCTCCGGGTCCCCTTCGCCGACGCCGACGACTTCCACCCGCCGGAGAACATCGCGAAGATGGCCGCCGGCCGTCCGCTCGACGATCACGACCGGCAGCCCTGGCTGGAGACGCTCGGCGGCTGGCTGGCCGAGCACCAGGCCACCGGCGCCGTGCTGAGCTGCTCGGCGCTCAAACGCAGCTACCGCGACCTGCTCCACAGTCGTACGCACGGCCTCCGGCTCCTCCACCTCAGCGGCACCCCGGAGGTGGTCGAGGCACGGCTCGCCGCCCGCGCGGGCCACTTCATGCCGTCGTCGCTGCTGCGCTCGCAGTTCGCGACCCTCGAGCCTCTCGCCCCCGACGAGCAGGGCACGACGATCGACATCGATCAGGACATCGATGCGATCGTCGAGCGCTACCTCGCCAACGAGAACCTGTCCCCCAACCTGAGCCCCAACCTGATCTCCAAGGAGTCGGCATGATCCTCCTCGCTGCGCCAGAGCCGGTCGCACCGGTCGCCTCCGGCGGCGTACTCCTCGCCGCCGCGCTGGCCTCGATCGCTCTGATCGTCGTCCTCATCACCTACGTGAAACTGCACCCCTTCCTCGCGCTCCTACTCGGCGGCATCGCGGTCGGTGTGCTCGCGGGACGCAACGTGATGGACGTGATCACCTCCTTCGGTGAAGGCTTCGGCGCGACCGCCACCAGCGTCGGCCTGCTGATCGCGCTGGGCGCGATGTTCGCCAAGCTCCTCGCCGACTCCGGCGGTGCCGACCAGATCGTCGACACGATCGTGGGCAGGTCCTCGGTTCGTACGCTGCCGTGGGCCATGGCGCTGGTCGGCGCGATCATCGGCCTGCCGATGTTCTTCGAGATCGGCCTGGTGCTGCTGATGCCGGTCATCTACCTGGTCGCCCGTCGTGCGCAGGTCTCGCTGATCACCGTCGGTATCCCCACCCTCGCGGGCCTCTCCGCGATGCACGGCCTGGTGCCGCCGCACCCGGGTCCGCTGGCCGCGATCGGAGCGCTCGACGCCGACCTCGGCACGACGCTCGCACTCGGCGTACTGGTCGCCATCCCGGTCATCGTCGTCAGCGGTCCGCTCTTCGGCAAGCTCGCCGGCCGCTGGGTCGTCGTCGAGGCGCCCAACACCTACGACGCCGCTCCGGTGGGCGGCCCGGGCGCCGCCACCGCCACCGACATCCGCCGCCCCACCTTCGCCGTCACCCTGTTCAGCGTCCTGCTGCCGCTCGTGCTGATGCTCGCCAAGGCGATCGTCGACATCGTCATCAACGACCCCGAGAACCAGGTCCAGCAGGTCTTCGACGTGATCGGCTACCCCCTCGTGGCGCTGACCATCGCGGTGATCGTCGCCATGTTCACGCTCGGCCGTGGGTCCGGGATGGACCGCCGCCAGATCTCCAAGACCATCGAGGCGTCGCTGCCGCCGATCGCGGGCATCGTCCTCATCGTCGCGGCCGGTGGCGGGTTCAAGCAGTCCCTGATCGACACCGGCATCGGCACCCAGCTCGCCGAGTGGGCCCAGGGCTCCGGTGTGTCCGCGATCGTCCTGGCCTGGGTGCTGGCGGTCCTCATCCGCCTCGCCACCGGCTCCGCGACCGTCGCCACGATCACCGCGTCGTCGCTGGTGGTCGACCTGGTCGCCAACATGCCCGCCGCCGAGGTCTCGCTCGTCGTGCTCGCGGTCGGGGCCGGCTCGGTGTTCTTCTCCCACGTCAACGACGCCGGGTTCTGGCTGGTCAAGGAGTACTTCGGCCTCGACGTCGTCCAGACGATCAAGTCCTGGTCGCTGATGGAGACCGTGCTGTCGGTCTCCGGCCTGGTGTTCGTGCTGGCGCTGAGCCTGGTGATCTGACACCCACCCTCGGCAAACTGTCGGTGCTGTCCGACACAATCACTCCTGACACATGGATCACACCCACCACAGGAGCTCACCGTGTCGGATACACCTTCCCCATCCAACACAGCCCCGACCAACCCAGCCCCGTCCGAGCCTGCCCCCGGCAAGCTCGACCCGATCTCGCGCAAGGGCACCCCGGCCCACCGCACGAGGTCGAAGCGGGAGGGCGCCGGGCGGCGCCAGGGGATGCCGGTGCAGGCGATCAGCCTCTCCGTACCGGCATCCCTGGCGGCGCAGTGGAAGACCTACAGCCAGGAGGTCCCGCGCTCGCTGGTCGACGTCATGCTCGACGCCGTCGCGGCGACCCGCCCCCGGCTGACCGTCCTCCTGCGTGCCCATCAGGCAGCGCTGCGCGAGAAGACCAGGCCCGTCTCCGACGGCACCTTCATGCGCACCGTCCCGCAGCCCAAACGCCTCGAGGACCCGTATGTCACGATGCCCCTGCGCCTGCTGGCGACGAACGTCGACGTGCTCGATGCCATGGTCCACGAGATGGCCGCGGAGTCGCGCTCGCAGCTGGTCGTGGTGGCTCTGACGGCGTGGCTGGCCGACCGTCGGGCCGAGGAGCAGGTCTACGCCGAGCAGCTCGAGCTCGAGGTGCCCGAGGACCCGTTCGACCGTCCCTGAGCGCGGCCGGGACGGGGCTCACACCCCGTCCGGCCGAGCCTTGGGCTCAGAGGACCTTGGTGCCGTACATCTCCCCCAGCGGGTCGGCGAGGAGCTCGAGCCGCTCGCCGTCGGGTCCCCTGAAGTAGATCGACGACTTGGACTCGACCATGTAGTCGATCTCGGCGTCGTCGAGCTTGGCGCGCAGGTAGTCCCACTGCTCCGGGGTCACCGAGATCGCGATGTGGTGCAGCCCGCCGAGCACCTCGGCGTACTCCCCCAGGTCGAGCCCGGGGAGGGTGAAGAAGGCCAGTAGGTTGCCCGCCCCGACGTCGAAGAAGAAGTGGTCGGAGCCGGCGTAGTCGCGGTTCTCGAAGATCTCGGTCAGCGGGAACTCCAGGAGCCCCTGGTAGAAGTCGATCGACCTGCGTACGTCCGAGGAGAGCAGCGCGGCGTGGTGGATGCCGCGGGCCGTGCTGGCCGGGCGGGCGCCCTCCTCGCGGAGGTACTCCCTCTTGATCCGCTCACGGTCCTTCGTGATGAAGTCCATGTCGATGCTCATCGTGCTCTCCTCAGGCCATAACGATTCGAGTCCAGTGTAGTTTCTGCGTCAACAGTTGCTGGTGGCGGGCGGTGGTGCTGAAGACACGAGCTACGACTCGGTAAGGTGTACCTCATGGATGAGGTCAAGTGGCTCAGTAACGACGAGCAGGTCGCGTGGCGTGCGTGGCTCGCCGTCAACGCACAGCTCACCTCGCGGATGAACCGCGACCTCCAGGCCAAGAACGGTCTCTCCCTCGCCGACTACGACGTCCTGGTCAACCTGACCGACGTCCCCGACCGCTCGCTGCGGATGTACGAGCTCGGCGACAAGCTCCAGTGGGAGAAGAGCCGGCTCTCGCGCCAGGTGATGCGGATGGCCGCGCGCGGACTCGTCGAGCGTCGCGAGTGCCTCGACGACCGGCGTGGCGCCTTCGTCGACCTCACCCCGGCGGGGCTCGAGGCCATCCAGGCCGCCGCCCCCGAGCACGTCAAGCTGATCCGGCACGTCATGTTCGACGCCTTCACCCCGGAGGAGGTCGCCGCCCTGACCAAGCTCTACCAGGGCGTGCTGGAACGCCTCGAGGTCAAGATCCCCTCGGTGGACGCGGACGGCTCCGCCGCCTGAGCCCTACCGAAGACGTACGTCGGGCCCGCAGGTCACCACCGGTGACCTGCGGGCCCGAGCTCTTTCCTGCTAGCGCCTGACCCCGAAGGCCGAGACGACCTTCTGGGTCACCGCGTTGCCGGCATCGTCGCGGGCGGCGGCCCGGAGCGAGACCAGATCGGCACCGCGGGCCGGGATCCGCAGACGCGTCTCCCAACGGTCCCCGTCCTTGCGCAGCTTCACCGCGGTCCAGGTCGAGCCACCGTCGTAGCTGACCTCGAGGCTCGCCGCCTTCACCGAGCCCGCTCGCTCGGCGCCCGGCACCGTGTAGGGCACCACCGCGAACGGGACCTCGGCGCCGGCGCTCACCGTGCCGTCCAGCGCCGTGTCCACGGCATAGTCGAGCTGGAGCAGCGCCAGCGGCGTACCGGCCTCGCCGTCCGGGACCGGGTCGGCCTGGTCGGCGACGAACGTCCAGGACGTACGCGTGCTGGTCGAGTATCGGTGGGCGCCGTTCTCGGGCGCGTCGGTGTCGATCTCGAACCGGTACGCCTGCGGCCCCTCGGCCACCGGGACGCTCGTCTGGACCGCCTGCCCGATGTTCTTCCGGATGAGCGTGTCGCCCCGGTAGAGCCGCGACTCGACGGGGGTCTCGCCCCACGGGAACCCGCCGGCGATGCCGGCCGGTCCGCTGGCGTGAGCCACGTTGACCGCGAACCAGTCGCCGCTGTGTCGCGGGCCCCAATAACCGTCGCCCGTCCGCGGCGCCGTCACCGGCGCGAACCAGTTGCGCACGGTGGTGCTGCGGGGCTTGTACGCCTGACGTACGCCGCGCTGTTCCCAGGTGCTCTCGTGGTCGACGTTCTCGTACCAGGTGACGTCGTCATAGGTGGAGACGTAGTCGGTCCGCTCCGTCGCCGTCGGCTGCAGCGCCCGGACGCTGAGGCACGGCGGCCACTGGTAGTCGCGGCAATCGGCACGGTCGTCGACCAGGAGCCGCTGCTCGGTGTCGTTGTAGCGGCTCTCCACCGTGGCGAGCTGCCGCGTGGTCGGGGCCAGCGCCAGCTCCGCCGGGATCTCACCGGGCCAGCTCTTGGAGACGTCGTAGAGGTAGCTCGGGAACTCCACGGCCTTGCCCTCCAAGGTCACCTTGCCCTTCTCGGCGGCGGCCAGGAGCTTCTCCCCCTGGGCCGAGCGCAGCGAGACGACGGGCAGGTCCTCCTGGGTGACGTAGTCGACCAGGGGGCCCGGACGGTCGTTGACGACGACGAGCAGCGCGGCACCGGCAGCCTGGGCGGCGGCCTCGCGTGCCTCGGACGTGACGGCGTCGTCCCTGGTCACGAGCACCGCGCGGCCCTTGGCATCGACGCCCTCGTAGTCGGCGGACGTACCCTTGCCCGCCGCGACGGCCCGCAGCGTGACCCGGCCGTCGAGCCTGGCCGAGCCGAGCTGGTAGGTCGGGTCGAAGGCGAGCGGCCGCGAGCTCCGTGCGGTCACGTCGAGAGCCGGCTCGGTGGCCCGCCAGCGTACGGCGAAGTCGAACTCGGCGCTGTCGACCGGGCCGCCGGCCTCGGCGTAGAAGGAGTCGACGTCGACCGGCACGGCGTAGGTGGCGCCGAAGGTCGCGTAGAGCCCACCGATGCTGGAGTCGTTGAAGAACTGGAACCGGCGGTAGGCGACGTCGCTGTCCTTCGGTGTCTTCAGCGTGAGCTCGTCGGCCTTGCGGGCGTCGAGCACGAGCGACTGGTCCTTGTCGGTGA
Source organism: Nocardioides sp. NPDC047086 (assembly GCF_040643685.1). Lineage (NCBI taxonomy): Bacteria > Bacillati > Actinomycetota > Actinomycetes > Propionibacteriales > Nocardioidaceae > Nocardioides > Nocardioides sp. NPDC047086. Next base: position 54,397 of record NZ_JBEYUV010000035.1, read on the forward strand.
CGACGACCTGCGGGTCACCGACCAGGGCGACACCGGTCGAGCCGGGGCCCTTCGAGCCGGCGACGTCGAGGAACGCCGTGGCCGAGTACGTCCCGGGCTGCAGGCGCTGGGTCGGCACCTTGCCGGTGGCCGGGTCGATCGGCAGGCTGCTGACGAACTGGTCGCCGTAGCGGTAGAAGTCGACGTAGCCGGAGGCGGGCTCGCCGGACCGGTCGAGCGCGGTGATGTCGAGACCGTAGCGTTCCTCCTCCTTGACCAGCGCGGTCGCGGTGCGCACGGTGATCTCGCCTGAGGCGTCGGTGGCGACCACGGCACCGCTGTACTTGCCGGCGAGCGCGGCGTCATCGGCGTCGGCCGTGATGGTGACCTCGGCGCTGCCGCCGGCCGGGACCACGACCTGGTCCGCAGACAGCGAGACGAGGTCGCTCGCCTTGCCGTCCGGTCCGGTGACATCGGTGCTCAGCGCGAGCGTCACCTCGGCATCGGTGGAGTTGGTGTAGGTGAGGGTGCTGCTGGCCGGCTCGTCACCATCGTGCGGCCAGCCGTAGAAGCCGAGGAACCCGTCGCCGGACCCGTCCACGCCGTCGAGCGCGGCGGGCACGTCGAGGCGACCGGTGCCGACCTCGTACGCCGGTGCCTCGATGTCCGCGGCCGAGGAGACCAGCGCCCTCTTCAGCTGCTCACCGGTGAGGTCCGGTTGGGCGCCCTTGACGATCGCCGCCGCTCCGGCGACGTGCGGGGTGGCCATCGAGGTGCCGTTCATCGACCGGTACCAGCCCTCGCCGGAGGACTGCTGCGAGCGGGCCGCGACGATGCCGACGCCGGGCGCGGTCAGGTCGGGCTTGATCGCGTGGTCGCCGACCCGCGGGCCGTAGCTGGAGAAGTCGGCGCGTACGTCCTGGTCGTCGACCGCGCCGACCGTGAGGGCGGCATCCGCGGTGCCGGGGCTGCCGAGAGAGCCCGCGGCATAGCTGTTGCCGGCCGCGACGACGAACAGCGCGCCGGTCTGCTCGCTCAGCGCGTTGAGCGCCTGGGCCATCGGGTCGGTGCCGTCGTTGAGGCTGGAGTCGCCGAGGCTCATCGAGACGATGTCGGCGTTGGCCGCGCCCCACTCCATGCCCGCGATGATCCAGGAGTCCTGGCCGTGGCCGCCGTTGTCGAGCACCTTGCCGACCAGCAGGTCGGCGCCGGGGGCGACGCCCTTGTAGAGACCCTCGCTGGCGGAACCGGTGCCCAGGACGGTGAAGGCGACGTGGGTGCCGTGCCCGTGCACGTCGCTGGTCGCCTCCTCCCCCGGAACGAACGACTGCGCTCCGTCGACCTGGTCGGCGACGTCGGGATGGGTGGCGTCGATGCCGGTGTCGAGGACCGCGACCGTCGCACCCTTGCCCTCGAAGCCCGCGGCCCACGCCTCGGGCGCACCGATATGGGCGGTGCTGCGGTCCAGGGTCAACTCGGCCTTGCCGTCGAGCCAGACCTTCTCGACACCCCCGCCGAGCTTCCCAGCCGAACCCGTCGAGCCCGAGCCCGTGGCCGCGCCACCCTTGGCCACGGCCGACCAGAACTCGGGCGCCTTCTTCTTGCTCACCGCCACGGCGTCGGCATCGATGCTGGGCAGGTCGAGCGTACGCTCGGCGCCCGGCAGCTTCGCCGCCTTCGTGCGGGCCGAGGTCTGCTCCAGGATCAGCGGAGTGGCGTCGACCGTCTCGTCGTCGTAGCGCATCTCCAGGAGTGCGGTGACGTCGAAGAGCCGGCGGTCGAGGGTGCCCGCGGCCAGGTAGGGCTTGGCGGCGGTGGGGATCGCGTAGAGGTGGTCGCCCACCTGCTGGGTCTCGACGGCGCCGGCGGCGGAGTCGAAACCGAGGGTCAGGACGCCGTCGTCAGTCGCGGTCACGTCGATGACATCGCCGGTCACGAGGGTGATCGTGGTCCGGCCGTCCTCGAGAGCGGGCGTACGAGGAGCCGTGCCGGCCGTGGTGCTGCCGGCGTCGGTCTGGGGGGCCTCAGGCGTAGGGTCGGTGCCTGGGGTCGCGTGCGCACTGGTGGCCATGGTCGCGACCAGGGCAGTCGCGGCGGCTGCAGCCGCGACGGCCCTGGTGGCGGCCGAGCGGCCGGATCTGGTTGGGGGTCTCATGGAGATGGACCTTGTCAATGGCACGCGACAGGCGACAAGAGCCATGTCGTGGCGGTTTTACGGCATGGCGAGCCTCCGTCAGCGGTGGAACACCATCGTTCTGTCGCAGAAGTGACATGCTCGGCGACGTGCTCGGTCTGACCCCGGATGAGACCCTCGCCTACGGCGAGCTCATCACCATGCCCTCCGCCACCGCCGCCGAGTTCGCGGCCGCCCTCAGCGCCTTCGGCACCTCCCCGGGAGAGGCTCATCTGCTGCTGCGTCGGCTCGAGGAGTACGGCCTGGCCGCGCGGATCACCGGCGACGAGCGGCGCTTCGCCGCGGCCCCGCCCGCGATCGCTCTCGGTGCGCTGCTCGCCCGGCAGCAGGACGAGGTACGGCATGCCGAGATCGAGCTCAGCCGCCTCGACGAGGCCTACCGGGTGGCCGCGGCCGGCCGCGGACCCACGGACGTCGTCGACGTCATCCACGGCGAGGACGCCGTCCGGCACCGGTTCGAGCAGGTCCAGCTCGGTGCCCGCGAGCGGGTCGACGCCTTCGTCCGCCCGCCGGTGATCGTGACCACCAGCCAGGAGAACTCGGCCGAGAACAAGGCCGTCGCGCGGGGTGTGCTGTATCGCGTCGTCGTCGAACGCAGCATGCTCGAGAGCCACGACGTGACGGTCGACGAGGCGATCGAGGCCACCGACGCGGGCGAGGAGGTCCGGTTCGCCGACCAGGTGCCGCTCAGGCTCATCGTCGTCGACCGGCGGCTCGCGCTGATGCCGCTGACTTCTTCGGGCGACGTCGTCGGTGCGCTGCTGGTCCGGGAGAGCACCCTGCTCGACGCGCTGATCGCGCTCTTCGAGAACGTGTGGGACCAGGCGACCCCGATGCTGGTGGGCACCTCGGGGCTCACCGGCGACGTCGCCGGTCAGGTCGACGACGAGGACGCGCAGGTCCTCGGTCTGCTGCTCGCCGGGCTCACCGACCAGGCCGTCGCCAAACAGCTCGGTACGTCGCTGCGTACCGTCCAGCGTCGGGTGCGGGCGCTGCTGGACCTGGCCGGTGTCGAGACCCGGATGCAACTGGGTTGGCATGCCGCCAACAACGGCTGGGTGCAGGCCGGGGTGGACGGCCAGCTGCCGCCCACCCCGGACTCCGACTAGCGCTTCCGCTTCTCCCGAACCCGCTGCTGGAGCACGATCGGGGTGCCGACGAAGCCGAACTCCTCGCGCAGGCGGCGCTCGATGAAGCGCTCGTAGGAGGCCTCGAGCTTGCCGCTGGTGAACAGGACGAACGTCGGCGGCGCGGTCGAGGGCTGGGTGCCGAAGAGGATCTTCGGCTGCTTGCCGGACCGGACCGGGTGCGGGTGCTCGGCGACGAGGCGACCGAGGAAGGAGTTGAGCGCGCCGGTGCCGATCCGCGTCTCCCAGCCCTCCAGGGCCTTGTCGAGCGCCGGGACCAGGCGGTCGACGTGCCAGCCGGTGCGGGCGGTGACGTTGATCCGCGGGGCCCACTTCACCTGGACGAGATCGCGCTCGATCTCGCGGTCGAGCTGCCAGCGACGGTCCTCGTCGACGAGGTCCCACTTGTTGAACGCGATCACCAGCGCCCGGCCGGCCTCGCGGACGGTCTGCAGGATGCGGATGTCCTGCTCGGAGATCTTCTCCCCACCGTCGAGGACGAGAACGGCCACCTCGGCACGGTCGATGGCGGTCGTGGTGCGCAGGGAGGCGTAGTACTCGTGGCCCGACGCCTCCTTGACCCGCTTGCGGATCCCGGCGGTGTCGATGAAACGCCACTCGCGGCCGCCGAGCTCGATCAGCTCGTCGACCGGGTCCACGGTGGTGCCGGCGACGTTGTCGACGACCGCCCGCTCCTCCTTGGCCAGCTTGTTGAGCAGGCTCGACTTGCCGACGTTGGGCTTGCCGACCAGCGCGATCCGCCGCGGGCCACCGATCTCGGCGCCCTCAGGGAGCGGCGGCGGTTCGGGGAGCACCTCGAGGATCGCATCGAGCATGTCGCCCGAGCCGCGACCGTGCAGTGCGGAGACCGGCCACGGCTCGCCGAGCCCGAGGTTCCACAGCGCGGCCGCCTCGGCCTCGGTGCGCAGGTCGTCGACCTTGTTGGCGGCCAGGACGACCGGCTTCCCGGACTTGCGCAGGATGCGTACGACCGCCTCGTCGGCGTCGGTGATGCCGACGGTCGCGTCGACCACGAAGAGGACGGCGTCGGCCAGGGAGACCGCGATCTCGGCCTGGGCGGCGATCCGCTCGGCCAGACCCTGGGCGTCGGGATCCCAGCCGCCGGTGTCGACCAGCGTGAACGCCTTGCCGTTCCAGTCGGCGTCATAGGAGACCCGGTCACGGGTCACGCCGGGTACGTCCTGGACGACCGCCTCGCGGCGGCCGATGATCCGGTTGACGAGGGTCGACTTCCCGACGTTCGGGCGGCCGACGACCGCCAGCACCGGCAGCGGGCCGGTCGGGGTCTCGTCGGTCTCGTTCAAGTCTCGTACGTCCTCGTACGAAACGTCGGGGTCAGTCATCGTTCTCCTCGGTAGGTAGCGGACCGGGCAGTTCGCGACCGGTCAACGCCAGGGCATGGTCCTGTTGGACCTGCATGTGCTTCTGGAGCAAACCCGAGACATGCCCGACTTGTTCCCTGGTACGTGGCCAGCCTACGCGCTCGACGGGGAAAGGCTCGCCATAGACGATGTCGATCCGAGCACCTTTGTGCGGCAGCGAGGAGAGCCCGCCACCCGGATCCCGGCTGCCGAGCATCGTCACCGGCACCACCGGAGCACCCGAGGCGAGCGCGAGATAGGCGGCGCCGCGGTTGAACCGCACCAGGTCGCCGGCACCCCGCGTGCCCTCGGGATAGATGCCCATCGCGTTGCCCTCGCGCAGCACCCGCAGTGCCGTCTTCACCGCCGCCGGGTCGCTGCCGAAGCGGTAGAGCGGGATCTGGCCCGCCCAGCGCAGGAACGGCCCGAGGAACCAGTGCTCGAACATCTCCAGCTTGGTGAGCGCGTGCACCGGCCGCGGTGTGAAGATCGCCAGCAGCGGCCCGTCGATGATGCCGATGTGGTTGGAGGCGAAGACGACCAGCCCCGTCGCCGGGATGTTGCCGGTCTCGTGCAGCCGAACGTCGAAGCGGCGCCGGATCAGCCACCGGGCGTAGACGTTGAGGTGATAGAGCGGCCAGCGGGTGGGGTGCTCGACTCCATCCGTGTGTGGAAGGTCTCTCACTCCCCCGCCTTCTGCGCCAGCTCGATCACCTGCTGGATGACCTCCTCCAGCGTGTAGGGCGTCGTGTCGAGGTGCGTGGCGCCCTCCGGCACCACCGCACCGCCCTTGGTGGAGTCGATCTTGTCGCGGTTCTCCAGCGAGGCGCGGACGGCCTCCGCGTCGGTGCCGCCCTCCTCGGCCGCGCGGCGCGCGGCGCGGGCGGCTGGGTCGGCGGTGACGTACAGCTTCAGGTCGGCCTCGGGCCAGACCGCGGTGCCGATGTCACGGCCCTCGACCACGATGCCGGAGCCGGCGGCGAGCGCGTCGCGGATCTCCTGCTGCTGGAGCGCGATCAGCCGGGCGCGGACCTCGGGGACGGTGGCGACCGGCGAGACCGCCGCGTTGACCCGGTCGCTGCGGATCTCGACCGAGACGTCGACCCCGTCGAGGGCGATCGTGGGTCCGAGCGGGTCGGTGCCGGAGGTGATCACGGGCTTGCCGGCCGCGGCGGCGACCGCGTCGGCGTCGTGCACGTCGACGTCGTTGCTGAGCATCCACCAGGTCATCGCGCGGTACATCGCACCGGTGTCGAGGAAGCGCATGCCCAGGCGGTCTGCGACCCCGCGCGAGGTGCTCGACTTTCCGGAGCCGGAGGTGCCGTCGACGGCGATGACGATGCGTGCGGGGCCAGTGGTGGGATTGCTGCTGCTCACGGGCGGGAGCCTACCGGTGAGCGACCCAACCCCGGGACTCCAGAACCGCCTGCATCCGGTCGGCGGCGTCGGCGGCCACGATCAGCTCCATGACACCGACCGGGCGGCCGGGGTCGTGGTCGATGCGTACGTCCTCGATGTTGACGCCGCTCTCCCCCGCGTCGGCGAAGAGCCGGGCCAGGTTGCCGGGCTCGTCGGGGACCGTGACGTAGACGCTCGCCTGCGCAGCCTGCGGCCGGCCATGCTTGCCAGGGATGGCCCGGGTGCCGGCCTGCCCCTCCTTGAGAAGTACGTCCAGGGCGGCCGCGTCGCCCGTGCCGACCGCCGCGATCATCTCGTCGAGCTGGGCGCGCACCTCGGTCAGCAGGTCGGTCACCGCGCGGGCGTTGCCGGCCACGATCTGGCCGTAGAGGCCCGGGTCACCGGCGGCGACCCGGGTCACGTCGCGCACCCCCTGGCCGCTGAGGCCGAGGTGACCCTCGGGTGCGACCGCGAGGCGGCCGGCCACCAGCGCGGCCATCAGGTGCGGCACGTGCGAGGTGCGGGCAACGGCCTGGTCGTGGTCCTCCGGGCTGAGGGTGAGCGGCACGGCGCCGCACAGCGTGGCGAGCCGCTCGACGAGCTCGACCGCGACAGGGTCGGCCTCCGCGTGCGGCGTGACCGCCCACGGCCGTCCCTCGAACAGCGCCGAGGTCGCGGCCAGCGGACCGGAACGCTCGCTGCCGGCCATCGGGTGGCTGCCGACGTAACGCCGCACGTCGTCCGGACTGTGCTCACGCACGTAGGCCAGCGGCGACGCCTTCACACTGCCGACGTCGGTGACGACCGCGTCCGGGCTGTCGGCCAGGGCCCGGGTGATCACCTCACCGAGGTGAGCCGGCGGAACCGCGACGACGATCAGCTGCGGCGTGTCGCCGGGCTTGCGTCGGCGGCCGGCGCCGAGGCCGGTCGCGGTGCGCACGTGACTGGCGACCGAGTCGCTGAGGAGCACGTCCAGGCCGGCGGACGCGCAGGCGAGCGCGACCGAGGTGCCGAGCAGGCCGACTCCGACGATCTCGACCGGGCCGGTCAGAGTCGACAGCCCTCCCCCTGCTCCCCCGATCTGTGTCATGCCTCCAAGGCTAAAGGGTCGGTGCCACCGGATCCTCCTCGTCTCAGCGGTCGTGGTGCGCTATCGCGGCCAGCGACTAGGGTGTGCGATATCGCCTCGCGATCAGGACGGCTGGTAGCTGCCGAAGGACCAGGAGTTGCCCTCCGGATCGGTCACCGTGCCGCCCCTGCCGCCGTAGTCCTGGTCGACCATCGGTCGGTCCACGGTGGCGCCGGCGGCGACCGCCTTGTCGAAGACGGCGTCGGGGCGGTCGTCGATCAGGTAAGCCGAGGATCCTCCGGTCGACTTGATCGCGCCACCCTCACGTACCTGGCCGAACATCAGCCCTCCCCCGGCGGGCCAGAGCCACTCGGCGTGGACCACGATGCCGCCCTCGCGGTAGGTGGAGTGCTCGACGAAGCCGATTGCGCTCAGCCACGTCATCATCGCCTCGGCGTCCTGGAACGCCATCGACTGCCAGTACTTGATCTTCGCTACGTCGAACTTCTGTTCAGTGCTCATGCACCCGAGTCAACCGCCGACGCATCGGCCAGGTCTTGAACGAATGGGAACTCCTCCCGCAGCCAGGTCGTCGGCGTACACCCGGCGAACTCCTGCCACTCGCGGGTCAGGTGCGCCTGGTCTGCATAGCCACAGACCGTCGCCGCATGGGCCAGTGGAATCCGGCCGACGAGACCACGGGAGCGGTCGAAGCGGGCGAGCCGCTGGAACTGCTTCGGCGCCACCCCGGTCTCGGCGCGCACCAGATCGCTGATCCGCCGGCGGCTGTAGCCGACGTCGTCGGCCACCTCCTGCACCCCCGCTCCCCCGGTCAGCAGCGCGAGCGCGCGGCCCACCTCCGCCCTGGGACCGGGCTCGCCGTACCGTGCCAGCGCGTCGATCACCCCGGCGACCACCACTCGCTCCCACGTGCGCGGGTCAGCCTCGGCCAGCAACTCAGGAAGATGACGTACGCCCCCAGGTGCCGCAACCTCGTCAAGCGCCAAGAGCTCGCCACGCCACGCCGCGGCCGGCATCCCGAACAGCGCCCGCACCCCCGCGGTCGTCAACCCCAGCTGCACTCCTCGCTGGTACCCGTGATGGTGGATCGTCGCCGGCCGGGTGTGCAGCCCCGAGACCAGCGACCACGCCGTCACCGGCTCGCTCCCGCTCCCCCACGACGTGACCAGAGGATCGTCGACCGGCAGCGCGGACGTCACCTCGGCCGACGGCATCCCCCGGTGCATCCCCGGCGCCCCGAAGTCCACGTCATACGCGATCAATGACGTGACATAGGGACGCAGCACGTCCGGCACAGCCATGTCTCGATGGTGCCACGGTCGGGGCGGGTTGCCCATGCACTATCGCCGCAGGCGGGTCGGGTGTGCGATAGCGCTGCGCGGTGTGTCTTGGTTCAACGGTGGCGGCCGGTCGAGGGGCGCCGCGGGGTCGGGGTATCTCGTTGGGCTGGTGGCCGCCGACCCGTTATGGAGGGTGTTCTCGCCGGATCCCGGAGTCAAGGCGATGTATCGAGCTTGTCGAGATGACGGCGTGCGGCCGCCGGCTTCGCCGGTCGCCTTCGGCGATCCTGGACACCGGGACCCGTCGAGAATTTTGGCTGGTTATCGGGTCGGCGGCGGGGTTTGGCGCGGAATTCTTTGGGTTGGGTACGGGCTTGGGAGTCCAGGGCTGGTGGTTCTTCCTGGGGGATGCGGTGTCGGCGGTGCTTTTACAAGCCGATGACACCTTGTGAACGGTTCACAAGCACGGCGGTCAACCCGGGCACTGATTCGCCCTGGGTTTCGTTCCGACATCTTTGACAGGATTGGGAACGATGCCGAAGAAGTACTCCTCCGAGATGCGTGAGCGGGCGTTGCGG